>NZ_JAAKXB010000011.1:0-155893 GCF_029479985.1 Aeromonas sp. A600620 | reverse complement strand
TTAGAATACCGGCCTGTCACGCCGGGGGTCGCGGGTTCGAGTCCCGTCCGCTCCGCCACTAATTTGAAGGCCTTCCCAGATGGGAAGGCCTTTTTGCTATGGGTGGTTTTGTCCATAAGACCCACAGGTTTGCACACCAGAACGAACAGCAAAGCCCGGCTTCACGACCGGGCTTTTGTATTTTTAGCGTGTTAAACCACCAATATCTGGCTTTTCCCTGCCAAGTAAGAGTGCCAGATAGCCGATTATTTCCACCATTTTCGGGCTATATCAGAGTCTTATCAGTCTCATTTACAGCTATCTGAATGACTCTGAAGGTGGTCAAATCAGGCTTCTGCCGCCTGCTGGTTGCAGGGAAGTTCCATATTGACCACCCCTCTTCCATTTGCACGTCGATCTTGAAGTCCAGCAGCTTGGCTAGGTTGGGAATACCGAGATTAATCAGGTACCGTTCAAGCAAAGAGGCCTTCCCGACGGGAAGGCCTCTTTGCTTTATCTATCAACTGATTACCATCACTCGGTCTATTTATCAGTGCTTCTCTTTGTTGCCAATGCTCAGGCCGAGCTTGATGGAGAGGGCTGCCAGTAACAGCAGCATCATGATCAGGGAGAAGAAGTTGCTGCCAAGCTCCGGGTATTGCACCTTGAGCAGCGCGGAGTGACCGAAGACACCGATAAAGAAGCAGAGCAGGGTGCAGATGGGAGTGTTGCCCACCATGGGTTCATGGCGATAGTGCTGGAACAGCTGATAGGCCGCCAGCCAGAGGGCAATCAGCGGAAAGAAGGAGAAAGGTACGACCGAGTTGGTCAGCACGGCCAGAGAGGCATCGCCACAGATACCAATCAGCATGGCCATGGCGAGCGGTTTTTTCGGGATCATAAGCTGTTCAGTCATATCGTTCTCCATCCTGTGGTCATGGGTGAGGTTCACGGCGCTTCTGGTTTTGTACCTCGGCGCCCATGGCGATCATCCGCAGTTGGCGAATTGTTCGGTCGGAGAGTGCCCGGCACTCTTCGCTGGTCATGTCGAGTGCATCGGCACCGGCACTGAAGACGATGGTGACCATGGCTTCTGCCTGGATGTAGGCATCTTCCCGTGGTGCTTCGGTGGTGGCTTCCAGATAATCGGTCAGCTCTGCGATAAAGTGCTGGATTTCGCGAGCCACCGCCTGACGAAAGGCGGCCGAGGTGCCGGAGCGTTCCCGCAGCAGCAGCCGGAAGATGTTGGGGTTGTTCTCGACAAACTCCATAAAGGTCTGCACCGAGGTGCTGATGACACTGCCACCACCGGCAATGCGCTGGCGTGCCTGGCGCATCAGTTGGCGCAGGGTAAGGCCTCCTTCGTCAACCAGGGTCAGGCCCAGTTCCTCCATATCGCGAAAGTGGCGATAGAAAGAGGTGGGCGCGATACCCGCTTCGCGAGCGACTTCCCGCAGGCTGAGATTGGAGAAACTCCGATTGGCGCACAGTTGGCTGAATGCAGCATCGATCAATGTACGCCGGGTTTTTTCTTTTTGTTGAGCGCGAATACCCACGAAATCAGTCACCTTCAGCTTAACGAGGACAAATGATAACCCGAAGGCGCCTCAGGATCAGGTTTGTATCCTATTTTTTTACCATTGACCGTGAGGAAATCACCATAGAAAATGGCTAACAGCTGTTCGCTGAAAGGATGCAATGAGATGGCCAGACCCCCCATTATTTTCACCAATACCCTGCTGTTCTCCCTCTCCGGGATAGTGGCGTTGATTGTCGTGCCCTGGTACGGCGTGAGCCACGGTTACGATCTCTGGCAGTGGGCCAGTTTCCTGTTGTTGTTCTGCCTTAGTGGTCTCTCCATCACCGCAGGCTATCACCGGCTCTGGTCGCACAAGGCCTACAAGGCGCACCCCGCTTTGCAGTGGTTGTTTGCCATCGGCGGTGCGTTGGCGCTGCAGAATTCGGCCCTGCACTGGTCGGCCGATCACCGCCGTCACCATCGTCATGTGGATGACAACGATAAAGACCCCTACAGCGCGGGGCGCGGCTTCTGGTATTCCCACATCGGCTGGATGCTGCGGGAGCATCAGGGAGATCGCTATGGCGATTACAATAATGTGCGTGACCTGCAGAACAACCCGGTGGTCGCGTTTCAGCACCGTCACTATCTGACGCTGGCGCTGGCGGCCAATCTGGGGCTGCCGCTGCTGCTCGGCCTATGGCACGGGGATATGCTCGGCATGTTGCTGTTGGCAGGCGTGCTGAGAATGGTGATGACTCACCACACCACCTTCTTCATCAATTCGCTGGCCCACATCTGGGGCAGTCAGCCCTATACCGACCGCAATACCGCTCGCGATAACGGCATCCTGGCTTTTTTCACCTTTGGCGAGGGGTACCACAACTTTCACCACCTGTTCGAGAATGACTACCGCAATGGCATTCACTGGTGGCAGTTCGATCCGACCAAGTGGTTGATCCGGCTCGCCTCCTGGTGCGGTCTGGCGGGAGATCTCAGATCTTCGCCGGAGGAGCGTATCGAACAAGCCCGGCTGCAGATGCAGCTGAAACGGGCACAAGCCAAGTTGCGCAAGCAGGAAGATCGCGAACTGTGGCAGGCGCTGCTGCAGGAGGAGTACGACAAGCTGAGCCAGCAGTTGCAACACTATTACGCTAGTCGCAAGCGGCTGCTGGAGCTGCGCAAGCGCAAGGCGCTGGCGCGCTATGACCGCCTCAAGCTGCAACTGGAGTACCGGGCCCTGCGTGACGGCTTTATCGCTGGTAAACGCAACTGGAGTCGCCTGCTGGCAGGCATTGCATGATGCCTTGCCGGGGTATCACACATACTAAAAGAGAAGACCGCCTGCTGGCGGTCTTCTCTTTGGTATGCATGTTTGAACGGGCTAGTTGGTTTGGCTCTGCTGTTGCTGCAACTGATCCAGTGCCTGCTGCTCCTGCTGGCTGAGACCCAGCTGTTCACAGGCCTGCTCAAAGCTGATCCCCAGATAGCGCATCATGATATCCAATAACGGGAGGGCTTAGTTGGCTTGGCTCTGCTGTTGCTGCAACTGATCCAGCGCCTGTTGCTCCTGCTGGCTAAGACCCAGTTGTTCACAGGCCTGCTCAAAGCTGATCCCCAGATGGCACATCATGATATCCAATAACGGGAGGGCTTAGTTGGCTCGGCTCTGCTGTTGCTGCAACTGATCCAGTGCCTGTTGCTCCTGCTGGCTGAGACCCAGCTGTTCGCAGGCCTGCTCAAAGCTGATCCCCAGATGGCACATCATGATATCGATGGCGGGCAGATAGTTCTTCATAGCTTCTTCCATGGTGATCCTCCAGACCCGTCACTTATGCCCTGAACCACTCGGGGCGGCAATTAGACTTTAGGCTTAGTCTGTCCATTTGATAAGCACCCCTGCCACTGGGGGAGGGAATTTGTTACCCTGCATCATGATAAAAACGGTTGCCGTATGACTGCGAGCAACAGGTGAGGAGCAGGGCATGTTATTGAGTTTCTTGATCATCGCTTCAGGTTGGTGGCATATCCGTGCGGCCTACGGTTCAGACAGCCGCCAGTTCTATATCAGCAAGCCGCTGACCATGCTGTTTATCATCGCGTTGGCGTTCGGCTACCAGAGTTATGACCACGACGGTTCCCACGCCTGGATCCTGCTCGGCCTCTGCCTCTCGCTGGCGGGCGATGTGCTGCTGATGCTGCCAAGCGATCGCTTCATTCAAGGGTTGGCGGCATTTCTTGTCGCGCATCTCTGCTATATCGTCGGCTTTGCCCAAGGACCGCTGCTGCTCAATCTGGTGGACGGCTTGCTACTGTTGCTGATTGCCGGCATGGTATTTGGCCTGTTGTGGGGCAAGCTTGGGGAGATGCGGATCCCGGTCTTTTGCTACATGCTGGTGATTATCGGCATGGCCTGGGTGGCCGCCGGTGCCTGGCACGCCTCTCTCACTGCCGGTTCTGCCGCTGCGTTGGTGGGGGCACTGATGTTCCTCTTCTCCGACAGCATGCTGGCGCTCGATCGCTTCCGCCGCCCCTTTCCCCACGCCCGCGCTTGGGTGATGAGCAGCTATTTTGCGGCACAATTCCTGATTGCGGGCTCGCTGGCGGGATAACACCACGTGGTGGAGTACAGGTAACAGATAAAGAAAAACGGGCATTGGCCCGTTTTTCGTTTTATGCCCGGCGTTTTTCACGCCTCTAGCGGTTCGGCATCCGCAGCCCGTGGGGCGGGGGATTTGAGCAACAGCATCAGGCCGCTGGCGATCAGCAAGAAGATCCCCATGATGTAGAACACCTGGTTGTAGGCCATGATGGCTGCTTCCCGGTTGATGGTGTTGGCCAGCATGGCGTGGGCTTGCTGCTGAGCAATCTCGGGGCCTGAACCCTGCGCCATCATGCTCTGGGCCAGTTGCAGCAGATAGCTCTGCCCCTCGATACTGCTGGCGGCCAGAGTGCTGCCAATTTGCAGCACATGGGTGCGGGTATCGTTGTCGAGCAGGGTCGCGATGATGGCGATACCGAACGCGCCACCGAGGTTGCGCAGTACGTTGAGCAGGGTCGAGGAGGAGGGGATCTCGTCGTGGCTCAGGCTGGCGGTGGCGACCAGGGAGAGCGGCACCATGATGAAGGGCTGCCCCAGCGCCCGCACGATAAGCGACTGGATCAGCTGCGGCCCGGCGTAGTCGGCACTCATGTTGACGTTCATAAAGCAGCTGACGGCGAAGATAAGGAAGCCGAAGCTCACCAGATAGCGCGGGTCTATCTTGTGGGTCAGTTTGGGCACCAGCGGTAGCACCAGCAGTTGCGGCAGCCCCATCCACATCAGGACTTCGCCGATCTCCAGCGCGTTGTAGTTGTGGATCTGGGTCATGTAGAGCGGCAGCACATAGATGGAGCCCATCAACGCCATGCCGAGGATCAGATAGGCGAAGCAGGCCAGCGCGAAGCGCGGGTTGTGCAGCAACCGCAGATTGACCAGCGGGTGACGGCGGATCAGCTGGCTGATGACGAAGAACACCAGCGCCACTGCCGAGATGACCGCCAGTCGCACGATGAAACTTGAGCCGAACCAGTCTTCCCGATTGCCCTCTTCCAGTACCACCTCCAGCAGGCCGAGGCCAAGTGCCATGGTGACAATCCCGATGAGGTCTACCCGCTTGATCACGGCCCAGTCCACCGGTTTTTTATCCAGCCCGTGGGCCAGCATGGCCATCACCAGCAGTCCCGGCGGCACGTTGAGATAGAAGATGTAGTGCCACGACATCTGCTCGGTGAGCCAGCCGCCGAGGGTCGGACCGATGGCGGGGGCGAAGGTGGCACAGAGGCCAAACAGCGCCATGCCGGTGGCCCGCTTTTGTAGCGGCAACAGGGTGACGATGAGGGAGAAGGCCATCGGGATCAGCGCCCCGCCGGTGAAGCCCTGCAGCGCCCGGAAGACGATCATGCTGGTGAGGTTCCAGCTGAACGAGCAGAGCACGGAGGCGGCGATAAACGCACTGGTGGTCCAGAGTAGGTAGCGGCGCACGCTCAGCCCCCGGCTCAGCCAGCCGCTCAGGGGGATGGCGATCATCTCCGCCACCAGATAGGAGGTGGAGATCCAGGAGCTTTCGCTCAGGGTGGCCGACAGGGCCCCCTGAATATCCTTCAGGGAGGCATTGGTGATCTGGATATCGAGGATGGCCATGAAGGCGCCGATAAGCCCCCCCATGACCGCGATCCAGTTGCGACGTGGAATGGGTTCCATCAGTTGGCAGCCACCACGGGCTCAGGAGTGCGGGTATCCACGATCACTTCGGTGGAGAGACCCGGCAGCAGCTTGCCTGCCAGCGGGCCTGGCTCGGGGATGCGGATCTTCACCGGTACCCGCTGCACGATTTTGGTGAAGTTGCCGGTAGCATTCTCCGGTGGCAGCAGGGCGAACTTGGCACCGGTGGCCGGGGCCAGGCTGTCGATGATCCCCTCGACCGGTTGATCCGGGTAGGCATCGAGCACCACTTCGACCTTCTGGCCCGGCTGCATATGGGCGAGCTGGGTCTCCTTGAAGTTGGCCTCGACCCACACCTGCTGTAGCGGCACCAGGCTGGCGACCTGCATACCGGACTGGACGTAGAGCCCTTCCCGCAGGCTGCGCTTGCCGATGATGCCGTCGGCCGGTGCCCGCAGTTCGGTGTAGCCGAGCTCCAGCTTGGCCTGCTCCAGTTGTGCTTCGCTCAATGCCAGCTTGGCCAGATTCTGTTTGCGCTCGGCATCCAGTACCAGCAGTCGTTCACGTGCCGCCTGCAGGGCGGCTTGGGCCTCCCGGGCTTGCGCCTGATTGACCTGCAGGCCGGCACGCACCTCGTCCAGACTGTCTTGCGAGCTGTAGTGGCGCTGGTTGAGCTGACTGATCCGGTTGACCTGCTGGCTGGCGCGCAGCTGTTCGGCGTTGGCGGAGGCGAGCTTGGCCTCGGCCTGCTGGATCAGGCTCAGTTGTTGGGTGCGGGTGGCGGCCAGATTTTCGGCCGTCGCCTGATTGAGGCGCAGGTCGGCTTCGGCCTCCGCGACCCTGGTTTTGTATTCGCGATCATCGAGACGGGCTATTAGTTGGCCCGCTTTGACCGGCTGGTTGTCGGTGACCAGCACTTCGCGGATATAGCCGGGCAGCTTGGAGCTGATCCCGGTCACTTCACTTTGCAGATAGGCGTTGTCGGTGCTTTCAAAATAGCGGCCGTGAAGATACCAGTAACCGGCGAACAGCAGACCGAGCAGCGCCAATATCATGGCTGCCAGCAGGGGAATTTTTTTGTGTTGACTCATTTTTGTGATTCCTGAACTTAAGGGGCGCAGGCTAACACTGGTCAACTGTTTCGATTAGTATTGGTTCACGAGATATACAGTTTCACTGGTGCAACAATGGATCTCAATGCCGCGTTAATTCTGGTGCGTATCGTCGACAAGGGCTCGTTTACGGGGGCCGCCCGCGAGCTGGGGATGACCAAGGCGATGGTCAGCCGCCGCATCGCCGAACTGGAACAGCGGCTCGGAGTGCGTCTGCTCTATCGCTCCACTCGTCAGCTCACTTTGACCGAGGAAGGGGAGAAGTACTACCTGCACTGTAGCAAGGCGGTCGATGCCCTGACCGAAGCCGAGCTCATGCTGAGCGCCAGCCAGCAGGAGGTAACCGGCACGCTCAAACTGGCGGTGCCTATCGAGACGGGGCAACTGGTGGTTGGGCGCTTGGTCGCCAAGTTTTTGCAGGCCTATCCCGCCTTGCAGGTGGAGCTGGAGCTGACCAATCGAGTGGTGGACCCTATCAGCGAAGGGCTGGATGCGGTGGTGCGGATTGGCGACATGAGCGACTCCAATCTGGCGGCGCGCCGACTCTGGAGCACCGGACGGCTGCTCTGTGCCAGCCCGGACTATCTGGCCCGCAGCCCGGTCATCGAGCGGCCGGAGGATCTGGCCAACCACGAGCGGGTGACGGTGAGCAGCGGGTTTCTCGCCTCTCACTGGTGCTTCGAGCTGGATGGCAGAGAGGTGCTGGTTGACCCCCCATCCCGTTTTCGGGTCAATAATATTACCTGTGCCCGGGAGGCGGCGAAGGCGGGGCTGGGGTTGGCCTCGTTACCCGCTATGCTCTGTCAGGATGAGCTGGCCAGCGGCGAGCTGGTGATCCTGCTGCCAGAGTGGCAGCAACCCAGGGTGCCGATTTATTTGCTGTTTCCGGAGCGGCAACTGATGCCGCGCAAGTTGCGGGCATTCATCGATTTCATGATTGAGAACGGCGCCGAGTTTGGCATCGACAAGTTGTTGTAAGGGGGAGCTATGGATAACTGGATCAATCTCTATCGCGCCTCACACACCCTGGAGGCGCACGCGTTGAAAGGGGCGCTGGAGGCGGAAGGGGTGCAGGTGCGCCTCAATGGCGAGGGGCTGTCTGGCGCCCTTGGCGAACTGCCGGTCGACATGTTGCAGGTGACCCTGATGGTGCGGGCAGAGGATCGCAGCAAGGCAGGAAGGGTCATCGAGCGTTACCAGCAGCGTCAGGGTAACGGCTGGCTGTGCGGCCAGTGCGGGGAGGAGAACGGCGCCAACTTCGACGTCTGCTGGCGCTGTCATCACGATCCCCACGACAGTTGATCTCTCTTCCGCTAGCGCGGCGGGAACTCGATATCTTCCCCTGCGCTGGCATCGTGATAGGTCGCCAGATCCAGCTCGTTTTCGCTGCGGGCGATCAGCACCGACACCAGAATATCCCCCGATACGTTGACCGTGGTGCGCGCCATGTCGAGGATCCGGTCAATGCCCGCAATCAGTGCCACCCCTTCCAGCGGCAAGCCCACCGCCGTCAGGGTCAGGGTCAGCAGCATCAACCCGGTGCCCGGGGTGCCAGCGGTGCCAATACTGGCCAGGGTGGCAATGCTGATGATGGTCAGGTAATCGACCATGTGCAGATCCACCCCGAATGCCTGAGCCACGAACAGCGCTGTGACCCCCTGATAGAGGGCGGTGCCATCCATGTTGATGGTAGCGCCGATGGGCAGCACCTTGGCGGTGATGGCGGGGGAGACTCCCAGCCGCTTCTCGGCGCAGGCCAGACTGATGGGCAGGGTGGAGTTGCTGGAGCTGCTGGTGAAGGCCACCGCCTGAGCGTCAACGATGCTCTTGAAGTAGTGCAGTGGATTGAGCCGTGCCAGCAGGAGCAACAGAGTGCTGTAGACCCCGAGCACGTGCAGCAGACAGCCGAGGTAGACGGCGCCGATCACCTTGAGCAGCGGCAGCAGCAGGTCGAGACCGTACTTGCCGGTCATCCAGGCCATCAGGGCGCAGACACCATAAGGGGCGAGAGCCATCACCATCTGGGTCAGCTTGAACATCCCCTCTGCCAGCGAGGTGAAGAAGAGGATGGCAGGGCGGCCACGGCGACCGCTGGCATTGAGGGCGACCGCCAGCGCCACCGCAAAGACAATTACTTGCAGGATCTTGCCATCCACCATCGCCTGTACCGGGTTACTCGGCACCAGATGGCTCAGCACGCTGGCCAGGGTGGGTGGTTCCGACATACCGACCCGCTCATAGGGGCCCATGTCGGCGCCCATGCCGGGTTCCAGCAGCCAGCCCATCATCAGGCCGATGCAGATGGCGATGGCGGTGGAGCAGAAGTAGAGGCAGATCGCCTTGCTGCCGATGCGATCGAGGGCCTTGCCATTGAGCAGCGAGGTGAGACCGGCGATGACCGAGCAGAAAATGAGGGGCACCATCAGCATCTGGATGGTGTTGACGAACAAGACGCCAAGGGGCTTGAGCAGCAGGGCTTGCTCTTCAAAGCCGACGCCCAGACCCACCCCTGTCAGCATGCCGATCAGGGTCTTGAGCCAGAGTGGTCGGCGGGTCCAGATCTGCCAGGGCTTGAGAGCCTCTCCATGGAACAGCATGACGCCAATATCCTTATACATTGTCTGCGATGGCCAAAAAGGGGCGCCAGTGTAGCGATCCCTGACGCGGGTTGCCACATTATCGACAAAGCGGTGGCGGTGACCACTCCCCTGACCAGGAAATGCGCAATTTATTGGCCTATATCAAGATCCCTCCGGGCAGGGAGATATTTAATTGGCATTAAATATGTTCATTATTGAGGTGAGAGATGTCGCAATCGGTTCATGGTCACGAAGTGATGGAGATGATGCTGGCGCAAGGGGGGCAATTTACCCGTGCCAGCCTGAAACAGGCGATGGCCGAACGGTTCGGTGCCGAAGCCCGTTTTCATACCTGCAGCGCCAGCGAGATGGATGCGGAAGCGCTGATCGACTTTCTGGCTGCCCGCGGCAAATTCATCGACTCGGCCGAAGGTTTCCAGACCCGCGCCGACAAGATCTGCAACCACGGTTAATCCCGCTGCGAGCGCATCATGGCGCTCGCTCAATTCTTCGCCCTTTGCTATATTTCGCCCCCTCTCTTTTCCCTATTCAGGGCGTAGCCCGGGCGTTGTATGGATACTTTCTCTGCCGCAGTCATGCTGTTTCTGATCATGGACCCGCTGGGCAACCTGCCGGTCTTCCTCTCTATCCTGCGTCATATCGATCCCAAGCGACGTCGCAAGGTGATGGTGCGCGAGCTGCTCTTCTCGCTGGCCATCATGATGCTATTCCTGTTCGTCGGTCAGCAGATCCTCGGTTTCCTCAACCTGCGGCAGGAGGCGGTCAGCATTGCGGGGGGCATCATCCTGTTCCTGATCGCCATCAAGATGATCTTCCCGAGTGAGGGGGGCGTGACCGGGCTGGCGGCGGGCGAGGAGCCCTTCCTGGTGCCGATGGCGATCCCGATGATCGCCGGTCCCTCGATCCTCGCCTCCTTGATGCTGCTGGCCAATCAGGAGCCCAGCCGGATGGTGGACTGGTCGCTGGCGCTCTTTATGGCCTGGGCTGCCAGCGCGGTGATCCTGATGTTCTACGAGGTATTCAACAAGCTGCTGGGTGAGCGGGGACTCACTGCGGTGGAGCGGTTGATGGGTATGCTGTTGGTGATGATCTCGGTCCAGATGCTGCTGGACGGGGTACATCACTATCTGGCAGTGACCGGCCAAGGCTGAGCGGTTTACATCTTGAAGTGAATGAAACGGGGCTACGCAGAGCCCCGTTCTTTTCTTCCTGCCGAGAGGGCGTGTCGTCACTCGTGAGTGGTCGCTGCGGGTTCCAGTTTGCTCATGATGAGGGAGAGCAGCAATTCCCGCAGCCAGCGGTGGCCCGGATCCTCGCTGTGACGCTGATGCCAGATGAGCAGATGGGAGATGCTGTCCAACCCGATGGGCAGCGGCAGCTGCAACAGCGGATAGACCTGGGTAGCGTGGCGAGCGTAGAGCCTGGAGAGGGTCACTATCATGTCGGAGTGCATCCCCATCCGCAGCGCCGCCTCGAAGGAGGGCACGGTTGCCTCGATACGCCGGTAGAGATCCTGCTCTGCCAGCTTGTGATCCAGCATCCAGCGGTCCCGTCCCTCGCAGTAAGTCTGCACATGGGGATAACTGAGGTAGTGCTCCAGATTCCAGTTGGGCTCTCGCAGCGCGGGGTGGTGCTGCTGCACCAGACAGGTGAGGTCATCGACCGCCAGCACTCGCTGACAGATGCTGTCGGGCAGGGTATCGAGCCGATAATCGGAGCTGATGCAGTTCTCCCGCACCGCGAAGGCGATGTCCACCTGTCCCTGACTCATCTCGGTCAGACTGTTCTCGGTCCACTCCTCGTAACGCAAGCGGATCCTTGGTGCCTGCCGCTTCAGCTCGCTCAGGTAGAGCGGGGCAAACAGGGTAAAGGCGCTGTCCATGCTGGCGATGACGAACTCTCGCTCCGAGCTGGCGGGGTCGAACTCGGGCGGCTGGATCAGGTTATCCAGCGACAGCAGGATGGGTTGCAACTGCTGCTGCAGTGCAAGGGCACGGCCGGTGGGTTCCAGCCCGTAGGCAGATCGGATGAAGAGGGGATCATTGAAGGTATCGCGCAGACGGCCGAGGGCTTTACTGACCGCGGACTGGCTCAGATGAAGGCGGCGTGCCGCCTTGCTGCCGTTGCGCTCTTCCAGCAATACCTGCAGGATAATCAGCAAATTTAGGTCGATGCGACCCAGTTGTTCCAGCAGCATGATATGAATCCTCTTCAATTCTAAGATGAATTTATACCATTTGTTTTCATATCTTGGCGATCTTATCCTCGAATGGTCTCAGGTTCGCATGAACCACTGGTACAGGATGTAGCGGTTGAGGGGACATGTAGCACAATCAATATGGCGACCTCAGGGTCGCCCTATTTTTTGGCTATGATTTATTTGCTCACTTGCACCTGCCTTGATTTTGCCCAACAATCCCTGCGCTCTATTTTGATACAAGTAACAGATATCTCTTTGTGAGGGAGTATCCCTATGGGACTCGGTGGAATTCATATCTGGCATATGCTGATCCTCTTGCTGGTCGTTGTGCTGGTCTTCGGCAGCAAGCGTCTTGCCAGTGCAGGTGAGGATCTGGGGACCGCCATCAAAGATTTTCGCAAGGCGATGCGTGACGACGCAAATCATCCGAAATAAGCAGTAGGAGTAGAAAATGTCTGTAGACGAGAAAGTTGAACTGAACGAAACCTGTGACAGCTGCGGCTGTTTTGCCGAGATCGGCACCATCATCGGCGAAGGCGACGATGTGATGGAGCTGGTTATTGAAGCCGCGGCCGAGGCGGATGCCCGCGCCAAGCTGGCTGCCTATGAAGCACTTGCCAAACAGGTCACCGCCGAAGCTCAAGTGAGCAGCGAACTGACCCAGGGCGCCAACGGCGTGATCCTGAAAGCCCGCCTGCAATTCACCTGCACCGCCGAAAAACTGATTTTCGAAATGCGGGCCCGCTCTATCTGAGTTGTCTGATAACGCGGCAGGTTTGCCTGCCGTGTTGACCCTTCTGCTGTGGGTCGGCGTTCTATAGTTACTCTATCCCACAGACGTTTTGCCCGGCGCGAGTCGGCCAACAGAAGGCGTAAATATCATGACGCAGCGATGGATCTCTGCCCCCAATCCCACCCTCTATCGTGATCCGTGCTGCCAACAGGCAGCAGGCGTGACCTCAGCACAGGGGCAGCCATCGTGATGCGACGCTGGATTTGGGCTCTGCTGGCCCTCTGCTGTTTTTCCCTGCTGGCGGCTGAGCTCAAGCCGGTGCGTTTGCCCCAACCCGGGGACCTCGAAAGCATTCTGCAAAAGCGCGAACTCAGGGCTCTGGTGGTCTATGAGCGCGGTTTCTATTTTCTCGATCGCGGCACCCAGTACGGCATTCTGGTCAATCAGCTGCAAGGATTCGAGCGCTGGCTGAACAACACCTATCTCGCTAAAGAGAAGGTCAAACTCAAGGTGGTCTACATCCCGGTGCGGCAGGACAAGCTGCTGGACTATCTGACCGAGGGGCGTGGGGATCTGGTGGCGGCGACCATGACGGTGACCCCGACCCGGCGTGAACAGGTGGCCTTCTCCCGGCCGCTCATCTCTTCCATCGAGGAGTGGGTGGTTAGCCAGAACAGCCTGCCCGCCTTCAGCCGCATTACCCAGCTCTCCGGCAGGCGGGTCTGGGTGCGGGCCAGCTCCAGCTACTACGAGAGCTTGCGCCAGCTCAACTGGTTGTTTCGCGAGTTGGGGCTGCCCCCCGTCTATATCGAGACGGTGCCCGAATATCTACAGGATGGCGATCTGCTGGAGATGGTGGCCGCCGGCATTATTCCCCTGACGGTGACCGACAGCTACAAGGGGCGGATCTGGCTGAGTGGCATGATCTCCGGTCTCAAGGCTCACAAGTTGATCCCCCTGCGCAGCAACGGCACCAGTGGCTGGGCGCTGCGCAAGAACAGCCCCGAGCTGCTGAAAGCGGTCAATGGCTATCTGGCGAGCGTCAGCCGCAACAGCCTCTACAGCGACATGACCCTGCGCCGCTTGCTGGTTCGCAGCGATCAGATGAGCAATATCCTGGCGCCGGATCCTATGGGGCGCCTCGCGACCATTCGCAAGGTGCTGGAGAAGTACGCCAATCAATACGATCTCGACTGGCTGATGCTGGCGGCGCTTGGCTACAAGGAGTCCGGCCTCAATCCCAAGGCGCGCTCGCCCAAGGGGGCCGTGGGCCTCATGCAGTTGCTGCCCAGTACGGGGCGGGAAGTCGGCATCAACGGCGCCAGACTCACCACGCTGGAGGGAAATGTGGAGGCCGCCTGCCGCTACATGCGGTTGATCCTCGATACCTACTTCAATGATCCCAAGCTGGATCGGCTCAACCGCCACCTGTTTGCCCTCGCCGCCTACAACGCTGGGCCGAACCGGGTGCAGGCGCTGCGAGGCAAGGCGGAGAAACTGGGACTCGATCCCAACGTCTGGTTCGGTAACGTGGATCAGCTGGTGGCCAACGAAGTCGGACAGGGGCCGATCAACTATGTCGGCACCATCTACAAGTACTACGTGGCCTATCGTTTCAGCCTGCCCCAGATCGAGGGCAAGGCTGCCGCTATCGAAGCGGCTCAGCCCTGAGCCGGTTGACCGGCAGGGTCGCCTGCACGGTCGGCAATTGCCAGCCACCGTCCCTGTGTTGCAAAAACCAGTGAGCAGGGCCGGTGGCCGGGATGAGATCTGGCTGGCTGAGCTGGCCCAGATAGCGCAACATCGGGGTATCATGCAGTTCCATCAGCAACTCCTTTTGAATATGTGAAGAGGCTCGCCAGCGTTATGACACCCGGCCATGACAGCAGGATGACACCATGATCCCCGGATCCTTTGCCCTGATCGACGATCCCCAGCTGGCGCTCAAGGTGCGTTGTCACTGGATCCGCCATGCCCGCGAGCGGATCCAGGCGCAGTACTACAGCTGGGAGGAGGACAGCAGCGGCAAGCTGCTGCTGAGCGAGCTGCTTCACGCCGCCCGGCGTGGCGTCAAGGTACAGCTGCTGGTGGATGATCTCTATGCCGGTGACAACCGCTTTCTGGAGATGGTGGCTCACTACCCCGGGATCGAAGTGCGGCTGTTCAACCCCTTCTGGCTGCGGGGCTGGCGCCCGCTGGCACTGCTGCTGGAGGGGCTGCTCAGCTTTCGCCGCATCAACCACCGGATGCACAACAAGCTGCTGCTGGTGGATGGCAAGCTGGCGCTGATCGGCGGGCGCAACATAGGCGATCGCTACTTCGGTCTGGATCCGCAAGCCCCCTTCGTGGATCTCGATCTCGCCTGTCAGGGGGGGCTGTGCCAGCAGATGGCGCAGGGGTTCGAGCAGTTCTGGCACAGCCGCTGGAGTCACCCCATCCGCCATCTGCTGCGCCGCGAGCTGCTGCCCGCCGAAATAGAGGTGGTCAACGACTTCCTGTTCACCATGACGGATCCGGCGGTGGCGACGGTCTATGATCTGCCCGCGGCGCTGTTTGACGAGAGCGATGTACCGCTGCAGTGGCACGAGGGGCGGGCAGAGGTGTGGTTCGACCGTCCCGGCAAGGGGCTCATCTCCCGTCCCACCACCGCCCGTCAGCTCTGGCGCCAGCTGGCTGACAATCCCGGCTCGCTGGGGTTGGTGACCCCTTACCTCATCCTTACTCGCGGGTTTCGGCACCGTCTGGCGCGGCTACGCCAGCAGGGGGTCGCCATCGACATTCTCACCAACTCGCTGGCCAGCACCGATGTGCCGCTGGTCTATGGCGCCTATCAGCGCTATCTCGGCTGGTTGCTGCGCCGCGGGATCCGGGTCGCCGAGTTTGATCATGGTCACGGCAGCCTGCACGCCAAGCTGATCCTGCTGGGGAAGGAGCGGGCGCTGTTTGGCAGCCTTAATCTCGATCCCCGCTCGCTGTTTCTCAATACCGAACTGATGCTGCATCTGCACTGCCTGCCGATCTGCGAGGCGCTGCGAACGTGGCTGGCTCGCTGGCAGGAGCAGGCCGGTGGATTGCCGCGCAAACCCGAGGGGTGGCCAAGGCGACTGATAGCTCGCCTGAGTGACTGGTTGCCCCTGCGCCGTTGGCTGTAAGGCAGCCATTTTTTGTGCGAGATCTCGCAAAGCCTTGTAAGCCATTGCTGATGCCCTTTGCGGGTGAATAACCATGCATGAATCTATCTTTCTGTTTTATAACAATTTAGTGGTGATGATAAGGCTGTTTTTTGTACTCTGATGTGAATGGAATTAGCATAAAAACGTTTTTTATTTTGTTTTTATGCGTAATATTTCAGTTGCAAGGACAAACACGGCGGCTTGTCTGCCGTGTGGACGAAGGTTGTAACGGGTAGCTGGCCGGTTGCATTGCTGCAATTGGCGCGCACTTAAGATGGGTCGCGAACTATCGGAAAGTGAAACAGAGACCTGGCGTGGCCGGACTCCAATATGGAACATGCTATTTGCGAGGGGGTGACATGGACATGTCACCCCACTTTTTTGGTTCTTTGGCGAGTCTCGAGCCAATGAACGTTGGCCGCCAGGGGGCTGGTAAATAGCCTGACACGATATGGACCACTCTCGACCGCATTGAATCTCGGCAGCCCAGATGAATGTAAAAAGGCCCCCTTGCATTAGCGAGGGGGCCTTTTTATCGGCCTGCGATCAGTGGGCTATCAGCCCTTGATGCGCTCGATGCGGCCGCCCAGACCCTGCAGCTTCTGCTCGATGTCTTCGTAGCCACGGTCGATGTGATAGATACGGTCGACGATGGTGGAGCCTTCGGCCACGAAGCCGGCCAGCACCAGACTGGCGGAGGCGCGCAGATCGGTCGCCATCACCTGGGCACCCTTGAGCTGCTCGGTGTCACGGCAGATCGCCACATTGCCCTGCAGTTCGATGTCTGCACCCATCCGTACCAGTTCGGGAACGTGCATGAAGCGGTTCTCGAAGATGGTCTCGGTGACCATGCCGGTGCCTTTGGCAACGGCGTTCAGCACGGTGAACTGTGCCTGCATGTCGGTCGGGAAGGCCGGGTAGGGGGCAGTCTTGATGGTGACCGGCTTGAGGGTGCGGCCAGTCATGTCGAGGGTGATCCAGTCTTCACCCTTCTCAATCAGTGCACCAGCCTCTTCCAGCTTGACCAGTACCGCTTCCAGCAGGGTCGGGTCGGTCTTGCGGCAGGTGATCTTGCCGCCGGTGACCGCCGCGCCCACCAGGAAGGTTCCGGTTTCGATGCGGTCAGGCTGCACGCTGTAGTTGCCGCCGTGCAGGCGCTCGACACCATCGATGGTCAGGGTGTCGGTACCCGCCCCCTGGATCTTGGCACCCAGGGTATTGAGGAAGTTGGCCAGATCGACCACTTCCGGCTCGCGCGCGGCGTTTTCGATCACGGTGCGGCCATCAGCCAGGGTCGCAGCCATCATCAGGTTTTCGGTACCGGTCACGGAGACCATATCCATCAGGATGTGAGCGCCTTTCAGGCGGCCATCGACACGGGCCTTGATGTAACCATCTTCGATGGTGATCTTGGCACCCATCAGCTGCAGGCCGTGGACGTGCAGGTTGACCGGACGGGCACCGATGGCGCAACCGCCGGGCAGGGAGACATCAGCGGCGCCGAAACGGGCAGCCAGCGGGCCCAGCGCCAGAATGGAGGCGCGCATGGTCTTCACCAGCTCGTAGGGGGCGACGTGGTTGTTGACCGCACCGGTCAGCACGGTGACGTTGCCGTTGACTTTGGTGGTGGCGCCCAGCATCTCCAGCAGCTTGATGGTGGTGCCCACATCTTTCAGGCGCGGCACGTTGGAGAGGTGTACCTCTTCATCACAGAGCAGGGTTGCGAACAGGATCGGCAGCGCGGCGTTTTTGGCGCCGGAGATGGTCACTTCGCCGTTGAGAGTACAACGACCATCGATTTTGAATTTGTCCATTTTTTACTTCGTTACCAAATCAGGAGGGCAATAGGAATTTACGTTCGCGTTTCCACTCGGCGTCGGTGAACGCCTTGATGGAGAGGGCGTGAATGGCGTTGCTGGCGATCTTGTCCATCAGCGGGGCATAGATGGCCTGCTGCTTCTTGACCCGGCTCATGCCGTCAAACATGTCACCGACGGCGATCACTTGGTAGTGACTACCGTCCCCTTTGACATGGACTTCGGACAATGGCAGAGCCTCAAGGAGTATCGCTTCAATTTCAGAGACTTGCATTATGCGTCCTCAGTTGTGAGCGGGGTTGACTGAAACAGCCCGGCCACCCCGTAGAGGTTGGCCAGGGTATAGAAATCACTGGAGGCGCCCACCAATTGCGGTGTGGCGCCTCGCGCTAATACGGCTTTGGCCCATTTGACCAGCAGGGCCAGCCCGGCGGAATCCAGCGTGGTCACGTCGCCGAGCTCGATCTGGTCTTCCTGCCACCAGTCAGCCCGCCGTTGCCACAGCTCAATCACCTGAGCCGCCTGCAGCTCGCCGCTCAGTCTCATGACTTGAGCACCAACGGCTTGGCATTGTGGGCGCGCAACTGGGCGATCACCGCATCGATGCCGTTCTGGCGGATCAAACCGCCCAGCTCGCTCTGTTTGGCGGAGAGCAGGCTGATCCCCTCTGCCACCATGTCGAAGGCTTTCCACTCGCCGGTCTTGTTGTTCTTGCGCAGCTTGAACTCGAGGAAGATGTCCGGCTTGCCGGCCTCTTTCACGCTGACGTTGACGGCGGTGATATTGCCGCTGGGAGCCTTGCCCGGCTCGACCTTGACGGTCTGCTTGTCAAAATGGGCCAGCGCATCGGCGTAGGAGCTCACCATGTACTCGGTGAACACCTCGACGAAGGCATTGCGCTGCGCTTCGGTGGTCTCTTTAATCTGGTTGCCAAGCACCTTGTAGGCGGCGAAGCGGTTGTCCACATAGGGCAGCAGCTCTTCGCGGATGATCACCCGCAGGTGATCCGGATTGCTTTTCACCTGGGCCTGATCGGCCTTCAGGCGGGCAAAGGTCTGCTTGGCCGCCTGATCCACCAGCGCGTTGGGGTCGGTGGCATCGACTGCGGCCTGGGCAGACAGGGAAAAGAGCATGCTGGTCATCAGACCCAGCAGCAGGGCGATTTTCTTGAACATGATTACTCCTTCTTGCTGTCTGATTTGCTGTCGGAGGATTGGCTGTAGAGGAACTTGCCAATCAGATCTTCCAGCACGATGGCGGATTTGGTGTCTTCAATCAGGTCGCCATCCTTGAGCATCTCGGTGCCCATCTCCTCATCGCTGAAGCCGGGGGCCAGACCGATGTACTGCTCGCCGAGCAGACCGGAGGTGAGGATGGAGAGGGAACTGGTATCGGCGAACTCGCCAGCGCTCTTTTGCATCATCAGGGTCACTTCGGGCACCTGGGTTTTCGGGTCCAGTACGATGTCGCTGACCCGGCCTACCACCACGCCGCCGACCTTGACCGGCGAACGGACTTTCAGGCCGCCGATATTATCGAAATGCGCGCGCAGGGTATAGGTTTCTCCTTCCGGTTTGAAGCTCAAACCGGCCACTTGCAGGGCCAGTGCCAGAATGGCACCGATGCCAGCCAGCATGAAGGTGCCGACCAGGAATTCTACTTTGCTGAACTTCATCTTTACCTTATCCAAACATGACTGCAGTGAGTATAAAATCCAGGCCGAGCACGGCGAGGGATGAGTGGACCACAGTTCGGGTCGTGGCCTGACTGATCCCGGCCGAGGTCGGCTTGGCATCATAGCCGTTAAAGAGCGCAATCCAGGTGACCACTAGGGCGAAAATCAGGCTCTTGATGGCGCCCTGCATGATGTCTTCATGCCAGTCGACGGAGGCCTGCATGGCAGACCAGAAGCCCCCTTCGTCCACGCCGAGCCAGTCCACACCGACCAGCTTGCCGCCGAAGATACCGATCAGGCTGAACATAAAGGCCAGCAGCGGCATGCTGATGACGCCAGCCCAGAAGCGGGGGGCAACCACCCGGCGCAGTGGGTCGACCGCCATCATCTCGAGGCTTGAAAGTTGCTCGGTGGCCTTCATCAGGCCGATTTCAGCGGTCAGGGCCGAACCGGCACGGCCGGCAAACAGCAGCGCAGTGACCACAGGACCCAGCTCCCGCAGCAGGGAGAGGGAGACCAGCGGCCCCAGGCTCTGCTCGGCGCCGAAATCCTTCAATACGTTGTAACCCTGCAGCGAGAGCACCATGCCGATGAACAGGCCGGAGACCAGAATGATGGCCACCGACTGTACGCCCACCACATACAACTGCTGGACAAGCAGCGGGAAGTGCTTGCGCGGCTCGGGTTTGCCCGCCAGCGCATGGAACAACATGATGGTGGCGCGACCGACGGAGCTGATAAACCGCACTCCGACCCGCCCCAGCTTGCTTATTTGACTTATCAACATCAGAGATCCTGTAGCAGATCGCCTGCCGGAAAATGAAACGGAACAGGACCATCGGGCAATCCTTTGAGGAACTGCTCGACTTCGGGATTGTGCTCCTCGCGCAGCTGATCCGGCGTACCGTGCGCCACCACCTTGCGATTGGCAATGATGTAGGCGTAATCGGCGATGCTCAGCACCTCTTTCACATCGTGGGTGACGATGACTGAGGTGATACCGAGGGCATCGTTCAGCTCCTTGATCAGCTTGACTAGCACCGCCATGGTGATGGGATCCTGCCCGACGAAGGGCTCGTCATACATGATGAGGTCGGGGTCAAGGGCGATGGCCCGTGCCAGCGCCGCTCGGCGCGCCATGCCGCCGGAGAGCTCGGAGGGCATCAGTTTCGCTGCGCCGCGCAAGCCCACCGCCTGCAGTTTCATCATGACGATGGTGTGGATCAGCTCCTCCGGCAGGCCGGAGTGCTCCCGCAGCGGGAAGGCCACGTTGTCGTAGACCGTCATGCCGGTAAACAGGGCGCCGCTCTGGAACAGCATGCTCATCCGTTTGCGCACTTCATAGAGGCGCGAACGGGAGAGGGTGGGGATATCTTCCCCGTCAAACAGAATGTGACCGGACTCCGGCTTGAGCTGGCCACCGATCAGCCGAAGCAGGGTGGTTTTACCGATGCCGCTCGGGCCCATGACGGCGGTTACCTTGCCACGAGGAATGGTCAGGTTGATCCCGTCATACAACAGCCGATCTCCGTGACTGAAGGTCAGATCGGAGATGGTGATCAGGTCATTGTTCAAACAATTGTCCATCCGGTGTAAATGAGGTGCGAATTTTATGGGGTAGTCTAGGTCTAAGCAACAGCAAGGAACAACTATTGAACAGGCTGCAAGCCCATTTGCACGACAGTTTTCTGTAACAAAGTGCGTCATTGAGAGCGGGACTTGCCATCCGATTCGCTTATCCGGGCAGACTTTTTTATAATCCCGCAGCTAATTTCGGCCCGGAGCTGTGTCTTTATGTCTGTAAAGCCTGAGAAAATGTCTGAACTGTTCGATTTTCGTCGCAGTGCCCGCGCGGTACTGGACACAGAAAAGCAAGCCATTGATGGACTATATCAGTATCTGAACGACGCCTTCGACAAGGCGTGCGAAATGGTGCTGCGCTGCGGTGGCAAGATAGTGGTCACCGGCATGGGCAAATCGGGCCATATCGGCAGCAAGATCGCCGCCACCCTCGCCAGCACCGGCACCCCGGCCTTCTTCCTTCACCCGGGGGAAGCGAGTCACGGCGATCTGGGGATGATCTCCAGTGGCGACCTTATCATCGCCATCTCCAACTCCGGTGAGAGCGACGAAATCCTGGCCCTGCTGCCGGTACTCAAGCGCCGCGGCATTCCGCTCATCTGCATGACCGGCAATCCCGCCTCCACCATGGCCAAAGAGGCCAACGTGCACCTGTGCATCAAGGTGGAGAAAGAGGCTTGCCCGCTGGGTCTGGCACCCACTTCCAGCACCACGGCAACCCTGGTGATGGGCGATGCCCTGGCGGTGGCTCTGCTGGAAGCGCGAGGTTTTACCGCCGATGACTTCGCCCTCTCTCACCCGGGCGGTTCCCTTGGTAAGCGTCTGTTGCTGCGGGTCGGCGACCTGATGCACAGCGGTGAGCTGTTGCCCCGGGTAGGGATAGATGCCACCATCAGCCAGGCGCTGCTGGAAGTGAGCCGCAAGGGGCTCGGTATGACGGCTGTGGTCGATGGCAATGGCCTGCTGGCCGGGCTCTTTACCGATGGCGACCTGCGCCGCATTCTTGACCAGCAGATCGATATCCATCACACCCCCATCAGCCGTGTGATGACGGCCAACTGTGTTACCGTAGGCCCAGAGATGATGGCTGCAGAAGCCGTCAAGCTGATGGAAACGAGAAAAATCAACGGATTACTGGTGGTGGATGGTGACAAGCGCCCGCTCGGCGCCTTCAACATGCACGACCTGCTGAAAGCCGGAGTAATTTGATGCAAAACGTACCGACCCTCTATGGTCCGGTGACGCGCAGCCAGTTTGAGAAGGCGGCGCAAATCCGCCTGCTGGTGTGCGATGTGGACGGGGTGCTCTCCAACGGCCTCATCTACATGGGAAACAACGGCGAAGAGCTGAAAACCTTCTGCACCCGCGATGGCGCGGGCATGCGAGCACTGCTCAATGCCGGGATCGAGATCGCCATCATCACCGGGCGCAACTCCCGTATCGTCAGCGATCGGATGAAAAGCCTGGGGGTGGCTCATGTGGTGCAGGGGGCTGATAAAAAGCTGCCTCACTTCGAAGCGCTGCTGGCCAAGCTGGGGCTGACTGCTGAACAGGCCGCCTATATGGGCGATGACACCATCGATCTGCCGGTGATGGCCGCCTGCGGCCTGGGTATCGCGGTGGCCGATGCCCATCCGCTGGTGCTGAGTCGTGCCGATATGGTGACCCGGCTTGGCGGTGGTGTGGGGGCGGTGCGCGAGGTGTGTGACCTCATTTTGCAGGCGCAGGGCCACGACGATTATCAGCCCGAGGCCTCGGTATGAGCAGACAGACCCTGTTGTTTGCCCTGCTGTTTCTGGTTGCGCTGGTTGCCTGGCAGCTGGGCAAGGTTGAGTTGGTGCCGGAGAGCGCTGTCAAAATCGAAAACTATCAGCCGGATTTTGTCGCCAAAGATCTGGTGACCACCCGTTTTGATATCAATGGCAAGCGCACCGAGCGGTTGGAGTCGACCTACGCCGAGTATTATCAAATCCTCGAGCAGGCCACCTTCGACAAGCCGGTGGTCTACATGTATGACGATCAGGGTGCCGCCGAGTGGAAGGTGACTGCCGAAACCGGCGTGCTCAACACCGGCGACAACGTCATCCTGCGGGATAAGGTGCATCTGGATGGTCTGCTGCCCACCTCCTTTATCTCCACACTGGATACCCCCTATCTGGAGCTGGATCTGGTGACACAGGATGTGCGCAGCAACCGGGAAGTGAACATTCTGGGTCGGGATTTCCAGACCCAAGGGGTTGGCCTCAAGGGCCATCTGGACCGCAAATATTTTGAGTTACTGGATCAAGGCCATGCCATCTATTTCAATGAAAAACGCTAATCTGGCCCTCGCAGCCCTGTTGTTGTGTGGTGCGGTGACCGCCAAAGAGTCCGACTTTGCCGAGAAGGTCTACGTCGATGCCGTCAAACAGGTGGCCGAGATGCAGGACAACCGCATCACCTTCGAAGAGGATGTGACCATCAATCAGGGCACCATCCGGATCAAGGCTGACAAGGTGGTAGTGACCCGCTCCGGCGAGAAAGGGGCGGAGGTGATGACTGCCTACGGCAAACCCGCCACCTTCTTCCAGATTCTGGATAACGGCAAGCCGGTCAATGCCCACGGCAACACTATCCGCTACGAGCTGAAGAACCGGCTGGTGACCATCACCGGCAACGGTCAGCTCAAGCAGGAAGATAGCCAGGTCAATGGCGATCTGATCCGCTACGACATCGTCAAACAGAAGATGATTGCCGAGAGCAAGAGCCCGAGCCAGCGGGTCAAAACCGTATTCCTGCCGGATCAGGTAGAGAATTTCGACAAGCCCGCCGACCAGAAGAAGCAGGGAAAATAAGCCATGGCAGTGTTAAAAGCAGTGGGCCTGCAGAAGAGCTACAAGCGCCGCATGGTGGTGAGTGACGTCAGCCTTGAAGTGGGCACCGGCCAGATTGTCGGCCTGCTCGGCCCCAACGGGGCGGGCAAGACCACCTCCTTCTATATGATCGTGGGGCTGGTGCAGCGCGATGCCGGTCTCATCACTATCGACGATCAGGACATCAGTTTGCAGCCCATGCACGTGCGGGCTCGCAACGGCATCGGTTACCTGCCGCAGGAGGCCTCCATCTTCCGTCGCCTGTCGGTGTTCGACAACCTGATGGGAGTGATGCAGACCCGCAAAGGGTTGAGCCGTGAGGAGCGTGAGGACAAGGTTCAGCAACTGCTGGAAGAGTTCAACATCACCCACATTCGCGACAACCTGGGTCAGAGCCTCTCCGGCGGTGAGCGCCGTCGGGTCGAGATCGCCCGCGCGCTGGCGGCCGAGCCGCGTTTTATTCTGCTGGATGAACCCTTTGCAGGGGTTGACCCGATTTCTGTGATAGACATCAAGAAGATCATTCAGCATCTGAAAGATAGAGGCCTTGGCGTCTTGATTACCGACCACAACGTCAGAGAGACTCTGGACGTATGTGAGAAGGCCTATATCGTCAGCCACGGCAAGATGATTGCCGAAGGTGCACCGGCTGACATCCTTGCCGATGAGCAGGTCAAGCGCGTCTATTTGGGCGATCAATTCAGTCTATAGTAAGGGGGCATGCCTTCATTTCCTTTGACGAGTGCCTCGCTGAACATAAGGATATCCCGACGTAGATGAAGCCGACATTACAGTTGCGTCTCGGTCAGTCCCTGACCATGACGCCGCAATTACAACAAGCGATTCGTCTGCTCCAGCTCTCCACTCTGGAACTTCAGCAGGAAATTCAGCAAGCGCTCGAAAACAACCCTCTGCTGGAGCAGGAAGAGAGCGAGGCGCAAGAGACCAGTCCGGAAGCGCCGGTCGATGCCAGCCAGCTGGATTCCAGCGATGCCATGGCCCAGGAGCAGATGCCGGACGAGTTGCCGGTGGATACCACCTGGGACGAGGTTTACTCTGCCGGCACCGCCCAGAGCGCGGGCCCCATCCATGATGGGGAAGATAGCGTCTATCAGGGAGAGACCACCGAAAACCTGCAGGATTATCTGCTGTGGCAGATGCGGCTCACACCGTTCAGCGATGTGGATGCCGCCATCGCGCTCGCCATCATCGATGCCATCGACGAATCCGGTTATCTGACCGTTGCGCTGGAGGATATCCAGGCTGCAGTCACCAGCGATGACGTAGAGGTGGAACTCGATGAGGTCGAGGCGGTACTCAAGCGGGTGCAGCACTTCGATCCTGTCGGCATTGCTGCCCGTTCTGTGCAGGAGTGTTTGCTGATCCAGCTGGACCAGTATGACCCGCAGACCCCCTGGCTCAACGAGGCCAAGGAGGTGATCCTCGAGCACATGGAGCTGCTCGGCAACCGGGATTACCGCACCCTCGCCCGCAAGACAAAACTCAAAGAGAGCGACCTCAAGGAGGTGCTGGATCTGATCCAGCTGCTGGAGCCACGTCCCGGCAACGGCATCATCCAGAGTGACTCTCAGTACGTGATCCCCGACGTCTCCGTGGTCAAGAAGGGCAGCAAGTGGGTGGTCGAGCTCAATCCCGACTCCGCCCCCCGCATCCGGGTCAACGAGACCTATGCCGCCATGGCCCGCAACGCCCGCAGCAGCACCGACACCCAGTTTATCCGCTCCCATTTGCAGGAAGCCAAGTGGTTCATCAAGAGCCTGGAAAGTCGCAATGACACCCTGCTGAAAGTTGCCAGTTGCATTGTCGAGCAGCAACAGGGCTTTTTCGAGTATGGTGAAGAGGCGATGAAGCCGATGGTGCTCAATGACATCGCCGAAGCGGTAGAGATGCATGAGTCGACCATCTCCCGGGTGACGACCCAGAAGTACATGCATACCCCCCGTGGTATCTTCGAATTGAAGTTTTTTTTCTCCAGCCATGTGAACACCGAAGGAGGAGGAGAGTGCTCATCGACCGCAATTCGCGCGCTCATCAAGAAGCTGGTCACGGCAGAGAATCCTGCCAAGCCGTTAAGTGATAGCAAGATCGCGGATTTGCTGGCCGAACAGGGTATTATGGTGGCGAGACGCACGATCGCTAAGTATCGCGAATCCTTGTTTATCCCACCTTCCAATCAGCGCAAACGCCTGGTTTAGGCAAACAAAAGGATGATGTTATGCAAATTAACCTGACCGGACACCATGTCGAGATCACCGAAGCTCTGCGTGATTATGTGAATAACAAATTTGCCAAACTCGAGCGTCACTTCGACCACATCAACAATGTTCATGTGGTGCTTAGCGTGGAAAAACTGAACCAGATAGCGGAAGCCAAATTGCACGTCAGCGGTGGCGAAGTGTTTGCCAACTCTGAACATGCCGATATGTATGCTGCGATAGACACCTTGCTCGACAAGCTGGACAGGCAGATCATCAAGCACAAAGATAAGTTAAATAAAAAATAACCATGCAACTTGAACACATACTGAGTCGGGACTGCACCAAGAGTGCAGTCCCTTGTACCAGCAAGAAACGCGCCCTCGAAATCATCAGCGAGCTGGCCGCCGAACGCCTTGGCACCTCCCGTCAGGCGCTGTTTGAATGCTTGCTGGCCCGTGAAAAAATGGGTAGTACCGGGATCGGTGCCGGTATTGCGATCCCCCACGGTCGCATTGACGATGAGTTCCCGCCAACCGCGATCCTGATGACCTTTGCCGACCCTATTCCTTTCGACTCCATCGACAATCAACCGGTTGACCTGCTGTTTGCCTTGCTGGTGCCGGAAAGCGAGTGCAAGCAGCATCTCAAGACCCTTTCTCTGATGGCTTCCAAGCTGGGTGACAAGGCGGTTTGCCGCCAGTTGCGTCAGGCAACCAGCGACGAAGAGCTCTATCAGATCATGACCTCGGCCTGACAGCAGGCCAAGGATGAGACACCCGTTTTGGCGTGAGGGAACAAGATGCAGTTAATCGTGGTAAGTGGACGTTCGGGCTCCGGTAAAACGGTAGCCCTGCGAGTGCTGGAAGATCTGGGTTACTACTGTGTGGATAACCTGCCGGTCAATCTGCTGCCCCAGCTGATTGTCTCGGTGGAGAGCCAGTACGACAAGCTGGCGGTCAGCATCGACGTGCGCAACCTGCCGAGCGATCCGGAGAAACTGGAAAATCTGCTGGCTCAGGTGCGCAATGAGGGGCGGGTAGAGTTCTCCAGCTTTTTCTTCGACGCCGACAACGGCACCCTGCTCAAACGCTATGGCGAGAGCCGCCGTTTGCACCCACTCTCACGCAACAAGCTGTCGCTGGATGAGGCGATTCGGGAGGAGACCCACCTGCTGGCGCCACTCTCCTCGACCGCTGACCTGCGTATCGACACCACCACCCTCAGCATTCACGACCTGAGCGAGCTCATCAAAACCCGGGTACTCGGCAAGAAAGAGAACGAGCTGGTGCTGGTGTTCGAGTCGTTCGGCTTCAAGTACGGCATTCCCAAGGATGCCGACTTCGTGTTCGATGCTCGCTTCCTGCCCAATCCTCACTGGATCCCCGAGCTCAAGCCGTTCACTGGCAAGGATGAGCCGGTCGCCAACTACCTCTCGGCGCAGGCTGACGTGATGCTGTTTACCCAGCAGGTCGAGAACATGCTGGTGACCTGGTTGCCCCATCTGGAGCGCAACAATCGCAGCTACCTCACGGTCGGCATCGGTTGCACCGGCGGTCAGCACCGCTCGGTCTTTATTGCAGAGCGGCTGGCCAGTGCATTCCGTTTGCTTGGCAAGAACGTGCAGATCCGCCACCGCACTCTCGACAAGAGTGTCCCCCAATCTTGACGGACCAATAGGACGACCCGATGACTGTTTCCGCCTCGGTTGAAGTGAAAAACAAGCTGGGTATTCATGCCAGACCAGCCATGATGCTGTTCGAGCTGGTGCAGGGTTTCGATGCCCACGTGCTGCTGCGCAATGAAGATGGTGTGGAGGCCGATGCTGACAGCATCATCGGCCTGCTGATGCTGGATTCCGCGCAAGGGCGGCAGGTGGAAGTACAGGTTGAGGGCCCCGAAGAGGTCGAGGCCCTGGCCGCCGTGGTGGAGCTGTTCACCTCCGGCTTCAATGAGGAGTAGTCACTCCTCGTTCTTCTTCTATTCCTTTCACTTGTATTCGGTCGCGCTATTGCGGCATGACATGGCTGACTATGTAGTTCCATGGAGAAATGAGAGTTAGGCGCAGCCTATCAGGCTGCAGGCTGATGCAATAGACCGTTGCCGCGTTAGCTGGCCGATGAGACATTGCTGACTCCAGCCCGGTTCTGATAGCGCACATCCTCTTCAATGGTGACCACCACTTCCAGCGGCTTGCCGGAGCGTAACACCGATATGGTCAGCTTGGTGCCGGGGCGGCTCTCGGCGATCTTGTCCAAGGCGGCTCTGGGACCGCTGATGGCTTCGCCGTTGATCTTGAGCAGCACATCCCCTCGTTGCAGACCGCCTTTGGCTGCTGGACCGTAGGGATCCAGACTCTTCACTACCAGACCACGCAGATCGCCGAGATTCATCATCCGCGCGATTATCGGGTTGATCTCGACGCTGGATATCCCAAGGTAGCCTCGAATGACCCTGCCGTTGGTGATCAGCTCATCCATGATCCGCTTCGCCAGCCGGTAGGGGATGGCAAAGCTGATGCCGTAGCTCTCCTGATTGCCGTTGAGGTGATAAGTGGCGGTGTTGATGCCCACCAGATCGCCACGGCCGTTGACCAGCGCGCCACCCGAGTTGCCCTCGTTGATGGCGGCATCGGTCTGCAGCAGATCCTGCCGGCCATTGCTGTCCGGCCCCATGCTGGAGAGACCGGTGCGGCCAGTCGCGCTGATGATGCCCTGGGTGATGGTCTGGCCGACGTTGTAGGGATTGCCGATGGCGAGTACTACATCGCCCACTTCTGGCAACCGCTCCGGATCTTGCGGGATTACCGGCAGGTTGTCTGACTCGATATAGAGCACGGCAAGGTCGGTAAGCGGGTCTGTGCCGACCAGCTCGGCACTGAAAACCCGGCCATCCTGCAGGGCTACGATGATCTGGTCGGCGTCAGCGATGACGTGGTAGTTGGTCAGCACGTAGCCGCGCTGGGTCATGATGACGCCGGAGCCCAGTCCTTGTGGACGCAGTTCTCCCTGATTGCCCTGGTTGGGAGCAAAGCTGCGGGTGTAGATGTTGACGACGGCGGGGCCGGCCCGATGAGCGGCATAGGAGAAACTCAGTTCTCGGGCATTGGTGATGAGCCCCGGGAGTTGGGCGCCACCGCGAAAATTGGGAAACAGCAGCAACAGCAGCGCCGCGACGGTCAAACCGAAACCGACAGACTTGCCCAAGTAACTGACTAAAGGGGAAATTTTCATGTCATTCTCATCCGTACAGGCTGCGCGCAGAGAATAACACTATCGATGGATAAAAATCACCCGCGGTGAAGGCCGCGGGTGATAGAGGGGTTGGCGAACAACTTGAGCGTTAGCGGATCACCAGATAGAGCGAGGAGTCGCCGCGCTGGATGTTGAGTGCCAGCACGTCAGGCTTGTTCTTGAGCGCCTTGGTCAGCTCGCCCAGGGTGTTGATGCGCAGGCGGTTGACCCCGATGATGATGTCACCCTTCTGCAGGCCGGAAGCGGCTGCCGGAGAGCGAGGATCAATATCGGCCACCGCAACACCGGAGACCGGGTCGGTAGTGGTGCTCAGCTTGGCCCCTTCCAGTGCTGGATGCAGCGCGCTGGCGCGTACTTCGCTGTCATCGGCCTGCTTCAGGGTCACCTTGGCAGTTTGTGACTTGCCATCGCGGATCAGCCCCAGTTCGACCTGCTTGCCAGCGCCCATGGTGGCGATCTTGGCGCGCAGCTCGCCGAAGGAGCGAACCGGTTTGCCATCGATGCTGACGATGATATCGCCAGCCTTGATGCCCGCTTTGTCGGCCGCCGAATCAGGCATGACCTGATTGACGAAGGCACCATCCTTCTTGTTGTAACCGAAGGTTTTGGCGATGTCGGAGGTGAGCTCGGTGCCGGTAATACCCAGCTGGCCGCGACGCACTTCACCGTACTTGACGATCTGCTCGGTCAGATCCCGCACCATGTTGGAAGGGATGGCAAAGCCGATGCCGATGTTGCCGCCGTTCGGGCCCAGAATCGCGGTGTTGATACCGATCAGCTCGCCACGCAGGTTGAGCAGGGCTCCTCCGGAGTTACCGGAGTTGATGGCCGCATCGGTCTGGATGAAGTTCTCCAGATTCTCGATGTTGAGGCCGCTGCGACCCAGCGCACTGACAATACCGGAGGTGACGGTCTGACCCAGACCAAACGGGTTGCCGATGGCCAGCGCATAGTCACCTACCCGCAGCTCGTCGGAGTCGGCGAACTTGATCTGCACCAGATCCTCGGCCTTGATTTGCAGCAGGGCAATGTCGGACTGCTTGTCTTCACCGATCTTCTTGGCCGCATATTCACGACCATCCTTCAGGTTGACCTTGATCTCGTCCGCCTCGTGCACCACGTGGGCGTTGGTGATGACGTAACCCTTCTTGGCATCGACGATGACACCGGAGCCGAGCGCCTGGAACGGCTGCTCGCTCACCTGTTCATCGGGCATGTTGGGGCCGAAGAAGAACTTGAACTGTTCCGGCAGACGCTGACGGGTAATTTTTTTGCCAGAAACCGAGATATTGACCACCGCCGGGGTGACCTGTTCGAGAACAGGCGCCAGGCTTGGCATCTCCTGATTAGAGCCTAACAGGGAAGGCAGTGCGGCCTGAGCAGGGGCCGCAGACATGGCGATACCGACGCTGAGGGCTAGCACACTGAGCATGGAAAGAGGTTTACGCATATGAAAAACAGCTCCCAGAAAAAGTTGCATTGCAATCGTCAAGGTCAGACCACAGGGCTGGCCAATTAGTTCCGCGAGGAACTAATTTGGTTGTTTGAGCAGTCCGGAAGAGGCGCCGGCATAGTCGCGAGGCGGTACGCCCGGCTCATCTGCTTCTTTGGTTGGGGCTTCTTCTACCAATGATTCACGGAACAGCGGTTCCTGTGCCTTGGCCAGGAATTTGCTCTGCTCGGCCATGTGGCGATAGAGGGTCTGATACTGCTCGGCCAGTTGCTCCATCAGCGCGGCGCTGTCGGCGAAGTGGGTATTGATTTGGCCCTGATAGCTTTCAAGCTCCTTGTGGGCCTTTTTCAGTTCCTGTTCCAGACGGCCGGCATCGCGGCTGCGTACCGAAAAACGGCCGAGAACGATACCGATAATCAAGGCCGCGACAGCCAGCAGGATCCCAGTTAACAGACTCATAGATGCTCCTTGTTACAGCTAAAACAGAGTGGGTTTATGCGGTCGTCATAACCGCCATGCCTTGATGGCACTATACCGTGCGTCCTGAGGCCGTGATACCATTTTGTCCTCGATTCAGGGACTTGGAGAGGCGCTCAAGGATGACACCGCAGCAAAAATACCAGCAGGATCTGCTGCGCCCCGGCTTTGTGGCCGACCCCGCGCAGGGGATGGCCATTAGCAGGCTGGAGCGACTGTATCAGGATTTGCTACGGCGCCCGACTCCGACCAGATCTCGAGGGTTGCTGGGTTGGCTGCAAAAGCCCAAGCCGCCGGAGCCCGTCCTCGGTATCTATATGTGGGGCGGAGTGGGCCGAGGCAAGACCTGGCTGATGGATACCTTTTTCGACAGCCTGCCGGGGACGCGCAAGATGCGCAGCCATTTCCACCGTTTCATGCACCGCATTCACGATGAATTGCAGGGGTTGAGCGGGCAGTCCGATCCCCTCAAACTGGTGGCCAGCAAGCTTGCCAGCGAGACAGACATCATCTGTTTCGACGAATTTTTTGTCTCCGACATCACCGATGCCATGTTGCTGGGCACGCTGTTTCAGGAGCTGTTTGGTCACGGCGTTGTGCTGGTCGCCACTTCAAATATTCCGCCGCAGGATCTTTATCGCAACGGGCTGCAGCGAGCCCGTTTTCTGCCAGCTATCGAGCTGATCGAGCGTCATTGCGAGGTACTTAACGTAGATGGCGGTATCGACTATCGCCTGCGTACGCTGGAACAAGCGGAGATTTATCACTGCCCGCTGGACTTGCAGGCAAAAGCCAATCTTGACCGCTATTTTCAGCAATTAACCGGTGGGCACACGGCTTGCGAGGGGACGTTCGAGGTCAATCATCGTCAGCTGACGTCGCTCGGAATGGGGGAAGGGGTGCTCTATATGGAATTTGAGCAACTTTGCTGTACTCCCCGCTCCCAGAACGACTATATCGAGCTGGCCAGACTGTTCCATACTGTTCTGCTGGCCAATGTGCAGCCAATGGGCACAGGCACGGATGACGCGGCTCGCCGCTTCATTGCCATGGTCGATGAGTTTTATGAACGGCACGTCAAGCTCATCATGTCGGCGGCGGTTCCCATGGCAGAACTCTACGGTGAAGGGCTGCTGAATTTCGAATTCCAACGCTGTCTTTCACGGCTTCAGGAAATGCAATCGCACGAATACCTTGCCAGAGTGCACCTTCCTTAGTCACAATACCGCGCCTGCCAGTCGGATGGGCATCTGCGGCAGGTAGGGCCGGGCGACATTTGCTGGTTTCATGGCAGTGAAATTAGCAGGTGATATTTAAGGCAACTTCACTTATAATCGCCCGGCCCACGTTACAGCTGTCGATAAGACAGCAACACTTTAAGCTTTACTTGTATTCGAAGGGGTACAGGTAGGCCATCGTTTGTTGTTTGTGGGAGAGCCCCCATAAACAATTGGGTCTGTAACAGGTAATTGGGTTTAACTTAATGAAAACTTTCGTTGCCAAGCCAGAAACCGTAAAACGTGACTGGTACATTGTGGACGCAGAAGGTAAAACTCTGGGTCGTATCGCAACCGAGATCGCTGCTCGTCTGCGTGGTAAGCACAAAGCTGAATACACTCCGCACGTTGACACCGGTGATTACATCATCGTTGTAAACGCTGAGAAGGTACGTGTTACCGGTAAGAAAACTACCGACAAAATGTACCACGCTCACTCCGGTTTCCCGGGTGGTATCAAGTCAATCAGCTTCGACAAGCTGATTCAGCGTAAACCGGAAATGGTAATCGAAGCTGCTGTTAAAGGCATGCTGCCGAAAGGTCCTCTGGGCCGTGCCATGTTCCGTAAACTGAAAGTTTACGCAGGCGCCGAGCACGCTCACGCTGCTCAGCAACCTCAAGTACTGGATATCTAATCGGGAACTGGCAACATGGCAGAAAATCAATACTACGGTACCGGCCGTCGCAAAAGCTCCACTGCTCGCGTATTTATCAAAGCGGGTAGCGGTAAGATCGTAATCAACCAGCGCTCCTTGGAGCAGTACTTCGGTCGTCCGACTGCCCGCATGGTAGTTCGTCAGCCGCTGGAACTGGTTGAGATGACCGAGAAACTGGATCTGTACATCACCGTTAACGGTGGTGGCATCTCCGGTCAAGCTGGTGCGATCCGCCACGGTATCACTCGTGCTCTGATGCAGTACGATGAAACCCTGCGTTCCGAACTGCGTAAAGCAGGCTTTGTTACTCGCGATGCCCGTAAGGTTGAGCGTAAGAAAGTCGGTCTGCACAAAGCTCGTAAGCGTCCGCAGTACTCCAAGCGTTAATTCGCTTTCGGTGCTCACTCTTTCGAGTGTCAAAAAAGCCTGGCAACCGCCAGGCTTTTTTTATTAGTAATATTACCGACATCAATGCTAACCACGCGTCACAAAAGACAAAAAATTGTTTCTTTATTGTTTTTATTGCTCACCGCTCTTTCTTGTCAAGTTGTTATCTTTTCTTTAAAATTTCCCCTGTTTTCTGTGGCAATTGTAAATCCAGCTTCCGCCGCTGTTGTCACGGGAAAAATGGGGAACAGGGACACTATAAGAATGTGCGGAGTCCACATGGGAGAGTTTTTGGATGAGCAATGCGCCAGTTGATACCGGTCGCCGCAGATTTCTTACCTGGTCAACGGTTGCCGTTGGTGGGGTAGGAGCTGCGTTTACCGCAGTGCCGTTTATAAAGTCATGGAATCCGAGTGCCAAGGCCAAAGCAGCCGGTGCACCGGTTGAAGTCGATATCAGCAAGTTGGAACCGGGTCAGCTCATCCGTGTCGAGTGGCGTGGCAAACCCGTCTGGGTGGTGAAACGCACCAAGCAGACGCTGGATGCCCTGGCAGCACATGATGACAAGTTGCGGGATCCCTCATCAGAAGAGCCGCAGCAGCCTGACTATGCCCATAACGGGTACAGATCGATCAAGCCCGAAATTTTTGTCGCGGTCGGTATCTGCACCCATCTCGGGTGTTCACCTTCTTATCTGCCTGACAGTTTTGGTGAGCAGGTGCAGGGGGTTGCGTCCGGCTTCTTCTGCCCGTGTCATGGCTCCAAGTTCGATATGGCTGGCCGTGTGTTCCAGGGGGTGCCTGCACCACTGAACCTGGTTATTCCGCCGTATCAATTCATTAACGACACCACCATTCTGGTCGGTGCCGATGGCAAGGAGGCCTGATCATGTTGAGCAAACTGATGGGCTGGATTGACGATCGCTTTCCGCTTACGGCCATGTACAACGACCACATGGCCAAGTATCCGGCTCCGAAGAACCTGAACTTCTGGTATTTCTTCGGTTCGCTGGCCATGTTGGTGCTGGTTAACCAGATCATCACCGGCATCTGGCTGACCATGAACTACAACCCCTCTGCGGAAGGTGCGTTTGCCTCCGTCGAGTACATCATGCGGGATGTGGAGTATGGCTGGCTGCTACGTTACATGCACTCTACCGGTGCCTCTGCCTTCTTCGTGGTGGTCTACCTGCACATGTTCCGAGGTATGATTTACGGTTCTTACCAGAAGCCGCGCGAGCTGCTGTGGATTTTCGGCATGCTGATCTTCCTGGTGCTGATGGCGGAAGCCTTTATGGGCTACTTGCTGCCCTGGGGACAGATGTCATTCTGGGGGGCCCAGGTCATCATTTCGCTGTTTGGTGCCATTCCGGTCATCGGTGACGATCTTACCCTGTGGATCCGTGGTGACTACGTTATCTCTGGTGCGACCCTGAACCGCTTCTTCGCGCTGCACGTCATCGCGTTGCCGCTGGTTTTGGTGATGCTGGTTGCGATGCATATCCTGGCGCTGCACGAAGTGGGCTCCAACAACCCGGATGGCATCGATATCAAGAAGCACAAGGACGAGAACGGCTGGCCGCTGGATGCGGTGGCATTCCATCCTTACTTCACCGTCAAGGATATGATCGGTGTCGCTGGCTTCCTGTTCTTCTTCTGCGCCATCATTTTCTTCAAGCCGGATATGTGGGGTTACTTCCTCGAGAAGCCGAACTTTGAAGTGGCCAACGGCCTGAAGACTCCGGCTCACATCGCGCCTGTGTGGTACTTCACCCCCTTCTACGCGATTCTGCGTGCGGTACCTGACAAGCTGCTTGGCGTCATCATGATGGGCCTCTCTATTGTGGTGTTGTTCCTGCTGCCCTGGCTGGATCGCTGCAAGGTGCGTTCAGTACGCTATCGCAGCAAGCTGCACAAGCTGAACATCGCCCAGTTTGTGGTCTGCTTCATCATTCTGGGGGTGCTGGGTGTACTGCCGTCGACGCCGACTCTGACGCTGGTTGCCCAGATCTGTACCTTGGGTTATTTCGGTTTCTTCGTGCTGTTGTTCTTCTACAGCAAAAACGAACGCACCAAGCCGCTGCCGGAGAGGGTGACATTTAAATGAAAAAAATAATATTTGCAGTGCTGACCCTGCTGCCCTCTCTGGTGTTTGCCGCTGGAGGTGCGGTTGCACTGGACAAGGCCAATTACGATCTGAGTGACAAGGCATCCCTGCAACGCGGAGCTGCCACCTTCATGAATTATTGTGCCGGCTGCCACTCTACCCAGTACCAACGCTACAACCGGGTTGCTGCCGATCTGGAGATCCCTGAGGATCTGATGAAGGAGAACCTCATTTTCACCGACGCCAAAGTGGGTGATCTGATGAAGAGTGCCATGTCCGAGAAGGATGCCGCCAAGTGGTTTGGTGCGCCGCCTCCCGACCTGACTCTGGTTGCCCGAGTACGTGGTGCGGACTGGATTTACACTTATCTGCGTTCTTTTTACGTGGATCCGACCCGTCCGTTTGGTGTGAATAACGTGGTGTTCCCGTCAGTGGGCATGCCCCATGTGCTGGAGCCGCTGCAGGGGACTCCCCGTGCCGAGTTCGCGACTCACATGGTCGATGGCGTCGAGACCCAGCAGGTTGTCAGCATCAAATCTGACGGCAACGGTGAAATGGATGACGAAGAGTATGATAAGACGGTACTGGATCTGGTAAACTTCTTGGTCTACTCGGCTGAACCGGTACAACAGGAGCGTGAACGCATGGGCTTCTGGGTGCTTGGCTTCATCGTGATCTTCTTCATCTTCACTGTGCTGTTGAAGAAGGAATTCTGGCGCGACGTTCACTAAGCGACCAGATCCGGGTAATATAATGCACGGCAATGAAGACCAAGATGCTTCATTGCCGTTTCTGCTTTTTTATGACGGGAGGGTTCAATGGCTGTAGCTGCCAATAAGCGTTCGGTAATGACGCTGTTTTCCGGTGCCAACGATATGTTCAGCCATCAGGTGCGTATTGTCCTGGCGGAGAAGGGTGTTAGTGTGGATATCTGTCAGGTTGACCCAGCCAATCTGCCGGATGAGCTGGCCGAGCTGAACCCGTACAACTCTGTACCGACCCTGGTTGATCGTGAGCTGGCGCTCTACACCTCGCGCATCATCATGGAGTATTTGGATGAGCGCTTCCCGCATCCGCCCCTGATGCCTGTTTACCCGGTTGCCCGCGGTAACAGCCGTCTGATGATGCACCGCATCGAGCTGGACTGGTACTCCCTGGCCGACAAGATCATGGCCGGTACCGACGCTGAAGCGGCACGCAACGAACTGCGTGACAACCTGCTGGCCATCGCGCCGATCTTCGGTGAAATGCCCTATTTCATGAGCGAAGAGTTCGGTCTGGTGGATTGCTACATGGCACCGCTGCTGTGGCGTCTGCCGAGCCTTGGCATCGACCTGACCGGTCGTGGCGCCAAAGAGCTGAAGGCCTACATGGTTCGTCTGTTCGAGCGTGAGTCCTTCCAGGCTTCCCTGACCGAAGCCGAACGCGAGATCCGTGCTGGCGTATGAGCATGGAACCGACAATGACACCGAGCCGCCCGTACTTGTTACGGGCGTTCTTTGACTGGTTGCTGGACAACGATCTGACCCCTCATCTGGTGGTCAACGTCAACATTCCCCATGTGATGGTGCCGATGCAGTTTGCTCAGGACGGGCAAATTGTACTGAATATCGCGCCCCGAGCCGTGATGCAATTTCACATGGATAACGAGGCTATCAGCTTCAGTGCCCGTTTTGGCGGGGTATCCCAGCAGGTCTATATCCCGATGGCGGCCGTGCTGGCTATCCATGCCCGGGAGAACGGCGTGGGCACCATGTTCCCGCCTGAGCCGGGTTACGATATCTGGCTGGAGCAGGCTGAAGCGCCGGTGGAGCCTGAGCCGGAACCACCGCGTCCAAGCGGTCGTCCGACCCTGAAGGTGATCAAATAAAAAACGCAGCCGATTGGCTGCGTTTTTTTATGTGCGGTCGGGCTTAGTTCTGGGCGAATTCGAAGGCCTTGATCACGCGCTTCACGCCGGTGACATGGCGGGCGATGTTGACTGCCTGCTCTCCCTCCTGGCGAGTCACCAGACCAATCAGGAACACCTCGCCGTTCTCGGTGACCACCTTGACCTTGGTGCTGTCGAAGTTCTTGGTGCCGAACATGTCGGCTTTCACCTTGGAGGTGATCCAGGAGTCATTGCTGCGGGTGGTGAAACTGGCAGGTTGGCCGATGCGCAATTCGTTGTAGACGTGGCGGACCCCTTCGATGCGACTGACAATTTTGCCCGCCTCAATCTTGTAAACGTCAGAAGGTGTCTGGCCGACCAGCAGGACGCGGCCATTGTTGCTGTAGACGCTGATCTTGCTGGCTGCGCTGAGGGGTTTGTTGTCGGCCAGCAGATTGGCCGCTTTCAGCTCGATGGTCTGGTCATCCCACTGCGCGCCCAGGGTTCGGCGATCGCCAGAGGCCTTGGCAGTCCCTGCGGCGCCGCCAACAACCAGGGCTGCGCAGCCTTGCAGCAGCAGGGTGCTAACCAGCAGACCGAGCAGGATAGTGTGCTTTTTCATGGTTTCAATCTTCCTGTTGCGGGAAAAGTGTCTGGTCGATGAGATCACACAGGCAGTGCAGGGTCAACAGGTTCACTTCCAGAATGCGAGGGCGACGGGAGGAGGGAACACGGATCTCCACATCGTTTGGGCCGAGCAGACCTGCCATTTCGCCACCGTCACCCCCGCTCAGCACCACTATGGTCATGTCGCGGGAGAGGGCAGCCTCGGCGGCCTTGATCAGGCTGCGGCTGTGGCCGGAGGTGGTGATGACCACCAGAATGTCGCCAGGCTGGCCCAGCGCGCGGATCTGCTTGGAGTAGACCTCTTCAAAACCGTGGTCGGTGGCGATGGCGCTGATGGTTGCCATGTCCGGGGTCAGGGCCATGCCGGGCAGGGAGGGGCGCTGGGTCTCGTAGCAGTTGACCAGCTCGGAGATAAACAGTTGCGCCAGTGCGGCAGAAGGACCGTTACCGCATGCCAGCACCTTGTGGCCATTGAGCAGGCAGATGGTGATCATCTGGGCTGCAGTATGGATGGCATCCGGCAACGCCTCGGCGGCGGCTATCTTGGTCTGGATGCTTTCGGTGTAGTTCTCTTTGATGCGGTCAGTCATAGGGTCCTCTTAAAATGCGTTCTGGATCCAGGCTGGCTGGTCGCCCTCGAACGCAATCACATCGAATCGGCAGGCCTGATTGGCCTCGTTGATGGCATGTTGCTTCAAATAGTGGCGCGCTGCCAGCATGATCTTGTGCTGTTTGCTGCGGGTGACCGAGCTGGCGGCCCCGCCATGGCTGCCGGTGGCCCGGTAGCGCACCTCAACAAACACCAGGGTCTGGCCCTGGTGCATGATGAGATCTATTTCACCGCCACGACAGCGGTAGTTGCGAGCTACCGGTTGCAGGCCCCGGGCCTGCAACCAGCGTTCAGCGACTTGTTCAAAGTGCTGTCCCTTGCTCGTTGGTGAGGGGAACAGGCTCGGCAACTGCTGGCGCATCCGTTTCCATAGTTCCTTCATTGGAGGGCTCCTCCAGTTGCTGAACGGCGTTCTCGTCGACCAGTTTGCCGTTCTGGTAAGTACCCCAGCTCAGCATCCGCACGATATTGCCCTGGGCATCCACGCTCAGCTGACCACTCATGCCGGCCTGCTGCATGCCGCCTACCTTGCGCATCTGCTGGAGGTTCTCAGCCAGGCTGACGGCATCGTAGCCCATGGCAAACAGACGCAGCAGGTCACCCTGGGTCTGCGGCCAGAGCAGGGCGATCTGCTCGCGCTGTTTCTCGTAGCCGCCCAGCAGCAGCGGCATATCGGCGATATGCATGCCGTTGAGCTCGGAGGCGACCTCGGTGGCGGCGCTGTCGTAGCCACGGGAGCTGGTGTAGATGGGCAGGCTGCCCATCGGATTGACCGAGACATCCACATAGGGCTTGATCATCCGGGTTTCCAGACTGTTGGCGACCACGTAAACGGCATCGATGCTGCGCGGTGTGGCATCAGAGAGTTGCACCACTTCACCTGCACGGGCGGTAGAGCGGCCGCTCAGGGCATTCTTGACCATCCCCTGCACTTCGTTGCGCGCACCGAAGGTGGCAACGACCGGCTTATCCTGGCTCAGGGTGGCCCAGCTCTGCTCGAACGCCTTGATACTGCTGTAACCGATCCGCCCCTGGGCGGCGATCAGCAGCGGTTTACGGTAGCCCTGGGTGTAAAGGTACTGGGCTGCCTGCGCGGCATCTGCGGCAGCAGAAAGGGAGAAGTAGTAGGTGGTGTCGTTGACGACCGGCTTGTCCAGCTCGTTGAGCGCCAGTACCGGCACGGTCGGATTGGCCTTGAGCAGCTCCTCGACCCGATCTTTCAGCAGCGGGCCGATGATCATGTCTGCCCCTTCCTGAATCGCCTGCTTATAAAGGTCGCCGGTCGACTTGCTCTGGGTGTCGTAGAAGTTCAGGGTGAATTGCCCCTGATTTTCCTTATAAGACATCAGCATACCATTACGGATGGCTGCGCCCTGCGGCTCCAGATTGCCGGAGAGGGGCAGCAGCACAGCGATCTGTTGCACCGAGGTGCTGGCAGTGGCCGCCAGATCGCCCAATCCTGCCGGCATATCTTTCTGGGCCGGATGGTTGGGGAAGTCACGCTTCCAGCCTGCCAGTTGGCGGGCCAGCAAGTTCGGCTGGGCGCCAAACTCGTTGACCAGTGCCGCCAGTCGTAGCCAGCCGGTGGTCACATCAGGGGCCGGAGCCTCTTCCAGCGCTTGCAGGGTGGAAGGGGTCATGCTTTTGAGCAACGACCAGATTTGCTGATGGTTGGTCGCCTGCTCGCTCTGATTGAGGTAGGGCTCCAGTGCAATCAATGACTTGGCTGCGCCAAACTTGTTATTGATGTCGAGCTGCAGCACTACGCGCTGGCGATACCAATCCTTCTGGGTATCGGCATCCAGCAGCACCTCAGGTTTGCCTTCCAGCAGGATCAGCGCCTGATTGGCGTGGCCTTGCGCCAGCAACAGATGGGCTTGCAGTAGTTGCAACTGCGCCTTCTGAACGGGATCCTTGGCCTGCTTCTGCAATTGCTGGAACAGCGCCGAGGCCGGTTTGGCCTGGCCCAGCGCCAGATAGCTGCGTGCCGCCAGCATCTGCCAGGTAAAGGCCTCGGCCGGCTTGGCGGGATCCACCTGCTCAAGATACCACTGGGCATTCTTGGTCAGATTGGAGAACGCAGAGGGCATGCCTGACTGCCCTGACGGTTGAGTGGGCTCCGACGCACAGGCGGCGAGCAGTACTGCCGCGAGTATGATGCCGAAGAGTCGTGATACACTTAGCTGCTTTGTAACCCGGTTCAAGTTCATTCCCCGACCAGTGTTGAAGTTCCCCATAGTGTAAACGGGCCAATATGGCGACACAATTGTCGGGGCACTCGGAGATCCCATGAGTGACATCCCAACCCTGTATATAGTCCCCACTCCGATCGGCAATCTGGCGGACATCACCCAGCGTGCATTGGACATTTTACGCAGTGTCGATCTGGTAGCCGCCGAAGATACCCGTCATACCGGTATCCTGCTCAGCCACTACCAAATCTCGGTGCCGACCTTCGCCCTGCACGATCACAACGAGCAGCAGAAAGCCGATGTGCTGATCGGCCGGATCAAAGAGGGCAAGAGTGTTGCGCTGGTCTCCGATGCCGGCACCCCGCTCATCAGCGACCCCGGTTATCACTTGGTCACCCGCTGTCGTGAAGCCGGGGTAAAGGTGGTGCCGCTGCCCGGTCCCTGTGCTGCCATCACCGCGCTAAGTGCGGCCGGTCTGCCCACCGATCGCTTTGCCTTTGAAGGCTTCCTGCCCGCCAAGAGCAAGGGGCGTGACGATCGCCTGCAAGCCGTTATTGAAGACACCCGCTCGCTGGTGTTTTACGAATCGCCGCGCCGTGTGCAGGATACAGTAGAAGCGATTGCTCGCATTCTCGGCGAGCGTCAGGTGGTGGTGTGCCGCGAGCTGACCAAGACCTTCGAGTCAATTCATGGTCTGCCTGCCTCTGAAATGCTGGCCTGGCTTGGTGAGGATGACAACCGTTGCCGCGGCGAGATCGTGCTGGTCGTGAGTGGTGCCTCCAAAGATGAAGAGGATCTGCCAGCCGAGGCGATCCGTACTCTGGGTCTGCTGGTGACTGAGCTGCCACTGAAAAAAGCGGCTGCCCTGACCGCCGAGGTCCACGGCGTGAAAAAGAATGCCCTCTACAAATATGGTCTCGAGCACTATTGAGCGGATGAAATAGGCTGGCAGACTGCTTTTTGACCTGTGCAATCCCCCGAACCGTCGAGCATTCAGCATGTAAACGGGGGGCAAAGCGCGATAAATGGCTGTAAACGGGAATTGCCGGTTTACCCCGTGCGTATCGCAAGGCTATAATCCGCGCCTCGGAGTTGGCTAGGCAATCGCTGCTTCGTCGTTGTGTCCCTCGGGACAGACGGGCGGAGGGGAGGAAAGTCCGGGCTTCACAGGGCAGGGTGCCAGGTAACGCCTGGGGGGCGTGAGCCTACGACCAGTGCAACAGAGAGCAGACCGCCGATGGCCCGCAAGGGATCAGGTAAGGGTGAAAGGGTGCGGTAAGAGCGCACCGCGCGACTGGCAACAGTTCGTGGCACGGTAAACTCCACCCGAAGCAAGACCAAATAGGCCCCTATTGGCGCGGCCCGCGTTGGGGGCGGGTAGGTTGCTTGAGCCAGCGAGCGATTGCTGGCCTAGAGGAATGATTGCTACCCGGGGCAACCCGGTACAGAACCCGGCTTACAGGCCGACTCCGACCTCATTCCGAAGAGCCCCGCGATTTATCGCGGGGCTCTTTTTTATGCATGAGAAAATATGGCTTCGTTGGCAAGATATTTTCGACCTTGTCATTTTGCATGAAAATATATGTTTTAAATCAATCGAATAGTTTTGTATTTGGCACGATGGCAGCGATAGATGGTGATAGAACCCAGGATGGTTGTTCGCACCCACATATTGTGTGTGTTCTCAGTTCATTCACTTATTTCAATTAATCACCAGAGTTTAACGCCAAATAACTTGTGGAAAATCAACCCACTCAATCCGCAGCATGCAATTGCTGCGTCAATATGTTCCCTCTGCCTCATCTCCTTGCTTGAAAAGCCCCCTGCACGTCCTTAAACTTCAAGGTGGGGAAAAGTGGATCAAAGTGGTTTTTAGAGGGGCAATCTGCCTGCTCACTCACCTTCAGGGACTGCAATTTGTTGCGTGGCGCTCATGCCATCAGCCTGGACAGTAAAGGGCGGTTGGCAATTCCGACCAAATTCCGTGATTGGCTGCGCGATGAAAGCGACGGCCAGCTGGTCTGCACCATCGATATTGCCCATCCCTGTCTGCTGCTTTATCCCCTGAATGAATGGGAAGAGGTCGAGCGCAAGCTCAAGACCCTCTCCAGCATGAATCCGCAAGAGCGCCGTTTGCAGCGCCTGCTGCTGGGACATGCAACCGAATGCGAGCTGGATGGCAATGGCCGTCTGCTGCTCAGTCAGCCACTGCGCAACCATGCGGGGCTGGACAAGAAAATCATGCTGGTGGGCCAGCTCAACAAGTTTGAGTTGTGGGATGAAGCCCGCTGGCAACAACAGGTCAATGACGACATCTTAGGTCTGCCCGGGGACGATTGGGCAAGCTCACCACGACTACAGGATTTCTCTTTATAAATGACCCAAGCCGCTGAACACATCACAGTGCTGCTGCACGAAGCCGTTGAAGGTCTGGCCATCAAGCCGGATGGTGTCTACGTCGACGGTACTTTTGGCCGTGGTGGTCATTCTCGTCTGATCCTGCAGCACCTTGGCCCCAATGGCCGCCTGATCGCCATCGACCGCGATCCCCAGGCGATCGCCGAAGCGGCCAAGATCCAGGATCCCCGTTTCGAAATTGTGCACGGCCCCTTCTCCGGCATCGCCTCCTATCTCGATGAGCGCGGTTTGCTGGGCAAGGTGGATGGCTTCCTGCTGGATCTGGGGGTCTCTTCACCCCAGCTGGATGATGCCGAGCGCGGCTTCAGCTTTATGAAAGATGGTCCGCTCGATATGCGGATGGACCCCACTTCCGGCCAGAGCGCCGCCGAGTGGCTGGCCAAGGCCGATGTGGATGATATCGCCTGGGTGCTGAAGACCTTCGGTGAGGAGCGCTTTGCCAAGAAGATCGCCCGCGCCATCGTCCACGACCGGGTGACCGAGCCTTACGTACGTACCCGTCAGCTGGCTGAGATGATTGCCCGGGTCAATCCGAGCAAGGAGAAGGGCAAGCATGCGGCAACCCGCAGTTTCCAGGCCATCCGCATCTATATCAACAGCGAGCTGGAGGAGATCGAAACCGCGCTCAACGGTGCATTGGACGTGCTGGCACCACATGGCCGTCTGTCTGTGATCAGCTTCCACTCGCTGGAAGACCGGCTGGTGAAACACTTCATTCGCAAGCACGAGAAAGGGCCTGAAGTGCCCTACGGCATTCCCTTGACCGAGGCCCAGCTGGCTGGCGGTCGCAAATTGAAGTCGGTCGGCAAGGCGCTCAAGCCTTCTGATCATGAGGTCTCTGAAAACACCCGTTCGCGCAGCTCGGTGCTGCGGGTCGCCGAGCGGCTGGCGGAGTAAGCGATGAGCGAAGTACGTGTCCACCTAGCCAAGGAGATCGTTGCCGATCTCTGGCGGCACAAGCTGCAGATTTTTCTGTCGGTTGCCGTACTGGTGACCGCGTTTGCCGTGATCCTGGTGACCAACATGACCCGTGGCCTCACCGCCAAACAGAATGACCTGATGGCGGAAGAGGATCGCCTCAATATCGAATGGCGCCACCTCTTGCTGGAGCAGGGCACTCTGGCGGAACACTCCCGAGTCGCCACGCTGGCCATGGACAAGTTGCAAATGGGTCGCCCTCTGGTGACCACCGAGAAGGTAATTACTCTGCCATGAAACGGAAGGCTACAGCCAAAACCGCTAAAGCGAACGTTAAAGCGCCATCTATCTATCCGTGGCGCTTCCGCACGCTGGTCGTATTCATCGGCATCGCCTTTGTCGGGCTGATCCTCCGTCTGGCCTGGATCCAGGTGATCAATCCGGATCGTCTGCGTCAGGAGGGGGACATGCGCTCTCTGCGAACCACCTCCACCCAGGCGGTGCGCGGCATGATCACCGATCGCAATGGTGAACAGCTGGCTGTTTCCGTTCCGGTCGAGGCGGTCTGGGCCGATCCCAAGACAGTGCACGAGTCCGGCGCTATCCACAATGAGCGGGCCTGGATGGCTCTCTCAGCAGTCCTCAAAATCGATATCAATACTCTCAAGCAACGTATCGCCAACCCCAGCAAGCGCTTCGTCTATCTGCAGCGTCAGGTAACGCCCGCTGTCTCTGAATACATCAAGGGGCTCAAGCTGGGTGGTGTCTATCTGCGTCCCGAGTCGCGCCGCTTCTATCCGACTGGCGAAATCAGTGCCCACCTGGTGGGGGTAACCAACATCGATGGCAACGGGATCGAGGGGATCGAGCGCAGCTACAACGAGTGGCTGACGGCGACACCGGGCGAGATGCGGGTGCGCAAGGACCGGCAGGGCAGGGTCATCGAGCGTCTTGGTATCGTCAAAGAGGGCAAGAACGCCAACGATCTGCAGCTCAGCATCGATCAGCGGGTACAGGCTCTGGCCTATCGGGCGCTCAAGCGAGCAACCGACGAGAACAAGGCGACCTCTGGCTCCATGGTGATGCTGGATATCAAGACCGGCGAAGTACTCGCCATGGTCAACACCCCCTCCTATAACCCGAACAACCGCGGCCAGTATCAGAGCTTCCGGGTACGCAACCGGGTGGTGACTGATACCTACGAGCCGGGTTCGACCGTCAAGCCATTGATTTTGCTCAGTGCCTTGCAGGCAGGTGTCACCAGCTGGAAAGATTTCATTCCCGGTGGTCCGCTCTTTATCGGTGCCAAGCAGATCAAGGACGTCAGTATCCACAAGGCGACCAACCTCTACGATATCCTGCGTTACTCCTCCAACATCGGTATGTCGCGCATCGCGCTGCGGATGCCGGCGCAGGAGATGATCAATACCCTCAGCATGTTCGGTTTCGGCATGGATACTGGCAGCGGGCTGATGGGCGAGAGCAGCGGCATGCTGCCCCAGCGTCGTCGCTGGTCCGATATCGAGCGAGCGACCCTCTCGTTCGGTTATGGTCTGCGGGTTACCCCGCTGCAACTGGCTTCCGCCTACGCCACCCTGGCCAACAAGGGCAAGCGAGTGCCCATCTCCATCGTCAAGGTGACCACGCCGCCCAAGGGTGAGCAGGTGATCGATCACAACAACGCCTCCGCCATGCTGCAGGCGCTGGAGTACGTAGTCGACAACGCTATTCCCAAGGCCAAGATTCCGGGTTATCGGGTCGGTGGCAAGAGTGGTACCGCCAAGGTCGCCGTTGCCGGAGGCTACGGCAAGGATTACATGGCCTGGTTTGCCGGTTTTGCCCCTGCCAGTAATCCCCGTTTCGTCATGGTGGTGGTGATTAACGAGCCAAAAGGCAGCGCCTACTATGGCGGTGCCGTGGCGACCCCGCCGTTTGCAGAGGCCATGGGCGGGGTACTGCAACTCTTCAATATTCGTCCTGATGCGGTGCCCACAGCGGTGCCCGCCAAACTTGCCCGTACGGAGGCTCCTCTTGTCCCGCGCACTTGATGCATTACTGCGCCCCTTCGGTATTCAGGCGCCGGCGCTCACTCTGACCGATATCCAGCTGGATAGTCGGCGGGTTGGCCCCGGCTCGCTCTTCGTGGCTATTTGCGGTCATCAGGTGGATGGCAGACGTTTCATCGAACAGGCGGTTGCTCAGGGAGCGACCGCTGTTGTGTTTGAGGAGGATGGTGAATTTATCCCACCATCGACTCCGGTTCCCTGTATCGGGATGCGGGATCTGCCCGCTCACCTCTCTGCTCTTGCGGGCTATTTCTACGATCAGCCAGCCCAAAAATTGGATCTGGTCGGGATCACCGGCACCAACGGCAAGAGCACTACCGCTTTGCTGGTCGCCAACTGGCGCACCCTGCTGGGTGGTAAGGCCGGGGTGATGGGCACCATCGGCAACGGCCTGTTTGGCCATCTGATCGAAGCGGAAAATACCACTGGCAGCGCCGTGCAGGTACAAGCCAATCTGGCTGCGCTGCAAGAGCAGGGGGCGGATCTGGTGGCGATGGAGGTCTCCAGCCATGGTCTGGTGCAGCACCGTGTCGCCGCGCTGCCCTTTTCCGCCGCTGTCTTTACCAACCTGAGCCGGGATCACCTCGACTACCACGGCACCATGGAAGCCTATGGCGCGGCCAAGGAGCAGCTGCTGCAGCTGGTCGACGAGTCGAATGCGGTGATTAACCGAGATGACGAATTGGGTGCCAAGTGGCTCGAAAAATACCCGGCAGCGGTGGCTTTCAGTGTGAATGGCCCGATTGAACACCATTTTGGCCGTCAATTAACGGCGCAGCAGCTCGATTTTCACCAGCAAGGTTTTCGCGCGCAGATTAACTCCAGCTGGGGGAATGGTGTATTATCCGCCCCCTTGCTCGGGCGCTTCAACGTCAGCAATGTGCTGGCGGCGATGGGCGTAATGCTGGTGCTCGGTTACGACTTCAACGAGCTACTGGCAACTGCCCCGAAATTGCAGCCAGTGACCGGTCGTATGGAGTGTTTCGGCGGTGGTGATACGCCGCTGGCGGTGGTCGATTACGCCCACACCCCTGATGCGCTGGAAAAGGCATTGCAGGCCCTGCGGGTGCACTGCACCGGCCAGCTTTGGTGTCTGATTGGCTGTGGTGGCGACCGCGATCGCGGCAAGCGTCCCATGATGGCCGCCATGGCCGAGCAGTATGCGGATCGCGTGATCCTGACCGACGACAATCCCCGTACCGAGGAGCCGGCCCGGATCATGGCCGACATGGTGGCGGGTCTTCGCGATCCTGCTGCGGTGCAGGTGGAGCACGACCGGGTCAAGGCGATTGCGCTGGCCATCGGTCAGGCGAGCAAGCAGGACATCATCCTGGTGGCCGGTAAGGGCCATGAGGATTATCAGATCATTGGAACCGACAAGCGGCACTACAGCGACCGGGAAACCGTCGCGGCCGCCTTGCACACATTATTGGAGTCATTCAAATGATGACCCTCAGGCTTGCCGAGCTGGCGCAGGTACTCGATGCCCGTCTGATTGGTGACGATGGCGAGATCACCGTTGTCAGTACCGACACCCGCACTTTGGGCGCGGGTGCCCTGTTCGTTGCCCTGCGCGGCGAGCGTTTCGATGCCCACGATTTTTGCGAGCAGGCTGTTCAGGCAGGGGCCTCTGCTCTGCTGGTCGAGCGTGAGCTGCCGCTGGCCATTCCCCAACTGGTGGTAGCCGATACCCTCAAGGGGTTGGGCCGCCTTGGCAAACTGGTGCGTGAGCGCATCAACCCGAAAGTGCTGGCCATTACCGGCAGCTGCGGCAAGACCACGGTGAAGGAGATGGCAACTGCCATCCTGCGCAACGAAGGGGAAGTGCTGGCCACCGCTGGCAACTTCAACAATGAGGTGGGCGTGCCGCTCACCCTGCTGCGCCTCGAGCCGCAACACCAGTTTGCGGTGATGGAGCTGGGAGCAAACCACAAGGGCGAAATCGCTTGGACTACCTCGCTGGCCAAGCCCGATGCCGCCATCATCAACAACGTCGCAGCTGCCCATCTTGAGGGCTTCGGCTCTCTTGAGGGGATCTACCACGCCAAGAGCGAAATTTTTGAGGGCTTGAGCGAAGGCGGCACCGCCATCGTCAACGCCGACAACGAATTCTGGCCGAAGTGGCGCGAGCGTGGCATTCGCTGCGCCTTCTCCATCGAGGATCAGAGCCAGCCGTTCCATGCTCGCGATGTGGTTCTCAACGCTCAGGGTTGTGCCGAGTTCGTCATGGTAACCCCGCAGGGTGAGGTGAGCCTGACTCTGGCGATCCCCGGCCGCCATAACGTGGCCAATGCGCTGGCTGCCGCCGCGGGCTGTCTGGCCCTCGGCGCATCCCTCGACTCCGTCAAGGTGGGGCTGGAGCAGATGGCACCGGTCAAGGGACGCTTCTGCGTCCAGCGCTGGGGCGGTCTGACTCTGGTGGATGATACCTACAATGCCAGCGTGGAGTCCGTGCTGGCGGGCATCGATGCCTTGACCGCCATGAGCGGCTTTAAGGTGCTGGTGTTTGGCGACATGCGGGAACTGGGTGAGGAGTCTGCCGAGCAACATGCCCGGGTTGGCCGTCATGCCCGCGAGTGCGGTCTGGATGCCGTGCTGACAGTAGGGGAACATAGTCGCTATACCGCAGATGCCGCGGCTGGCCGACATTTCGATAACAAGGCGTCGTTGTTTGAAGTGCTTGCGCAAATGATAAATACACATCAGGAAATTTCGATTCTGGTCAAGGGTGCCCGTGGCTCCCGCATGGAAGATATCGTCGAGATGGTCAAAGGCCATCAGGAGTCAGCCACATGCTAGTCTGGCTGGCCGAACTGCTCACCCCGCACTTCACCTTCTTCAACGTCTTCTCCTACCTGACGTTTCGCGCCATCCTGTCGATCATTACCGGTCTGGGAGTTGCGCTCTGGATGGGGCCGCGCCTCATTCGTCGCCTGCAGATCCTGAAGTTCGGTCAGGTGATCCGCAACGATGGTCCCGAGTCCCACCTCAGCAAGCGGGGCACTCCGACCATGGGTGGTCTGATGATCATTGCTGCGATTTTCACGTCTGTGCTGCTCTGGTGCCGCCTCGACAACCCCTATGTCTGGCTGGTGCTGTTTGTGCTGGGTGCCTATGGCGCCATCGGCTTTGCCGACGACTACCTTAAGGTGGTGCGCAAGAATACCGACGGCCTGATCGCCCGCTGGAAGTACTTCTGGCAATCCGCCGTTGCGCTGGGAGTGGCTGTATTCCTCTACGCCACGGCCACCCATGATGGTCAGACCCAGCTGGTGGTGCCCTTCCTCAAGGATGTGATGCCGCAACTTGGCCTGATGTTTATCCTGCTCACCTATTTCGTCATTGTTGGTACCTCCAACGCGGTCAACCTGACCGATGGTCTGGATGGCTTGGCCATCATGCCGACCGTGATGGTGGCGGGCGGCTTTGCGTTTATCGCCTGGGCAACCGGCAACGTCAACTTCGCCAGTTACCTGCATATTCCCTATGTTCCCTATACCTCCGAGCTGGTGATCGTCTGTACTGCCATCGTCGGGGCAGGTCTGGGCTTTCTCTGGTTCAACACCTATCCGGCACAGGTCTTCATGGGGGACGTCGGTTCCCTGGCATTGGGCGGCGCGCTCGGCACCATCGCCGTGCTGGTACGCCAGGAGTTCCTGCTGGTGATCATGGGCGGTGTCTTCGTGATGGAGACTGTCTCGGTGATCCTGCAGGTGGGGTCTTACAAGCTGCGCGGCGTGCGGATCTTCCGCATGGCGCCGATCCATCACCACTACGAGAAGAAGGGCTGGCCGGAGCCGCGCGTTATCGTGCGTTTCTGGATCATCACCCTCGTGCTGGTGCTGCTGGGTCTTGCCACCCTGAAGGTGAGGTAAGGCCATGGTCATCGTTATCGGACTCGGCAAAACCGGACTCTCCTGCGTCGACTACTTCCTCGGCCGTGGTGTCACCCCACTGGTGATGGACACTCGCGCCAACCCGCCCGGCAAGGATCAACTACCTGCCGAGGTGGAACTCATTTACGGGCTGGATGGTGAGCGACTCAAACAGGCGCATATGATCGTCGCGAGCCCGGGCATTGCCCTGGCTACCCCTGAATTGAAAGCGGCTGCCGAATGTGGTGTGCAGATCGTCGGCGATATCGAGTTGTTCGTTCGCGAGACCGAGACACCGGTCATCGCCATCACAGGTTCCAATGGCAAGAGCACTGTCACGACCCTGGTGGGTGAGATGATTGCCGAAGCCGGGCTCAAGGTGGGCGTGGGCGGCAATATCGGTACGCCTGCGCTGGAGCTGCTCAAGCAGCCGATGGATCTCTGCGTACTGGAGCTATCCAGCTTCCAGTTGGAGACCACTCACAGCCTGCGTGCTGCCGCCTCTGTGGTGCTGAACCTCTCTGAAGATCACATGGATCGCTATCAGGGTATGGCCGACTACCGTGCCGCCAAGATGGAGATCCATCAGCACTCCAAACACATTCTGGTCAATCGCGACGATCCCCAGACTTTGCCCGATGTGGGTCAGGTGTGGCAGAGCTTCGGTCTTGACTGCAATGGCTATGGCCGCTGCCTGCTGGATGGCCGCTACTGGTTGACCCTGCACGGCGAGCCGCTGCTGGCGGTGGACGAGATGAAGATCGTCGGTGCCCACAATCAGGCCAACGCGCTGGCCGCCATGGCGCTGTGCGATGCGGTCGGCATTCCCCGCGCTGCCCAGCTCACCGTGCTGCGCCGCTTTGAAGGCTTGCCCCACCGTGCCCGTTTCGTGCGCGAAGTGAACGGGGTGCGCTGGATCAACGACTCCAAAGCCACCAACGTGGGAGCTACGCTAGCTGCCGTTGCCGGTGTGCGCGAGTCGGTCAAGGGGCGCCTGTTGCTGCTGGCCGGTGGTCAGGGCAAGGGGCAGGATTTTGGCCCGATCCAGGCGCTGCTGGGCAACCAGATCGATCACATGTACTGCTTCGGTCAGGATGCCGAGGTGCTGCTGGCGCTGGGTGAGCAGACCGAACGGGTGGCCGACCTGGCCGCTGCGGTTGCCAAGGCGGCTGCCGATGCCAAGCCCGGTGACTGGGTGCTGCTGGCGCCAGCCTGTGCCAGCCTCGATCAGTTCAAGTCGTTCGAGGTGCGTGGCGATCGCTTTACCGAGATGGTGATGGCGCTATGAATGCCCTTCGCGCAGCCGCAGGTCTGTTCCAGCGCTGGCTATTGCCGGCGCGCCCTGCCGGCCTCTATGACCGGCAGTTGGTGTTGCTGGCGCTCTCCCTGATGGCGGTCGGGGTGGTGATCGTGGCATCAGCCTCGATCCCGGAGGGGATCTCCCTGGGGGATGATCCCTTCATGTTTGTGAAGCGTCACGCCATGTTTCTGGTGATGGCGCTCGGTATCTCCTGGTTTGTGTTGCAGGTGCCGATGGCGCGCTGGCAGGAGTACAACGGACCCATGCTGTTGCTGGCCATTCTGCTGCTGGTACTGGTGCTGGTGGTCGGGCGCAATGTCAACGGTGCGGTGCGCTGGCTGCCACTGGGCCCCTTCAACCTGCAGCCGGCCGAGTTTGGCAAGCTGGCCCTATTCGTCTATCTGGCCGGTTATCTGGTGCGGCGTCAGAACGAGGTGCGTGAAGCCTGGCTTGGCTTCCTGAAGCCCTTGGCAGTATTCGGGGTGTTGGCGATCCTGTTGCTGCTGCAACCGGATCTGGGGTCGACCGTGGTGATGTTCGTCACCTCGTTCGGCATGCTGTTTCTGGCTGGCGCCAAACTGTGGCAGTTCATGATCCTTATCGGTGGCGGTCTTGGTGGGGTGATCATGCTGATCATCGTCGAGCCATACCGGATGCGTCGGGTGACCTCTTTTATGGATCCCTGGGCCGATCCGTTTGGCAGTGGCTACCAGTTGACCCAGTCGCTGATGGCGTTTGGCCGTGGCAGCTGGTTTGGCGAAGGGCTCGGCAACTCCATCCAGAAGATGGAGTACCTGCCGGAAGCGCATACCGACTTCGTGTTTGCGATCCTCGGCGAAGAGCTGGGTTACGTCGGGGTACTGGGCGCCCTGTGTCTCATCTTTGCGTTGGCGATCAAGGCGTTGAAGCTGGGGCATCGCGCCCTGCAAGCCGACCGCCTCTATGATGGCTATCTGGCTATCGGTATCGGCATCTGGTTCAGTTTCCAGACTTTCGTCAACGTTGGCGCAGCCAGCGGCATGATGCCGACCAAGGGGTTGACCCTGCCGCTGGTCAGTTACGGTGGCTCGAGTCTCATCATCATGACAGTGGCGGTGAGCATGTTGATTCGAATCGATTTTGAGTTGCGTCAGGCGACTGCCCAGGCGCGGGTGCGGGAGGTTTAGTGAGCAAGACGCTGTTGGTGATGGCAGGTGGTACCGGGGGGCATGTCTTTCCCGGTCTGGCCGTGGCCGATCGACTGAGGGAGCAGGGCTGGACTGTCCACTGGCTGGGGACGGCGGACCGGATGGAGGCGGAGCTGGTGCCCGCCCATGGTTATCCCATCTCCTTCATCGATATTCAGGGGGTGCGTGGCAACGGCATCAAGCGACTGCTGATGGCGCCCTATCGTATCGTCAAATCGATCTTGCAGGCGCGTCAGGTGCTCAAGACTGTTCGCCCTGATGTGGTGCTCGGTATGGGGGGCTTTGCCTCCGGTCCGGGCGGCGTGGCGGCCTGGTTCTCCGGCATCCCGTTACTGCTCCATGAGCAAAATGCCGCTGCCGGCATGACCAACAAGCTGCTGGCGCGTATTGCCAAGCGGGTGCTGATGGCATTTCCGGGTGCCTTCGCGCCGAGCCGCCGTACCGCCGTGGTCGGCAATCCGGTGCGTCCCGAAGTGGTCGCCCTGCCGGATCCGCAGCTTCGCAGCGAAGCCGAGCCGCTGCATCTGTTGATCGTCGGTGGCAGCCTGGGTGCCCGGGTGCTCAACCAGCAGGTACCCGCTGCGGTGGCGGCGGCTGGTGTGCCTATCGAGGTGCGTCACCAGTGTGGCAAGGGCAATGCCGAGACAGTGTCTGCTGCCTATGCCCAGCACGGCATCAATGCCGAGGTGAGTGAATTTATCAAGGATATGGCCGGCGCCTATGCCTGGGCCGATCTGGTTGTCTGCCGGGCGGGAGCCCTGACGGTATCCGAGGTGGCCGCCGCCGGGGTGGCAGCCATTTTCGTCCCGCTGCCCCATGCAGTGGATGATCACCAGACCCGTAACGCTCTGACTCTGGTCGACGGTGGTGCGGCCGAATTCCTGCCCCAGTCCGAGCTGACCACCACCTCGCTGGCGGCGCGCCTCTCCTGGCTGGCTGGCCGCAGGGAGACCCTGTTTAGCATGGCTCAGGCCGCCCGTCGCGTTGCCATTACCGATGCGGCCGAGCGGGTTGCTGATGAGTGCAAGCGGCTCGCCAGTGGGCAGAGTGGTAAAGATTAATGAGCAAGGTTGCAGTGGTGACTCCGTGCAGCCTTGTACCTGTATGTATTGATGCCGCTGTGCAGCCGAGCTTTGACGGTACATGGCCTGCGGCAGACTAAAGAGATGATTATGACCAAGGTTGAACTGGCAAAACTGCGTACTGTGATCCCCGAAATGCGCCGCGTGCGTCGCATCCATTTTATCGGTATCGGTGGTGCCGGTATGGGCGGGATCGCCGAAGTACTTGCCAACGAAGGGTATCAGGTAACGGGTTCTGATCTGGCTCGCAATGCGGTGACCGAGCGGCTTGAGGCTCTGGGCGCCCATATCTTTACTGGCCACAACGCCGAGCACGTCAACGGCGCCAGCGTGGTGGTGGTTTCTACTGCCATCAAGCAGGACAACCCGGAGTTGCTGGCTGCCCGCGAACTGCGGATCCCGGTAGTACGGCGTGCTGAGATGCTGGCCGAGCTGATGCGTTTCCGGCACGGTATCGCCATTGCCGGTACCCACGGCAAGACCACCACCACCAGTCTGGTGGCGAGCATCTATGCCGAAGCCGATCGCGACCCGACCTTCGTCATCGGTGGCCTGCTCAACAGTGCCGGCACCAATGCCCGCTTGGGAAGCAGCCGCTACCTGATTGCCGAAGCGGACGAGAGCGACGCCTCTTTCCTGCATCTGCAACCGATGGTCTCTATCGTGACCAACATCGAAGCGGATCACATGGACACCTACGGCGGTGACTTCTCCAGGCTGAAGGCCACCTTCATCGAGTTTCTGCACAATCTGCCCTTCTACGGACTGGCGGTGGTCTGCATCGATGATCCGGTGATCCGTGGCATGTTGCCGGAGATTGCCCGCCCGACCCTGACCTACGGTCTCTCTGAAGACGCTGACGTGCAGGTACTGGATTTTGTCCAGACCAACAACCACAGCCGCTTCCGGGTGCGCCGCAAAGAGGCGGGTGAACTGCAGGTCACCCTTAATTTGCCGGGCATTCACAACGCCTTGAACGCCGCCGCGGCGATTGCTGTCGCGACGGAAGACGGTGTCAGCGACGAGGCCATCATCTCTGCGCTGGCCAAGTTTGAAGGTGTCGGCCGTCGCTTCCAGCAGTATGGCGAGTTCGAAACTGGTCGTGGCAAGGCGATGCTGGTGGACGATTACGGCCACCACCCGAGCGAAGTGAAGGTCACTATCAATGCCGCCCGTGCCGGTTGGCCCGAGAAGCGTCTGGTGATGGTGTTCCAGCCGCACCGTTATACCCGCACCCGCGACCTCTACGAGGACTTCGCCGATGTGCTCTCCAAGGTAGACGTGCTGGTGATGCTGGAGGTTTATGCTGCCGGTGAGGAGCCGATCCCGGGCGCTGATGGACGGGCACTGTGCCGCTCCATTCGCTCGCGCGGCAACCTGGAACCCATCTTCGTCGCTACACCGGATGACGTGCCAGCCGTGCTGGCCGACCTGATTGGCGAGGGGGATTTGGTGCTGACTCAAGGCGCCGGGAACGTCGGGGCACTGGCCCGTCGTCTTGGCGAGATGAAATTGAGCATAGATAGCATGAAATCTGGTGCCTGAGGGCCCAATGAGTATTTTGACCGCCAAGCCGGGGCCTATATAATGGCGAACCGGTCTGTCAAAGGCCGGTTTAGCGCGTTACACGGGGATCGAACGGGTGGAGGCAAGGGCACAGGGGCGCACCAAGGGTGGCTTCATCGCAGGGGTGATGTTTTTCCTGCTGGTGATATGGGGCTGCTACCGGACTGCGCTGGATGTTAAAGATTGGCTGACGGATGCCAATCGGTTGCCCATGAGCGAATTGTTGCTGCAAGGGCAACATCAGTATCTGGAGACGGAGGAGCTGCGGTTAGCGGTACTGGATGGTGCCGAATTACGCAACTTCTTCGAGTTGGATGTCAATGAATTGCAGGCAAGGCTCAATGCCTTGCCATGGGTGGCCTCGGTATCGGTACGCAAGAAGTGGCCGAACAAGATCAAGGTCTACCTGACGGAACAGGACGTAGCGGCGCGCTGGAACGGCAACCGCTTCGTCAACACCAAGGGCAAGGTGTTCAGCGCCCCGGATCGGGTCAAGACGCCGCTGATGCAGTTGTCGGGGCCGGATGACCAGGCCGCCATGGTGTTGAAAGAGAGTCGGCAGTACGAGTCGCAACTGGCTGCCAAGGGATACAAGTTGCTGGGAGTGAATCTGACTCCCCGCCATGCCTGGGAGCTGACCCTGGATGGCAATATCAAGCTGTTTCTGGGTCGCAACGACATAGCGCTCAGGTTGCAGCGATTTATCGATGCCTTCCCGGTTATCGAACCCCGTTCGCAGGTTGCGTATGTGGATCTTCGATACGATACCGGTGTGGCAGTTGGCTGGAAGAAGAGCGAAGAGAAAGTGCATGACCAACACCGCAGATAGGAATTTGATTGTCGGACTGGATATCGGCACAACCAAGGTGGCGGTTCTGGTCGGGGAAGTATTGCCGGACGGTGAGCTGAACGTCATCGGTATGGGCAGTCACGCCTCCCGCGGGATGGAGAAGGGTGGGGTCAACGATCTCGACTCCGTGGTCAAGTCATTGCGCCGTGCGGTGGAAGAGGCCGAGATGATGGCCGACTGCCAGATCAGCTCGGTTTATCTGGGTTTGTCCGGCAAGCATATCGACTGCCGCAACGAGACCGGCATGGTGCCCATCTCCGATGAGGAGGTGACCCAGGAGGATGTGGACAACGTGATCCACACCGCCAAGTCGGTTCGCCTCTCCGACGAGCTGCGTGTGCTGCACGTGCTGCCCCAGGAGTTTGCGATCGACTATCAGGAAGGGATCAAGAATCCGGTCGGCCTCTCCGGCGTGCGGATGGCGGCCAAGGTTCACCTGATCACCTGCCACAACGACATGGCTCGCAACATCGAGAAGTGTGTGGAGAAGGTCGGTTTGCGCGTGGATCAACTGATCTTCTCCGCGCTGGCCTCCAGCTATGCCGTATTGACCGAAGACGAGAAAGAGCTGGGTGTCTGCGTGGTGGATATCGGTGGCGGTACCATGGATATGTCGCTGTTTACCGGCGGTGCCCTGCGCCACACCAAGGTGATCCCGTATGCTGGCAGCACTGTGACCAGCGACATCGCCTACGCCTTCGGCACGCCGCCGCTCGACGCGGAAGCGATCAAGGTGCGTTACGGTTGCGCCCTCGGTCGTCTGGTCAGCAAGGAAGACAATATTGAAGTACCCAGTGTCGGTGGTCGCCCGGCGCGCAGCCTGCAACGGCAGACACTGGCTGAAGTGATTGAGCCCCGTTACACCGAGTTGCTCTCCATGGTGAATGATGAGCTGGTGCGGGTACAAAGCGAGTTGAAAGCGCAGGGGGTCAAGCATCAGCTGGCAGCCGGTGTGGTCTTGACCGGCGGCGCTGCCCAGATTGAAGGTATTGTGGAGTGTGCAGAGCAGATCTTCCAGAGCCAGGTCCGGGTGGGAGAGCCCATGAACATACGTGGTTTGAGTGATTACGTGCAGGCACCGGTGTACTCGACTGCGGTCGGGTTGCTGCAATATGGCCGCACCCATCAAGCCACAGGTAGCAACAAAGAATATGCCGCCAAGGCAAGCGTCGGTGGCCTGGTCAAACGGGTTAGCAACTGGCTGCGTGGCGAGTTCTAAGAATTTTGCTGAGTCAGGCAAATAAAGCGGAGAGACAACATGTTTGAATTTATGGATAGCCACACTGACGAAGCCGTCATTAAAGTGATCGGTGTAGGTGGCGGCGGCGGTAACGCTGTCGAACACATGGTTCGTCAAAATATTGAGGGTGTTGAGTTTATTACCGTCAACACCGACGCCCAGGCACTGCGTAACTCCAGCGCCAACACTACCCTGCAGATCGGCGGTGGCATCACCAAGGGTCTGGGTGCCGGCGCCAATCCGGAAGTGGGTCGTGATGCGGCCATGGAAGATCGCGAAGCACTGCGTGAGCTGCTGACCGGTTCCGACATGGTGTTCATCGCCGCCGGTATGGGCGGTGGTACCGGTACCGGTGCTGCGCCGATCGTGGCTGAAGTGGCACGCGAGATGGGCATCCTGACCGTTGCTGTGGTGACCAAGCCGTTCTCCTTTGAAGGTAAGAAGCGGATGGGCTTCGCTGCGCACGGTATCGAAGAGCTCTCCAAAAACGTCGACTCCCTGATCACCATCCCCAACGACAAGTTGCTGAAGGTGCTGGGTCGCGGTATCTCCCTGCTGGATGCCTTCAAGGCAGCCAACGATGTGCTGCTTGGCGCGGTACAGGGCATTGCCGAGCTGATCACCCGTCCGGGTTTGATCAACGTCGACTTTGCGGACGTGCGTACCGTGATGCGTGAAATGGGTACCGCCATGATGGGAACCGGTTCCGCCTCTGGTGATGACCGTGCCGAGGAAGCGGCCGAGAAAGCCATCTCCAGCCCGCTGTTGGAAGATGTGGATCTGGCTGGTGCCCGTGGCATCCTGGTTAACATCACCGCCGGTATGGACATGACCATCGAAGAGTTCGAAACCGTGGGTAACGCGGTCAAGGCCTTCGCTTCCGAGAACGCCACTGTAGTAGTGGGTACCGTAATCGATCCGGAAATGCACGACGAACTGCGTGTGACCGTGGTTGCCACCGGTATCGGTGCCGAGCGCAAGCCCGACATCACGCTAGTCAAGAGCAGCCAGGTGCAAGAGCGCCCGGTACGTCAGCCGCTGGTCAGCGACATGATGCAAGGCCGCGTGATGGACGAAGCCCCGGCCAAGGTGGTTAACGCCGAGCCGCAAGCCCGTCGTGAACCGGATTATCTGGATATTCCGGCGTTCCTGCGCAAGCAGGCAGACTAAGTCTCTTATGAGGCGTGTTTGTCTGTTGCTTAAGGAATGTGCTAAGATGGCCTGCCAACGACCATCTGGTCCGGATTTTAAGCTGTTTAGGGTACACCCATGATTAGACAAAGAACCTTGAAAACGAGTGTTCAGGCGACTGGTGTCGGCCTGCATTCGGGCCGGAAAGTCACCATGACGTTCCGTCCGGCGCCTGTGAACACAGGAATCGTTTACTTGCGTACCGACCTGAATCCTGTGGTGGAGCTGCCAGCCAATGCCGATCAGGTGCGCGATACCGTGCTCTGTACCGCTCTGGTCAACGAAGCCGGTGTCCGTGTCTCTACCATTGAGCACCTCTCCGCCGCGCTGGCCGGGATGGGGATCGACAACCTCTATGTCGAGGTTGACGCGCCCGAGATCCCGGTGATGGACGGCAGTGCGCATCCCTTTATCTACCTGCTGCAGGAAGTCGGGATCCGTGAGCAGAATGCTGCCAAGCAGTTTGTGCGGATCAAGAAGAGCATCCGGGTTGAAGACGGCGACAAGTGGGCGGAATTCCACCCCTATCGCAACGGCTTCAAGATGGATCTCGAGATCGATTTCCAGCATCCGGTCTTTGAAGGGCGCAATCAGCGTTGCGTACTGGACTTCTCCGGTGCCTCCTTCGTGAAAGAGATCAGCCGTGCCCGTACCTTTGGGTTCATGCGCGATATCGAGTACCTGCGTTCCCAGAACCTGGCGCTGGGCGGAAGCCTGGAAAACGCCGTGGTACTGGACGATTATCGAGTGCTGAACGAAGACGGTTTGCGTTATGAGGACGAGTTCGTCAAGCACAAGATGCTGGACGCGATCGGTGACCTCTATATGTGTAACCGCAGCATCATCGGTGAGTTCCGTGCCTACAAGACCGGACATGCCCTGAACAACAAGCTGCTGCGTGCCTTGCTGGCCGAGCAGGAGGCTTGGGAACTGGTGACCTTCGAGGGTGAGGGCGACAAAGCGCCTATCGCTTACTACGATAACGGTCTGGTTCTGGCCTGATAGCTGTGCAACGGAACGTCGGTCCTCTCTCCGCACCGACGTTCCGTCATTTGTTTACTCCATCCTTTAATACCGATTATCTCCCGGTTTTATTTCCCGTGCAGGCTCCTGGCCGCACCTGACCGAGCAGACTGATTTCTATGAGCATTACCCTGATCCTCCACGGCAAGCAGCGACGCAAGTTGCACCTGCCCAAACAACGTCTGGCATGGGTCGGCGGTATTGTTTTCTCCCTGTTGGCCCTTGGTGGTGGCTGGCTCTGGCAGAGTTGGCACCAGAAAATGGAGGCGCTGGAAGTAGCGCTGGCCATGGCCGAACAGCGCTCCGCCGAGCAGAGCGGTGATGAAGCGCGCGAACAGCTGGCCATGTTGGCTGCTCAGGTGGGCACCATGCAGGGGCAGCTGGGTCGTATCAATGCCCTTGGCGAGCGACTGACCGAACAGGCCGACCTCGATCCCGACGAGTTCAATTTCAAAGAGCTGCCCCCCATGGGCGGTCCCTCTTACGATGAAGATCTGGAAGTGAGCCTCAACGAGCTGCAGGCTTCGATGAAACACCTCAGCCAGCAGCTCAGCAGCCGCGAAGAGCAGCTGTCGGTACTTGAATCTTTCATCATGAATCACCATATCACCGATGCCGGTTTTATTTCCGGCACGCCAGTCAAACAAGAGCGAGTTTGGGTCTCATCCGGCTTTGGCGGACGGGTCGATCCGTTCAATGGGCGTGCCAAGATGCATAAAGGGGTCGATTTCCGTGGCAAACCCGGAACCCCGATTCTGGCCACCGGGCCCGGCATTGTCAGCTGGGCCGGCCGTCATCCGGAATTTGGCAATATGGTGGAGATTAATCACGGCAATGGTCTGGTCACCCGCTATGCCCACAATTCCAGGTTGCTGGTCGAGGTGGGCACCCTGGTTGATCAGGGGCAGAAAATTGCCTTGATGGGGCGCACCGGTCGCGCGACCGGGGTCCATTTGCATTACGAAGTGTTGAAAGATGGTCGTCAGGTCAACCCCGCACGCTTTCTCAGTGCCAGCCGGGGTTAGGTTTTTTTCTTCAGGTTCCAGTGACGGAACGCTTTATATAACCAGAAATAGTTGGTACCCATGATTAGCACACTGCTTACCAAGATTATCGGCAGCCGGAACGACAGAACGCTCAAGGCTTTGCGCAAAATTGTAAAACAGATCAATGCCATGGAGCCGCAGTTCGAGGCTCTCTCCGATGCTGAGTTGCAGGCCAAAACGGCTGAATATCGTCAGCGTATCGAGCAGGGTGAGACTCTGGAGCAGTTGCTGCCGGAAGCGTTCGCGACCGTGCGTGAAGCCTCCAAGCGGGTGTTTGGCATGCGTCACTTCGATGTGCAGCTGATCGGCGGCATGGTGCTGAACTCCAACCGCATCGCGGAAATGAAAACCGGTGAAGGTAAGACCCTGACCGCAACCCTGCCAGCTTACCTGAATGCCCTGAGCGGTCGTGGCGTCCACGTGGTGACGGTAAACGACTACCTGGCCAAACGTGATGCGGAGGCGAACCGCCCGCTGTTCGCCTTCCTCGGCATGACCGTTGCGTGCAATGTGCCCGGCATGGATGCGTCCCAGAAGCGTGACGCCTACGCCGCCGACATCACCTACGGTACCAATAACGAATTCGGTTTCGACTACCTGCGCGACAACATGGCGTTCTCGCCGGAGCAACGGGTACAGCGTCCGCTCAACTACGCGCTGGTGGATGAGGTTGACTCGGTGCTTATCGATGAAGCTCGTACCCCGCTGATTATCTCAGGCCCGGCCGAAGACAGCTCCGAGCTCTATATTCGTGTCAACAAGCTGATCCCCTTGCTGGTCAAGCAGGACAAGGAAGATACCGAAGAGTACACCGGTGACGGTCACTACACGGTAGACGAGAAGAACCGTCAGGCGCTGCTGACCGAAAACGGCCAGATCTTCGTGGAAGAGCTGCTCAAGAAAGAGGGGCTGCTGGATGAGAACGATTCCCTGTTCTCCGCCTCCAACATCAGTCTGTTGCACCACGTGAACGCCGGTCTGCGTGCTCATACCCTGTTCGAGCGCAACGTGGACTACATCGTCCAGAAAGACGAGATCGTCATCGTCGATGAGCACACCGGTCGTACCATGCCGGGTCGTCGCTGGTCTGATGGTCTGCATCAGGCCGTTGAAGCGAAGGAAGGGGTGAAGATCCAGAACGAGAACCAGACGCTGGCATCCATCACCTTCCAGAATTACTTCCGTCTCTACAACAAGCTGGCGGGAATGACAGGTACTGCAGATACCGAAGCCTTTGAATTCCAGCAGATTTATGGCCTGGATACCGTGGTTATCCCGACCAACAAGCCGATGGTGCGCAAGGACATGGGCGATCTGGTCTACCTGACCGCCAATGAGAAGTATGCCGCCATCATCGAAGATATCCGTCAGTGCGTGGCCAAGGGCCAGCCTGTACTGGTTGGTACCGTCTCTATCGAGAACTCCGAGCTGCTCTCCGGCATCCTGACCAAGGAGAAGATCCCGCATCAGGTGCTGAACGCCAAGTTCCACGCCATGGAAGCGGAGATCGTTGCCCAGGCTGGCCAGACTGGCGCGGTCACCATCGCCACCAACATGGCGGGTCGTGGTACCGACATAGTGCTCGGGGGCAACTGGCAGGCGGAGATCGCCAAGCTGGAGAATCCGACCGAGGCACAGATTGCCGAGCTGAAAGCGGCATGGCAGGTGCGTCACGATGCGGTGCTGGCTGCCGGCGGTCTGCATATCATCGGTACCGAGCGTCACGAATCCCGTCGTATCGACAACCAGCTGCGCGGCCGTTCCGGTCGTCAGGGTGACCCGGGCTCCTCCCGCTTCTACCTCTCCATGGAAGATACCCTGATGCGGATCTTCGCCTCCGATCGCGTTACCGGCATGATGAAGAAGCTGGGCATGGAAGAGGGCGAAGCCATCGAACACCCCTGGGTCACCAAGGCGATCGAAAATGCCCAGCGCAAGGTGGAAGGTCGCAACTTCGACATCCGCAAGAGCTTGCTGGAGTTTGACGACGTGGCCAACGACCAGCGCAAGGTAGTGTACGAGCAGCGTAACGAGTTGCTGGATACCAACGATATCTCCGAGACCATCCACGTTATCCGTGATGATGTCTACGGCAGCGTGATTGACGAGTACATCCCGCCCCAGTCTCTGGAAGAGATGTGGGATGTGCCGGGTCTGGAAGCGCGCCTGAAGGCAGACTTCGCGCTGGATCTGCCGCTGCAGCAGTGGCTGGCGGAAGATGACAAGCTGTATGAAGAGAAGCTGCGCGAGCGCATTCTGGACGAAGCCACCAAGCTCTATGCCCACAAGGAGGAGCTGGTTGGCAAAGAGGTGCTACGCAACTTCGAGAAGGCAGTGATGCTGCAAACTCTGGATGGTCTGTGGAAAGAGCATCTGGCGGCCATGGATCACCTGCGTCAGGGTATCCATCTGCGCGGCTACGCCCAGAAGAACCCCAAGCAGGAGTACAAGCGCGAATCCTTCGATCTGTTCACCCAGATGCTGGAAACCCTCAAGCGCGACGTGGTCAGCATCCTGAGCCGTGTTCAGGTGCAGGAGCGCGATGTGGAAGCGATGGAAGAGCAGCAGCGCCAGCAGGCGGAAGCCGCTCCCCGTACCTACACCCATGCCGCGGCTGAGAGCCAGCTGGCCGATGAACAGGCCGCAGGTGAAGAGGGCCACACCACCTTCGTGCGCGATGAGCAGAAGGTTGGTCGCAACGATCCCTGCCCGTGCGGTTCAGGCAAGAAATACAAGCATTGCCACGGTCAGTTGACCTGATCGATGCAGTGCTATGACAAGGCGGGCCCGGTGCCCGCCTTGTTTTTGTCAGAGGGTGGCGACGTCACTGTGGTGGCGCCATCTGACCAAGGGTTATCGGATATCAGGCATCATCGGCCGTTCATCCAGCCGGAGGTTGGGCACATTGAACGGCCTGGTCAGCCATAGCGTACAAAGGTAACAAGATGGAACAGAAAAAGCGGATCTGGGTAGCGGTTGGCGTCATCGAGAATGAACAGGGCGATATCTTTATCGCCAGACGCTCCTCCGATCGCCATCAGGGGGATCGCTGGGAGTTTCCAGGTGGCAAGGTCGAGTCGGGTGAGGATCTGCTGACTGCGCTGGATCGGGAGCTGTGGGAAGAGATCGGCATCCGGGTATTGGATTGTGCCCCCTTTATGGAACTGCAGCACGACTACCCCGAGAAGCAGGTGTTGCTGGATATCTGGAAGGTGACCCGTTTCAGCGGCGAGCCGTTCGGCAAGGAGGGGCAGGAGTGTCTGTGGGTGCCGGTGGCCGAGCTGCACAACTACCACTTTCCCGATGCCAACGGTCCGATTGTCGCGCGGCTTCAAGGCCTGCTGGCTTGAACCGGTTGCAAAAACAAGCATCAAAAAAGGGCCCATCGGCCCTTTTTTATTTTATAGCGGAGAGTGACCAGGGGCTTATAGCCACTGATCGCCCTCTTCCTGCTCTGGCAGCAGATCCGGGTTGATCTCCCCGGGTATCCGTTTCTCTTCATCGGCCCACTCGCCGAGATCGATCAACTGGCAGCGTTTGCTGCAGAAAGGTCGGAACGGACTCTGCGAGCCCCACTCCACTTCGCTCTGGCAGGTCGGACACTTTACCTTGGTGACCATAAGTACTCCTTAGCAGCAGGCGAGCTGGAATGGCACATCGCCAATCTGCTGCTCGCCCGTAGGCAGGAAGCGCAGGGCAAAACGATTCTTGTGGCCGCTCAGGGTCGGGTAGCAGAACAGATTGCCCGGCAGCTTGATGCGGATCAGCTCGGCGCTTTCGGCGGTGTCCTGGAAGAAGCCGTTGGTCGCCACCTGCTCGCTGAAGCTGCCCGATTCACGCCACAGACGCAGCAACAGGGTGATGGCGTTCATCAGCAGGGTGATGTCGCTAAGCCAGCCCTGCATCTGCTGGTGACGGGTGATGGCCGGGGTTCCGAGCCAGTGGTGCAGCTGGGGCACGTCGAAGGCACACAGACCACCCGGGATGGAGAAGCGCTGGCGAATGGAACCGAGCAGACGATCCTCTTTCAGGCGGGCTCCCGGGCGTGGCGAGTTGAGCAGGTTGCGGGAGAGCTGGCTGCTCTCTTGCTGCATCTGTTTGATCTGCTCCAGATCGACGTCGGGCAGGCTGGCCCAGTGGCTCAGACGTTGGCCGAGACGCTCCAGATCCTTGATAAGGTCAGCGCGCAAGTCACCACGCTCCAGCAGCTCCTGCAGATCGAACAGCCCTTTGAAGAAGGCGATATGGGCCCAGGATTGCTCGCTCTCCAGATTGTCGCGAATTTGGGAAAACAGGGACTCCAGACGCAGGTAGGTCCGGCTTTTTTCATTGAGGGGAAAATCGTAAATCATGCCTAATCCTGGCCAGCCATAAACCGGCCTAGTGTACTCACTGTTGACGGGGTTGTTGAGAGGCAAATGCCAGATATGTCTCGTGTAGTGCCAAAATCCGCGTTTTTATCGCCATTTCGCTGCCATTGGCGTTCTCGATGACATCATCCGCCGCAGCTAGCCGTTCTGTCCGGCTGGCCTGTGCTGCGATGATGGCTCTGGCCTGCTCGGTGCTGACGCCATCACGGCGGCAGGTGCGCTCAATCTGGGTCGCTTCGTCCACATCGATCACCAGCACCCGGTCGGCGAGGCCGGTGAGTTTGTTCTCCACCAGCAGCGGCACCACCAGCAGGCAGTAAGGAGAACTGGCTGCGGCACACTGGCGCAGCATTTCACTGCGAATCAGCGGATGGAGCAGTGCATTGAGCCACTCCTTGGCCTGCGGGTCGCTGAAGACCCGCTCGCGCAGGGTGCGACGGTCGAGTTGACCGCTCGGCTCAATCACATCCGGGCCAAAATGGTCGGCGATGGTGGCAAGAGCCGGTGTGCCCGGCTCTACGACCTCGCGGGCGATCACATCGGCATCCACCACCTCGATACCCAGTTCGGCAAACTGATTGGCGATGGTGGTCTTGCCACTGCCGATACCACCGGTAATAGCAACTACATACATGGGGGGCCTCTTGCTCAAAGCAGGGTAGAGAGATACCAGTTGGTGATGGTATCGCCCCACAGCAGGGCAATCCAGCCCGCGATGGCGAGGTAGGGGCCGAAGGGGATGGGCTTGCCCTGATGGTGTTTGTGCAAGGCGATCAGGCTGATGCCGATCACGGCGCCGACCAGGGATGAGAGCAGCAATATGATCGGCAGCGCCTGCCAGCCGAGCCAGGCACCCAGCGCCGCCAGCAGCTTGAAGTCGCCATAGCCCATCCCCTCCTTGCCGGTGAGCAGCTTGAAGGCCCAGTAGAGGCTCCAGAGCACCAGATAGCCGACCATGGCGCCAATCACGGCATCCGCCAGCGGTACGAAGCCACCTGCCAGATTGAACAGCAGACCGCCCCACAGCAGGGGCAGGGTGAGCTGATCTGGCAGCAACATCTTGTCGAGATCGATAAAGGTGAGGGCCACCAATACCCAAGTCAGCAGCAGGGCGGCCAGTGTGCCCCAGCCCGGCGTTATGACCATGGCAACGGCCACCGAGAGCAGGGCTGTTATCAGCTCTACCAGCGGATAGCGGGCCGAGATGGGCGCTTGACAGTCGCGGCAACGCCCCTTGAGCCAGAGCCAGCTCAGCAGCGGAATGTTCTCGATGGCGGTAATGGGGTGACCACAGTGAGGACATGCGGAGCGCGGTACCATCAGGTTGTAGCGCTCTGGTGCGATGGCCTCTTCGTCGGGGGAGAAGTAGCTGCGATACTCGGCCTGCCACTCTCGCTCCAGCATGATGGGCAGGCGGTGGATCACTACGTTGAGGAAACTGCCGATCATCAGGGAAAAGATAAAAACCAGCGAAAAAAAGAGCCATGGCAAGCCGTGAGCCAGCTCGAGAAGAAGTGTCATAACCAACCGTCAGTTATTGAATGAGTGAAGGGCATGGCTTTGGCTCCATGCCCTGATGAATCAACCCACCACGTCGCCAAGTTTGAAAATGGGCAGGTACATGGCGATAACCATGCCGCCGACCAGCACCCCGAGCACCACCATGATGAGGGGTTCCAGCAGGCTGGTAAGGCCATCGACCAGGTCGTCCACCTCTTGCTCGAAGATGGTGGCAACTTTGGAGAGCATATCATCGATGGCACCGGACTCCTCGCCGATCATCACCATCTGGATCACCATGTCCGGGAAGAGATCGACGGTGCGCATTGCCACGTTGATCTGCATACCGGCCACCACCTCGTTGCGAATGGCCATAACGGCGGTGCGATAGACATAGTTGCCGGAGGCACCGGCCGCCGAGATGAGAGCATCCACCAGCGGGATACCGGCCGAGAAAGTGGTTGAGAGTGTGCGGGCAAAGCGGGCCATGGCCGCCTTGTGCAGGATCATACCGACCACCGGGATGGTGAGCACAAACTTGTCGGTATTGTCCCTTACCTTCTGGGAGGCGCGCCAGGCGCGTACATAGAGGAAAATGGCGAGCGCAGCTCCGCCGAAGAAGACATACCACCAGTTCTGCATAAAGCGTGAGATGCCGATGACAAACTGGGTGAACACCGGCAGCTCGGCGCCAAAGCTCTTGAAGATATCCTCGAACTGGGGGATGACGAACAGCAGCAGGATGGAAGTCACCACTATGGCCACCAGAATAACCATGGTGGGATAGAACATGGCCTTCTTGATCTTCGACTTGAGCGCTTCCGACTTTTCCCGATAGGTGGCGATACGGTCGTAGATGGTCTCCAGCGCACCGGATTGCTCCCCCGCCTCAACCAGATCGCAGTAGAGATCGTCAAAATGGCGAGGGTGGCGGCGCAACGCCTCCGACATGGGGGTTCCGGTCTCAACATCGGAGGCGATCTCACCCATCAGCTCGCGCATGGCGGCTTTCTCGTGGCTGCGGGCGATGATCTGCAGGCTCTGTACTAGTGGTACGCCGGCGGAGAGCATGGTGGTGATCTGGCGGGAGATAATCGCGATATCCATCGGCTTGATCTTGGCGCCGCCTTTGGAGAAGAGCCCCTGAGATTTTTTGGCCACCTTGGTGACGTTTACTCCCTGCTTGCGCAGCTCCGCCTTGACGGTATTGATGCTGTCAGCCTGCAGCTCGCCGGAGACCTTCTGCCCCTTGCGATTGACCCCGTGCCAGCGGAAGGCAAAGACTTTTTTCGGGGTGTTGTTCTTTTTCGTTAGGGTTGCCATCTTTGCATCCTGCAATTGGGCGGATGGTCAGGGAGCCCCTGAACCATCTGACCTGATAAATATCCTCAAACGGCTTGGCACCATCTGGTCGCTTGCTGGTAGATCATCTTGCTCGCATCTTGGCGAGGTTTAATTGGTGGTGACCCGGTTGACCTCGGCCAGGCTGGTGACACCGAGCCGTGCCTTCTCCAGTCCCGAGGTGCGCAGGGTGCGCATGCCTTCTTTCTGGGCAATCGCCGCAATTTGCAGGGAGTTGGCCCCCTGCATGATCAATTTTGCGATATTTTCCGACATTAGCATGATTTCGTAGATGCCGACTCGCCCCTTGTAGCCACCGGAACACTCCTTGCAACCAACCGGTTTGAACAGTCGCAAGCCGGCTGCCAGCTGCTGCGGGGTAAAACCCAGCTCCAGCAGCTCGGCTTCCGGCACCACCTCCGGCGCCTTGCAGTGGTCACACAGCTTGCGGGCCAGCCGTTGGGCCATGATCAGGGTGACCGAAGAGGCGATATTGAAGGCGGGCACCCCCATGTTCATCATCCGGGTCAGGGTTTCGGCAGCCGAGTTGGTATGCAGGGTCGAGAGCACCAAGTGGCCGGTCTGGGCCGCCTTGATGGCGATCTCGGCGGTTTCGAGATCCCGTATCTCCCCCACCATCACCACATCCGGATCTTGCCGCAAGAAGGAGCGCAGGGCGCTGGCGAAGGTGAGCCCCGCCTTGGGGTTGACCTGCACCTGGTTGACGCCCGGCAGGTTGATCTCCACCGGATCTTCAGCGGTAGAGATATTCACCTCGGTGGTGTTGAGAATATTGAGGCCGGTATAGAGCGATACCGTCTTGCCCGAGCCGGTGGGGCCGGTGACCAGTATCATCCCCTGCGGTTTCGAGAGGGCTCGCAGGTACTGTGCCTTCTGGCGGTCGTCGAAGCCAAGCTGCTCGATATTGAGGCGGGCCGCCGAGGAGTCGAGCAGACGGATAACGATCTTCTCCCCCCACATGGTGGGCAGGGTGTTGACCCGCATATCCATCGACTTGTTGCGCGACAGCTTCAATTTGATGCGGCCATCCTGCGGCAGCCGCCGCTCGGCGATATCGAGCCGCGCCATCACCTTGAGGCGGGCAGAGAAGCGGTTGGCCAGATTGACCGGCGGGGTTGCGATTTCGTGCAGAATGCCGTCGATGCGAAAGCGCACTCGATATTTGAACTCATAGGGCTCGAAGTGCAGGTCGGAGGCGCCGCGCTTGATGGCATCCATCAGGATCTTATTGATGTACTTGACGATGGGGGCATCGTCATCGGCGGTATTGACGCTCTCGTCCAGTCGGCTGTTCTCGTCGGAGACTTCGAGATCCGAAATCTCGGCCTCGTCGATCTCCTCCATGCCGAGGGCGTCGTTTTCGCTCTCCAGCAGCTTGCCGATGGCGGCGGTGAGCTTGTTCTCCTCCACCAGCAGCGCCTCGGTATGGAGCCCGAAGCTGAAGCCGAAGTCCTCAAGGGCCGAGACATTGGTCGGATCCGACATGGCGATATAGAGGGTGTGGCCCTGGGTATAGATGGGCAGGACGTGGTGCTTCTCAATCAGCTTCTGATTGAGGTACTTCTGCGGGATCTCGGCCAAATCGAAGGCGGCAAGATCCAGCAGAGGTACCCCATACTCCAGCTCGCAAAAATCGGCGAGCGCCTTGCTGTCGAGGATGTCGTTTTCTATCAGAAAGGTCACAAAGGGTTTGCGCTGGGCCTTGGCCTGGCTCAGATAGCGCTGGGAATCCTCTTCACTGATCAGTGAAGAGGCGGCCAGGCTTAACGCCAGGCCGCTATTGGGGCTAGAGGTCATTAAATTAGCAGATGCCGTCTGCTTGGCATGAGCCGCCAGGGGCCCAAGTTATTTTCCCTGACGCTTCTATAGTAGGAGTGATCGTGTAATCGTATTCAGTCGTACCATCAGACATGGTAATGCCATTAGCTGTGGCGGTAATGACTCCTGTTGTGGCTGTGATCGTAACAGAACCCACAGTACCTTCAGCAGCAGATATATCGCTAGGAATACCATTTGTGCCAGCTGAATCGCATCCGGTTAAGTCGTTGCCTGCAGGTAAGCCTTGCGCTTGCGCGCAAATCTCAATGGCGGTTTTAAATGGCCCAGTTGCTGCTATTACTTCGGAAAATTTCGCCTTTTTGGTGTAGGTCTGATACGCCGGCAGCGCGATAGCTGCCAGAATAGCCACGATGGCGACCACGATCATCAGTTCAATAAGGGTAAAACCCGATTGTTTCTTCATTTCGCTTTTCATGGAAAATATCCTTTTATCCTTGGTTCCTGGGAAGTGCCGGTGGAAAATCATCTGCACGTCAGTATCTTATCCGAGCTGTCAGGGGTGGCAACAGAGATTGTCCATTTTGTTAATCACACTTCTTTCATTTAGCAAAAACTTGATGCGTGTCATAAAAGAAGTAGCCTCCTATGACTCTTTCTGTGGCCGAGTTAGGGTCCGTCTGTACACTCCTTTGCCGAGGGATCCTGCATAAAGAAAAGGCGCCTCTGGCGCCTTTTGCAAGTTGTTTATCCGGTTATATCGAGTGTTTGCTCAAGCCTGTGGGGGACGTCTCACGGTTGGATAAAGCGCATGGAGAGATCGAGTGCCCGTACATGCTTGGTGAGCGCCCCGACTGAGATAAAATCGACGCCGGTGGCTGCAAACTCGGCCAGAGTGTCGAGGGTCACATTGCCGGAGACTTCCAGCTTGGCGCGGCCCTGATTGATGGCGACTGCTTCCCGCATCATGGTCACGTCGAAGTTATCGAGCATAACGATATCGGCATTGGCCGCCAGCGCCTGCTCCAGTTCTGCCAGCGATTCGACTTCCACCTCCACCGGTTTGCCCGGATTGAGATGACGAGCCTCATTAATCGCCTCGGCAATGCCGCCACAGGCGAGGATGTGGTTCTCTTTGATGAGGTAAGCGTCGTAGAGGCCGATGCGATGATTCTTGCCGCCGCCGCAGGTGACCGCGTACTTCTGGGCGGTGCGAAGCCCGGGGATGGTCTTGCGGGTGTCCAGCAGGCGGCAGTCGGTGCCTTCCAGTTCAGCCACGTAGCGGGCGGTGAGGGTGGCGACGCCGGAGAGGGTCTGGACAAAGTTCAGCGCATTGCGCTCGCCGGTCAGCAGCAGGCGGGCAGGGCCGTGGAGGCGGAACAGCTCCTGATTGGGGGAGAGCACTTCCCCATCCTGCACCTTCCACTCCACCTTCACGTCGCCGCCGAGTTGTACGAACACTTCATCCACCCATGGCTGGCCGCAGAACACTCCGGCCTCGCGGGTGATGACCCGGGCGCTGGCCATCCGGTTGGCCGGGATCAGCTGGGCGGTGATATCGGCACTGGCGTCCGGTTGCTCCAGCGTGGTGAGGGCATCGCCCAGATCTTCGAGTAGTGCGGCGCGCACGGCGCGGCTGACATCCTGTTGAAACATGCCTTATTCCTGCAAGGGTCTGAGCAGCAGTTGCCGCTCCTTTTGAACCAGCTCCAGCCGACCGAGGGCGTTCATGCCAACCAGCACTTCGTCACCGTCTGCCGCCGGATTGATAAAGATGGCCAGATCGTACAAGGTCAATGGCCCCATCGCCAGCGTTTCGATGGTGCCGTTGCCGACCCGGATCTGCCCCGCGGCGGTATTGACCTGGCTGCTGCCATGAGCGGTCAGGCCGAGCCGCTCGGCAACCTGCTGCGGGATGGTGATACGGGTGGCGCCGGTATCGAGCAGCAGTTGCACCGGCTGGCCGTTGATGGCACCCTCCAGACGATAGTGGCCGCTCTGGTCGGCCCGCAGCAATAGCTCGCCGCTGGCGGTGACGCTTGGTTGGTTGCGGGAGTGAAAATAGAGGGTCAGCAGGCCCATCAAAGAGAGCCAGGCCAGTAACCACATCCAGCGTGCCGTGTGCTGCATACCCCATCCATATCGAGCGGAAGATGACTCAGCCTAACATACCATTTCCCTTGGATTCAGTGAGTTGGTGCCGGATTGCCTATCAGGTATCTTCGTTTTCTCGCCATTTATCAGCCAACTCGAGTAGCCGATGACTCAACTCGCTTCGCAACCTTGTTTCTCTATCGATGCCGCAGGCTGGTGCCAGCAGGCGCGCCGAGTGCCTTCTCCCCATCACAACGAGCGGGCCGCGCCGGATGATATCTCCCTGCTGGTGGTGCATGGCATCAGCCTGCCGCCGGGGGAGTTTGGCGGCCCCTTTATCGACAATCTCTTTATGGGGCGACTCGACCCGGAGGCTCACCCCTATTTTGCCGGTATCCATCAGTTGCGGGTCTCGGCCCACTGCCTGATCCGCCGTGATGGCGAGTTGGTGCAGTATGTGCCGTTCGGCAAGCGCGCCTGGCATGCGGGAGTATCGAGCTGGCAGGGGAGGGAGGCATGCAATGACTTCTCCATCGGCATCGAGCTGGAAGGGACTGACGAAATCCCCTACACCGAGGCTCAATACCGGGCATTGGCAGGGCTCACTCGAGCTATTTCGGAGCGCTATCCGGCCATCACCCACGAAAAAATTGTCGGCCATTGCGATATCGCGCCAGGGCGCAAGACGGATCCCGGAGCCAGTTTCCAGTGGGATTACTACCGGCAACTACTAAACAGCTAAAGTAAACATTCAAATTTAGTTTGGATTTTAAAATCAATGGCTTGCCTATCTGGCAGGCCATTTTTGTCTCTGGTTGCGCAAATGTTATTTGTGAGCGAAGTCAAGAATATTGGTCAGACCATTTTCTATGAGCTAAATCATGTTTCCCCTGCTTTACCTCTTAAGTGACAGGGCTGATTCTTGACTCAGATCATCTTTTGAGTGGACTTTTCAAAAGGCCTCTGCTAATTTTCGCCCCATCCATGAAATTGGTAATACCAATTTAACAAAGTAGCCTCATGCCCTATCGCAAGATTACGCAACCCAAGTTGGCCGACTCCATTGTCGCCGAGCTGGAACAGATGATTCTGGAAGGCAGCCTGCAGCCGGGACAGAAATTGCCTCCCGAGCGGGAACTCGCCATCCAGTTTCAGGTATCGCGCCCCTCCCTGCGCGAAGCCATCCAGCGACTGGAAGCGCGCGGATTGCTTTATCGCCGTCAGGGCGGCGGCACTTATGTGCAGAATGCCCTGAGCAAGGGGATCGCCGATCCTCTGTTCGAACTGCTCAGTACCCACCCGGAAGCCCGGTATGACCTGCTGGAGTTTCGCCACGCGCTGGAAGGCATCTGTGCCTACTACGCGGCCTTGCGGGGAACCGGGTCTGATTTCGAGCGTATTCGTCAGGTGCAAACCACCATCGAAGAGGCGGGCCAGCTGGGCTCGCTGGTGGCCGAATCGGCAGCCGTGACCCAGTTTTATCTGGCGGTGGCCGAGGCGTCCCACAACGTGGTGCTGCTGCACCTGCTGCGGGCCATGAGCCCGATGCTCGAACAGAACATTCTGCAGAATAACGAGATTTTGAATCGCCGCCCGGGAGTGGTAGCCAAGATACGTCGCCATCGTGCGAATCTGATCGAGGCTATTCTTTCGGGGGCTCCGGAGCGGGCCAGAACAGCTTGTCATGAGCATCTGGCCTTTATCGAGGACACCTTGTTGGATATGCAGAGGGAAGACAGCCGGATCCAGCGATCCATGCGTCGGATCCGTCAGCAGGAAAACTAATCCCACAAGGCTTTATTGTCGAATGCTTGCGCCCTTCGCCGTGCAATGCCGTGCAATCACAACAACATAGGAACCAGCCATGTCTGATATCCTGAAGAACGATGTGGACCCGATAGAAACGCTGGAGTGGCTTGCCTCTCTGGAATCCCTGCTGCGTGAAGAGGGTCCGCAACGCGCTCAGTTCATCCTTGAACAGTTGGCCGAGAAAGCCCGCGCAAGCGGTGTGGACGTGGCTGCCAAGGCAAATCGCGATTACATCAACACCATCCCGTCCAGCGATGAGCCGGACTACCCGGGTGACCTGGAGATGGAACGCCGCATTCGCGCCATCATCCGCTGGAATGCCATGATGATCGTGCTGCGCGCCTCCAAGAAAGACCTGGACCTGGGTGGTCACATGTCTTCCTTCGCTTCTTCTGCGACCATCTATGATGTCTGCTTCAACCACTTCTTCCGTGCTCGCAACGAGAAGGATGGTGGCGATCTGGTTTACTTCCAGGGTCACATCTCCCCGGGCATCTATGCTCGCGCCTTTGCTGAGGGTCGTCTGACCGAAGAGCAGCTGGACAACTTCCGTCAGGAAGTGGACGGCAAGGGTCTGCCTTCCTATCCGCACCCGAAACTGATGCCGGACTTCTGGCAGTTCCCGACCGTCTCCATGGGTCTGGGCCCTATCGCCGCCATCTATCAGGCTCGTTTCCTGAAGTACCTGACCGACCGTGGCATCAAGGATTGCTCCGAGCAGACCGTTTACGCCTTCCTGGGTGACGGCGAGATGGACGAGCCGGAAGCCAAAGGTGCCCTGACCGTTGCCGTGCGTGAAAAGCTCGACAACCTGGTATTTGTGGTTAACTGCAACCTGCAGCGTCTGGATGGTCCGGTTGTCGGTAACGGCAAGGTCATCAACGAGCTGGAAGGCCTGTTCGCTGGCGCCGGTTGGGACGTGACCAAGGTGATCTGGGGTCGCAAGTGGGATGAGTTGCTGCGCAAGGATACTTCTGGCAAGCTGATCCAGCTGATGAACGAGACCGTGGACGGTGACTACCAGACCATGAAGTCCCGCGACGGTGGCTACATCCGCGAGCACTTCTTCAACCGTTATCCGGAAACTGCCGCGCTGGTCAAAGACATGACCGACGAGGAGATCTTCGCTCTGAACCGCGGTGGTCACGATCCTCGCAAACTGTTCGCCGCATTCAACAAGGCGACCCAGACCAAGGGCAAGCCGACCGTTATTCTGGCCAAGACCATCAAGGGTTACGGCATGGGTGAAGCGGCTGAAGGCAAGAACATCGCTCACCAGGTCAAGAAGATGGAGCTGGACTCCGTGCGTCACCTGCGTGACCGCTTCAACCTGCCGGTGGCCGACGAGCAGTTGGCCGATCTGCCGTACCTGAAGATCGAAGAGGGCAGTGAAGAGCACAAGTACCTGCATGCTCGTCGTGCAGCCCTGAAAGGCTATCTGCCGACCCGTCTGCGCGAAAGCACCACCAAGCTGGAAATCCCGGCGCTGGATGCCTTCGGCCCGCTGTTGGGCGAGCAAGCGCGCGAAATCTCCACCACCATGGCGTTCGTGCGTTCCCTGAACGTGATGCTGAAAGACAAGTCCATCGGCAAGCGCATCGTTCCGATCCTCGCTGACGAAGCCCGTACCTTCGGTATGGAAGGTCTGTTCCGCCAGATCGGTATCTACAGCCCGCACGGTCAGCAGTACACCCCGCAAGACCGCGACATCGTCTCCTACTACAAGGAAGACAAGCAGGGTCAGGTTCTGCAAGACGGTATCAATGAGCTGGGCGCCATGTCCTCCTGGCTGGCTGCTGCGACCTCTTACAGCACCAACGATTGCCCGATGATCCCGTTCTACATCTACTACTCCATGTTCGGCTTCCAGCGGATCGGCGACATGGCGTGGGCAGCCGGTGACCAGCAAGCCCGTGGCTTCCTGCTGGGTGCAACCTCCGGTCGTACTACCCTGAACGGCGAAGGTCTGCAGCACGAAGATGGTCACAGCCACATCCTGGCGAACACCATCCCGAACTGCATCTCCTACGACCCGTCCTATGCCTATGAAGTGGCGGTGATAGTACAGGACGGCCTGCGCCGCATGTACGGTGAGAACCCGGAGAACGTGTTCTACTACATCACCACCCTGAACGAGAACTACGCCATGCCGGCCATGCCGGAAGGCGCCGAGGAAGGCATCCGCAAGGGTATCTACAAGCTGGAATCCGTCGCCGGTGCCAAGGCGAAAGTTCAGCTGCTGGGTTGTGGTTCCATCCTGGGGCACGTGCGCAAGGCTGCCCAGATCCTGGCCAGCGAGTACGGCATCGGTTCCGATGTGTTCAGCGTCACCTCCTTCAACGAGCTGGCCCGTGACGGTCAGGACGCGGATCGCTGGAACATGCTGCACCCGACCTCTGAAGCGCGTGTTCCCTACATCGCTCAGGTACTGGGTTCCGAAGCCACCATCGCTGCGACCGACTACATGAAGTCCTTCGCCGATCAGGTTCGCGCCTTCGTTCCGACCGAGAACTACCGCGTGCTGGGTACCGACGGCTACGGCCGTTCCGACAGCCGTGCCAACCTGCGTCGTCACTTCGAAGTGAACGAGTTCTACGTGGTGGTTGCTGCTCTGACCGAACTGGCCAAGCGCGGCGAGGTAGACAAGCAGGTTGTGGCCGACGCCATCGCCAAGTACGGCATCGATGCCGACAAGGTCAACCCGCTGTACGCGTAAGTGGCTCAAGGGGCGCGCCGTATGACGGCGCGACCCTGCCAGGATTTAAAACGGTTAACGCGAGATGTGCGTGGCGGCATCAGCTAGTCACGCGGATCGACGCAAGAGGATAAAGCACAATGTCCAAACAGATTATGGTGCCGGATATCGGCGCCGATGAAGTTGAAGTCACCGAGATCATGGTGGCCGTGGGTGACAAGGTCGAGCTGGACCAGTCCATCATCGCGGTAGAAGGCGACAAGGCCTCTATGGAAGTTCCAGCCCCGTCTGCCGGTATCGTCAAAGAGATCCTGATCAAGGTGGGCGACAAGGTTGCCACCGGTTCCCAGATCATGATCTTCGAAGCCGAAGGCGCTGCCGCCCCTGCTGAAGTGGCTGCACCGGTTGCTGCTGCTCCGGCCGCCACACCTGCCGCTGCCTTGCGCAAAGATGTGCACGTACCGGACATCGGTGACGACGAAGTGGACGTGACTGAAATCATGGTTGCCGTGGGCGACATGGTAGAAGCTGACCAGTCCATCATCGCCGTGGAAGGTGACAAGGCCTCCATGGAAGTGCCTGCGCCATTCGCCGGTCGCGTGGTCGAGATCAAGGTCGCCGCTGGCGCCAAGGTTTCTACCGGCTCTCTGGTGATGGTATTTGAAGTGGCTGGCGCGGCTCCTGCCGTTGCTGCTGCACCGGCTCAGGCTGCCGCTCCTGCCGCCGCCCCGGTTGCTGCTGGCGCGAAAGACGTCAACGTACCGGATATCGGTGGTGACGAAGTAGAAGTCACCGAGATCATGGTTGCCGTGGGTGACAAGGTTGAAGCCGACCAGTCCCTGATCGCCGTGGAAGGTGACAAGGCCTCCATGGAAGTGCCTGCGCCGTTCGCCGGTGTGGTCAAAGAGATCAAGGTGAAGGCGGGTGACAAGGTCTCCACCGGTTCCCTGATCATGGTATTCGAAGTGGTTGGCGCTGCGCCTGCCGCCGCGCCGGTTGCTCAAGCTGCCGCTCCGGTCGCTGCTGCACCCGTTGCTGCTGCTCCGGCTCCGGTTACTCAGGCTGCTGCCTCTTCCGATTTCGTTGCCAACGACGCTTACGTACACGCCTCTCCGGCGGTACGCCGTCTGGCGCGCGAGTTCGGCGTCAACCTGGCCAAGGTGAAAGCCTCCGGTCGCAAGGGCCGTATCGTCAAAGAAGACGTACAAGCCTACGTGAAGGATGCCATCAAGCGTGCCGAGTCCGCTCCTGCCTCTGCCGGCGTAGCCGGTGGCAACGGTCTGGGCGTACTGCCGTGGCCGAAAGTAGACTTCAGCAAGTTCGGTGATGTGGAAGAGGTCGAGCTGACCCGCATCCAGAAGATCTCCGGTCCGAACCTGCACCGCAACTGGGTCATGATCCCTCATGTCACCCAGTTCGACGAAGCCGATACCACCGAGCTGGAAGCGTTCCGCAAAGAGCAGAACGCGATGCTCGAGAAGCAGAAGGCTGACGTGAAGATCACCCCGCTGGTGTTCATCCTGAAAGCCGCCGCCAAGGCGCTGGAAGCTCACCCGCGCTTCTGCAGTTCCTTGTCCGAAGATGGCAGCAAGCTGATCATGAAGAAGTACATCCACATCGGTGTGGCGGTGGATACCCCCAACGGTCTGGTTGTGCCTGTGGTTCGTGATGTTAACAAGAAGGGCATCATGGAACTGTCTCGCGATCTGGCCGAGATCTCCAAGAAGGCCCGTGCCGGCAAGCTGACCGCTTCCGACATGCAGGGCGGTTGCTTCACCATCTCCAGCCTGGGTGGCATCGGCGGTACCAGCTTTACCCCGATCGTCAACGCGCCGGAAGTGGCCATCCTCGGTGTCTCCAAGTCCGAGATGAAGCCGAAGTGGAACGGCAAAGAGTTCGCGCCGCGCCTGATGCTGCCGCTGGCTCTGAGCTACGACCACCGCGTGATCGATGGTGCCGATGGGGCTCGCTTCATCACCACCATGAACGGCGTGCTGTCCGACATTCGTCGACTGGTCCTGTAAGTGAGAGGGCGGGCCCAGAGCCTGCCCTTTTTACTTCTCATTTCATTAACATGATCGTAAACTTGCCCCGTTTTTTTCACGGCTGCAGCCACCCGTTTCGGTATAAGACTGCGCTGTCCGGGGATATAAGAACGACAAAGAGGTCATGATGAGTAAAGAAATCAAAACCCAGGTCGTAGTACTGGGTGCTGGCCCTGCCGGTTATTCCGCTGCTTTCCGTGCAGCCGATCTGGGTCTGGATACTATTATCGTCGAGCGTTACTCCACCCTGGGTGGCGTCTGCCTGAACGTGGGCTGCATCCCCTCCAAGGCGCTGCTGCACGTTGCCAAAGTGATTGAAGAAGCCAAGGCGCTGGCCGAGCACGGCATTGTCTTCGGTGCCCCGCAGACCGACATCGACAAGATCCGTCTGTGGAAAGAGAAGGTTATCAACCAGCTGACCGGCGGTCTGGCTGGCATGGCCAAGATGCGTAAAGTTCAGGTTGTTAACGGCTTGGGTAAATTTACCGGCCCGAACACGCTCGAAGTGACCGGGGAAGACGGCAAGACTACCGTGACCTTCGACAACGCCATCATCGCGGCCGGTTCCCGTCCGGTGAAGCTGCCGTTCATTCCCCACGATGACCCGCGCGTATGGGACTCTACCGATGCGCTGGAGCTGAAAACCGTTCCTGGCAAACTGCTGGTTATCGGTGGCGGCATCATCGGTCTGGAGATGGGTACCGTTTACTCCTCTCTGGGTTCCGAGATCGACGTGGTGGAATTTGCCGACCAGCTGGTTCCGGCTGCCGACAAAGACATCGTCAAGATCTACACCAAGCGTGTGGCCAAGAAATTCAACATCATGCTGGAGACCAAGGTCACCGCAGTTGAAGCGCGCGAAGACGGCCTGTACGTCTCCTATGAAGGCAAACACGCCCCGGCCGAGCCGGTTCGTTACGACAACGTGCTGGTTGCCGTAGGCCGTGTGCCGAACGGCAAGATGCTGGATGCCGAGAAAGCTGGCGTTGCCGTGACCGAACGCGGTTTCATCGAGGTGGACAAGCAGCTGCGTACCAACGTGGCGCACATCCACGCCATCGGTGACATCGTGGGCCAGCCGATGCTGGCACACAAAGGTGTGCACGAAGGTCACGTTGCCGCTGAAGTTATCGCCGGCAAGAAGCACTACTTCGACCCGAAAGTGATCCCGTCCATCGCCTACACCGAGCCAGAGATGGCATGGGTTGGTCTGACCGAGAAGGAAGCCAAGCAACAGGGCCTGAACTTCGAAGTCGCCACCTTCCCGTGGGCTGCTTCCGGTCGCGCCATTGCGTCCGACTGCTCCGACGGCATGACCAAGCTGATCTTCGACAAGGAGAGCGGCCGCGTCATCGGTGGTGCCATCGTGGGTACCAACGGTGGTGAACTGCTGGGTGAAATCGGTCTGGCCATCGAGATGGGTGCTGACGCCGAAGATATCGCGCTGACCATCCACGCTCACCCGACTCTGCACGAGTCCGTGGGTCTGGCTGCCGAAGTGTTCGAAGGCTCCATCACCGACCTGCCGAACGCCAAGGCCAAGAAGAAAAAGTAATCTTCTGCCATCTTCATGAAAAAGCCGCTCATTTGAGCGGCTTTTTGTTTTCGGGTTTGGCTAAGAGGTTAGCAGCGCCCCTTCTTGGCCTGACCGGGCGGGCAGAAGGTGCCATAACCGCCACCACTGCCGTCACTGACCCGGATCCGGGTATCGTCTACGCTCACGTCGGCGCCGTGTACCCGCACCGGCCCGTTGCTGCAGGCGCTGAGCACTCCTCCCAGCAACACCATCACTATCAGTTTGCCCATAACTCCTCCTCATATTTCCCTGATTATGAGGCATTTCGAGAGCCGCATAACGACGGTTGAATGGCCGTGCGTCACCGTTTGCCGTGGCTATGACAGAGGGTGCCGCAGCGCCCTCTGGTGAGTCTTCATAAGTGGGATGCAGACTACAACCGGAAGTTGCCAACCAGCTTGTCCAGCTGACCGGAGAGCTGCTGCAGGCTGCGGCTCGATTCGGTCAGCTGGTGGGCGATATCGGCGGTCTCCATGGTGAGCTGGTTGATATCTTCCACGTTGCGGTTGATCTCGCCGACCACGCTGGACTGCTCCTCGGTGGCGGTGGCGACCTGGATATTCATGTCGTTGATCTGGGTGATGTGCGCGGTGATCTGTCCGAGGGCTGCGTTGGCCTCATCGGCCTGGCTCACTACCTCCAGACTCTGGTTGCGCCCCTGCGCCATGGCGCTGACCGCGCGGGCACTCTGCTCCTGCAAGCGGTTGATCATCCCCTGGATCTCGGCGGTCGAGGCGGCGGAGCGGTTGGCGAGGTTACGCACTTCATCTGCTACCACGGCGAAACCGCGACCCTGTTCACCGGCACGAGCGGCCTCGATAGCAGCGTTCAATGCCAGCAGGTTGGTCTGCTCCGAGATGCTGCGGATGGTTTCGAGGATGCTGCCGATGGAGTCGGTCTGGCTCGCCAGCGACTCGATAACCCCTGCCACCTGCTCAATCTCGCCGGAGAGGTCGACGATGCCGTGGCGCGCCTGCGCTACCACTACTGCCCCTGCATCGGCCTGATCGTTGGCCTGTCTGGCTACTTCGGCTGCCAGCGAAGCGTTACCGGCGATCTCGCTCACCGTGGCCCCCATTTCGTGGATAGCGGTGGCCACCTGCACGGTGCGATCGCGCTGGGCAGTACAGTTGTGCTGGGTCAGCTGCGCCTTGTTGGCCACCTCGTTGGCGGTGGCCGCGAGCTGGCGGGAGTTCTCCGCCACCTGCTCGATGGAGCCGTGGATCTTGGCGACGAAGTTGTTGAAGCCGGTGGCGACCTGACTCAGTTCGTCACGTCCTTCCACCTTGAGGCGCTGGGTGAGATCCCCATCGCCGCTGCCCAGCTCCTTGAACAGGCGGGCCAGCTCGTTGAGCGGGCGGCTGACCGAACCTGCCAGCAGCATCCCCATCAGCCCCATGACCAGCGCAATCACCAGCGAGATCATCAGGATCTCGTTGCGGGTCTGATCCAGCTCGGCATAGATCTCGGCTTCTGGCACCTGGGCCACCAGATACCAGTCGAGCAGCGGGATATAGCTACTGGCCAGTACCATGGGCTCGCCATTGACTTCGGCGTTGATAACGGCAAAGGGGCGTTTGGCCAGCAGGCTGCCGGTATCTCCGCTGGCAATGTTGCCAAGCGTGTCACGCTCGATGCGGTTGGCCTCGGGGTGCAGCTTCACCTTGCCGCTGCCATCGACCATAAAGACGATGCCGCTCTCTTCCAGCCGGAAGTTGGAGACCATGGTCACCATGGTGTCGAGGGATTTGGCAAAGCCGGCCAGCCCGCGCCCGTTGAGCTGCTGGAAGTTGACGAACAGCTTCACCTCGCCGTTGCTCTCGCGGAAGATGCTGAGGGTCATCTCCTTCTGGCTCTTGGTGTAGTCATAGAACCAGGCGTCTTGCGTGGGGGTCAGGTTGCGCAGAAAGCCATCCTGGTTGTAGTAGGCTGCACTCTGGCGATCGGCGAAGGAGGCGGTCACCAGACCATACTGGTTGGCCACATCCTTGAGCTGGTTGATGAGGATCGGCTCCTGCTCTTTGGGCATGCCCCGATCCACCCAGTCGAGGATGAAGCGGTCGGTGGCCAGTTGGCGGGCGGCCTGGGCGATGCCGTGGAGATCCTGTTCAATCTCCTTGCTGATCCGCTGGGTCAGGTTGGGGAGCTCCTGCTCGAACATCCGGTTTTCGATCAGTTGCTGGGCCGAGCGTTGGCTGAAGTAGCCTACCAGCAGGCAGGAGACGACCACGGCCAGGGTGACCGTGGCCAGTATTTTCTGTTTAAGAGTGAGGGTTGCCAGCATAAAGGTGCTCAAAAGGTTGAGATTGACGACGCTCATATTAGCGGCAGCGCGGGGCTACCCATGAGGCTTGCAGCCCTTTATTTGCGGATTACGTTTGCGCTCACAGGGGCGGCGGCGTGCCCCTTCGCCATGCAGCACAGGCGGGATGCGGATTGACGGTTGCGCTAACTGCCGGGCCCCTTATAGTAGAGGCCATCCTTGGTGACTGACCCTCTGAATAATATGGAAAATATGATGCGCAGCTTAGGTGCGGGATGGACCCGTCTGCTTTTGGTGATGCTGGCGGCCTGCCCACTGCTGGCTGTGGCGGCACAGGGGGATCGCCCGAAAATTGCGGTGGTGCTCAGCGGCGGCGGCGCCAAGGGATCGGCCCATATCGGCATCCTCAAGGTGCTGGAGCAGAAACGGATTCCGGTCGACATCATAGTCGGCACCAGCATGGGCTCTTATGTGGCGGGGATGTACGCCATGGGGCTCAGTGCCGAGGAGGTGGAGCGCACTACCCTGGCCATCGACTGGAACAAGGGCTATCAGGACAAGGTGGGCCGCGACGAGCTGTCGTTGCGTAAAAAGCAGCAGAACGAGCAGTATCAGCTGCGCACCGATATCGGGGTGAATGGCGACACCACCCAGCTGCCGGACGGTTTTTTCCAGGGCCAATCCATGGCCAGCCTGCTGCGGGGGGCCACCTCCAACCTGCCGGTACAGGAGAGCTTCGACGATCTCCCCATTCCCTACCGCGCCATGGCGACCGACATGGAGACGGTCACCCCCTTTGTGCTGGATCACGGCAGCCTGGCCAAGGCAATGCAGGCCTCCATGTCCATTCCCGGTGCCCTCAAGCCGGTGGAGTGGGAGGGGCACATCCTGGCGGACGGCGGTAGCGTCAACAACATGCCGGTGGATGTCGCCAAGGCAATGGGGGCCGACGTGGTGATCGCGGTGGATATCGGTGCCAAGCTGCGTACCCGTGAATCACTCAAGTCAGGGTTGGCGATGATCGACCAGCTCACCACCTACATGACCCAGGTGGGTACCGACAAGCAGAAGGCGCTGATGGGGCCGAAAGACATACTGATCGCTCCCGAGTTTGGCGATATGGGGATCGCCGACTTTGCCCGCATGCCGGAGGGGATCAAAATGGGTGAGGCGGCGGCGTACAAGGCGTCGCTGCAACTCGATAAGCTGTCGCTCACCAAGGCGCAGTACAACGCCTATCGCAACCAGAAGCTGAGCCGCCGTGCCGAGCGAAGTGGTCAACCCGCCTACTTCATCGACAAGGTGGAGATCATCAACAAGTCGCGCCTCTCCGACGAGACGGTGCACGCCATGCTGAAGGTTCGGCCGGACAAGATCCAGACCAACGAGAGTCTGGAGGCTGGCATTCGCCGCCTCTATGCGCTGGAGTCGTTTGACCGCATCACCTATGAAGTGGAGGAGCGCGATGGGGAGAACGTGCTGGTAGTGGATGCCAGCGAGAAGAACTGGGGGCCTGGTTACCTCAACTTCCAGTTCGGTTTCACCGATGACTTCGAGAATACCTCCAACTACAACGTCGGCATGTCCTACACCCTCACCAACGTCAACGAGTGGGGGGCCGAGTGGTTGACCGAGGCATCACTGGGCACGGCCAAACATATCAAGACCGACTTCTATACACCGCTGGAGCCCTCCCAGACCTTCTATGGCGAGGCGAGCCTGGCCTATGACCAGACCCAGAGAAGCCTCTTTAATCCGGATCCGGACGAACCGATATTTACCTATCTCGATACCGAGTACTCCTTCTTCAGCGCCGATCTGGCGGTCGGCTGGAATCGTCAGCCCTGGAGCCGCCTGTCTATGGGGCTGGAAGGGCAGACGGGCAGTATCGAGATCAAAAACTTCAAAGAGCTGCAAGGGGATGCCACGGCGTGGGGCCCCTATGTCCGCTTTGAACACGACAATCTGGATAGCCGCTATTTCCCCTATCAGGGGGTGAAGTGGGATATGAAACTGGGCCACTCCCACGTCAGTGTGGATGGACTCGAGTCGGCAGATGGCCGCAGTGAAGGCTGGAATTATCAACTCTCCATGATCAAGCCCTGGTCATGGGACAGGCACAGCCTCAACCTGATCCTCGAAGGGGGTGGCTCGGGCAGTGAAGAGGTGGTGCCACTGCATATTCAGGATCTGGGCGGGCTGTTCCGCCTCTCAGGTTTCCAGCGCTACCAGCTGAGCGGTCGCTACAGCCTGTTTGGTGGCCTGCGTTACATCTATCGGGTGGCAGACAATGACTTCGGTGCCCTCAAGATGCCGCTCTATCTGGGCGGATCTCTGGAGCAGGGCGGGGTCTGGAACAAGGGGGAGGATATCAGTCTGGAGAGCTCGTTTACCGCCGGGTCGCTTTATGTCGGGGTGGAGAGCTTCCTCGGCCCTGTGTTCCTCGGCTACGGCATGGCGGAGGGGGGCAATGACGTCTTCTATCTGCAATTGGGTAGTACGTTCGAATAATGCCGAAATGATGCCAATTTGTTAACTCTGATTGATGGCGTTCAATTAATTATCAAAAAATACCAGCATGTTTAATTGGTTACGATTTTGTAGTGAATAAGTAAACAGGGTTTGGATTTTAATTAGTCGTTAAAACTTATATAGTGGGGAGCACCCTACGGGGTGTCCCGCAAGGACGATCGCCGCGAGCGTGGGCGAACCCCAAAAAAAGACCAAAGAGGAATTAGTCGTGCTTGAAACATACCGTAAACACGTCGCAGAACGTGCCGCCGAAGGCGTGGTTGCCAAACCTCTGGATGCAGAGCAGGTCGCCGCCCTGGTTGAGCTGCTCAAGAACCCGCCCGCTGGCGAAGAAGACTTTCTGAAAGAGCTGTTGTCCTCCCGTATTCCCCCCGGTGTTGATGAAGCGGCCTATGTCAAAGCCGGTTTCCTCACCGCCGTCGCCAAGGGCGAAGCCCACTCTCCCATCCTGACTGCCGCCGAAGCCGTTGAACTGCTGGGCACCATGCAGGGTGGTTACAACATTCAACCGCTGATCGACCTGCTGGATCACGCCACCCTGGCGCCGCTTGCCGCCAAGGGGCTCTCCCACACCCTGCTGATGTTTGACTCCTTCCACGACGTGGAAGAGAAGGCCAAGGCGGGCAATGTCCACGCCAAACAGGTGATGCAGTCCTGGGCTGATGCCGAGTGGTTCCTCTCCCGCCCGGAGTTGGCCGAGAAGATCACCGTCACCGTGTTCAAGGTGACTGGCGAAACCAACACCGACGACCTCTCGCCGGCACCGGACGCCTGGTCCCGCCCGGACATTCCGCTGCACGCGTTGGCGATGCTGAAAAACGCCCGTCCCGGCATTACTCCGGACAAGGATGGCGCCGTCGGCCCCATCAAGACCATCGATGCCCTGAAAGAGAAAGGCTTCCCGCTGGCTTATGTGGGTGACGTGGTCGGTACCGGTTCTTCCCGTAAATCCGCCACCAACTCGGTGCTCTGGTTCATGGGTGACGACATTCCGTTCGTGCCGAACAAGCGCGCTGGCTGTGTCTGTCTGGGTGGCAAGATTGCCCCGATCTTCTTCAACACCATGGAAGATGCCGGCGCACTGCCTATCGAAGTGGACGTCTCCAAGCTGGAAATGGGCGATGTGATCGACATCTACCCCTATGCCGGCAAGATCTGCAAACACGGCACCGAACAGGTGCTGGCGCAGTTTGAACTGAAAACCGACGTGCTGATCGACGAAGTGCGCGCCGGTGGCCGTATTCCGCTGATCATCGGTCGCGGCCTCACTGACAAGGCCCGCGAAGCGCTGGGTCTGCCGTTCTCCACCGTATTCCGTCGCCCGCAGCCGGTGGCCGATACCGGTAAAGGCTTCACCCTGGCCCAGAAGATGGTGGGCAAGGCGTGCGGCGTGAAGGGCATTCGCCCGGGCACTTACTGCGAGCCCAAGATGACCACGGTCGGCTCTCAGGACACCACGGGCCCGATGACCCGCGACGAGCTCAAGGATCTGGCCTGCCTCGGCTTCTCCGCCGATCTGACCATGCAGTCCTTCTGCCACACCGCAGCTTATCCCAAGCCCATCGACGTACAGACCCACCACACCCTGCCGGACTTCATCATGAACCGCGGCGGTGTGAGCTTGCGTCCGGGGGATGGCGTCATCCACTCCTGGCTGAACCGCATGCTGCTGCCGGATACCGTGGGTACCGGTGGTGACTCCCACACCCGTTTCCCCATCGGTATCTCCTTCCCGGCGGGCTCCGGTCTGGTGGCCTTCGCCGCCGCCACCGGCGTGATGCCGCTGGATATGCCGGAGTCCGTGCTGGTGCGCTTCAAGGGCGAATTGCAACCGGGCATCACCCTGCGTGATCTGGTTCATGCCATTCCCTACGCCGCCATCCAGAAAGGGCTGCTGACCGTCGAGAAAGCGGGCAAGAAGAACATCTTCTCCGGCCGCATCCTCGAGATCGAAGGTCTGCCGACCTTGAAGGTGGAGCAAGCCTTCGAGCTGGCAGATGCCAGCGCCGAGCGCTCCGCTGCCGGTTGCACCATCAAGCTGGATAAAGAGCCGATCATCGAGTATCTGAAGTCCAACATCGTGATGCTGAAATGGATGCTCTCCGAAGGCTACGGCGACGTGCGCACCATCACCCGTCGCATCAAGGGGATGGAAGAGTGGCTGGCCAACCCGACCCTGATGGAAGCGGACAAGGATGCCGAGTACGCCGAAATCATCGAGATCGATCTGGCCACCATCAAGGAGCCGATCCTGTGTGCGCCGAACGATCCGGACGATGCCCGTCTGCTGAGCGACGTGGCTGGCGACAAGATCGACGAGGTGTTCATCGGTTCCTGCATGACCAACATCGGTCACTTCCGCGCCGCCGGCAAACTGCTCGAGAAGTATCAGGGCGAGCTACCGACCCGCATGTGGATCGCGCCGCCCACCAAGATGGACAAGGATCAGCTGACCGAAGAGGGCTACTACGGCATCTTTGGTCGCGTCGGTGCCCGCATCGAGATCCCGGGCTGTTCCCTGTGCATGGGCAACCAGGCGCGGGTAGCGGAAGGAGCCTCTGTGGTTTCCACCTCCACCCGTAACTTCCCGAACCGTCTGGGTAAAGGTGCCAACGTCTACCTGGCCTCTGCGGAGCTGGCCGCCGTTGCCGCCATCCTCGGCAAGATCCCGACCGTGGCGGAGTACCTGCAGTACGCCAAGGCGCTTGATGCCACTGCGGCAGATACTTACCGCTACCTCAACTTCAACGAGATCGCCTCCTACACCAAGAAGGCTGATGCGGTGATCCTGCAGCAAGCCGTTTAACGGAGTTCTTGCGCGATTTGCGCGATAAGAAGCCAATAATGCCGCGTATTTACGCGGCATTATTTATTTGTGTGTTATTCACCGTTTTTTTTGAAGATTGTTTGCACGATCCTTGCTAGAGAGATCCAACCACCTGTTTGGTGGTTCGTTTTATAAACGCTTTGGGTTATGTTGTTCGGTTATGTGCGGTAATGATGAGGCATCGTTATCGAGGGAAAGTGGATATCTGTTCACTGGGTGCTTGCGTTGGCAGGCCTGACGAATTGCGGCGTGGTTCTTTATGTTTCTGTTCAGGATCGATCTCTCCCGAACCGGGTTACGCTTCGGCGGTGCTTTGCTGGTCTTTACCCTGCCGCTGCTGGTGGGAGCTTGGCTCATCCACAGCAATTATGTGCAGGAGCTGAAAGCGGAATCCAGTGCCTCGGCCCACAAGGCCAGAACCCTGATGGAGTCGATGCTGGATCATGCGGAGCAGGCCAATCGCTCCGTGCTGCCCTTGGTGAATGCTCCCTGTCGCGACAACCTGCTGGTGCTGCGCAAGAAGGTCGCCATCGAGCCTTTCCTGCGTTCGGTCAATCTGGTGCGAAACGGCATCATCAATTGCACTTCGCTGTTTGGTGAGGCCAATGATGCCGATGACGGCTCCATCTACACTGGCCGCAAGCTGCTGCTGATGAGTGGCAACCGGGTGCGGCAAAATCACCCGCTGCTGGTGGTGCGCACCGAACAGGGGAAGGATGCCGCCTTGAGCGCCATCGACAGTACCCAGCTCAGCTTCATGCTCTCCATGAGCGGAAAATCCAGTGCGCTCTATCTGCAGGTGGGATCGGCCTGGCTCAATGAGTCTGGCCGCTATCTGAGCGAGGCGCCCACCCTCCATCGCGGGATCAGCCAGGCCCTCACATCATCCCATTATCCTTTCACCATCCATGCCGGTTATGCCATGCCGGTCTACTGGAAGTCGCTGTGGGCCGCGCGGCATGTGGCGCTGTCGTGGCTGGCGGTTTCCTCGCTTTTGCTGGCCTGGCTGGTGTGGTGGGTGCTGGGGCGGCCCGGCTCGCCAACAGATGAGTTGCGACGTGCCCTGCGGGCCAGGGAGTTTGTTCCCTATCTGCAGCCGCTGATTGCCAGCCACGACGGCAAGATGATGGGCGCCGAGGTGCTGATGCGCTGGGAACATGTCAATGAAGGGGTGATCCGGCCCGATCTCTTTATTCCGCAAGCGGAGGAGTCGGGACTGATCGTCCCCATGACCACCCATATCATGAAGCAGGTGGCGACACGGTTGAACCGCTCTCAGGAGCAGTTGCCCGACGGGTTTCATATCAGCTTCAACATCAGCGCCGCCCATTGCCACGATTTTGCCCTGCTGGCCGAGTGTCGCGCTTTCCTCGGTCACTTTGTTCCCGGCAAGGTGGTACTGGTGCTGGAACTGACCGAGCGGGAGCTGCTGATGTCAGATCCCCAGACCCTCTCCCTGTTCCGCCAGCTGGACGAGATGGGGGTCAAACTCGCCATCGACGACTTTGGCACCGGCCACTCCAGCCTGGCTTACCTGCAGCAGTTTCATGTGGATTACCTCAAGATCGACAAATCCTTTATTGCCCGCATCGGTACCGAGTCGCTCTCGGAGCATATCGTGGATAACGTGATCGATCTGGCGACCCGGCTCGGTCTGGCGCTGGTGGCGGAAGGGGTGGAGAGTGAGCGTCAGGCTGACTACCTCAGGGCCAAAGGGGTCGATTATCTGCAGGGGTACCTGTTTGCCCGCCCCATGCCGCTGCGCCAGTTCTGTGAGGAGCTGCTGCCGGAAGAGGCACAGACCCGCCAGCCAGATGGGGTGCGAGGCATCCCGAACGCCACCTGATCTATCGGTGACAGACGGGCGGCCACGCTCCCGTCTGGCAGGGTAGGGGAGTGCTCTCCCCCTATCCCCCCTCTAGTGCAGGGGCTTGTTTTCCATGCCTTGTGGCTCACTTTTCGGTAGAATCGGCGCTCATTTTGACGTCAGTAAAAGATGAGGCGCGGTATGACGGTTCAGTTCCAGGCATTTCACAGCATCAAGGCGATCGGTAATCGGGAGGTGCTGTTCAACTGGTCGAGAACCAATCCCCTCGGGGCGCTGGATCAGGTGTGGCGCCCGAAAAACCGCGACGAGCTGCAGGCGCTGCTGCGGGAACACCCCGAGCGCAAGCTGCGTCTTATCGGCTCCGGCCTCTCTTTTGAGCCCATTCACAGCGTCTATACCGAGGGCAGTCAGGCACTGCTGGTGGACTTGCACCACCTGCGCGGCCAGTTGGCGAAAACCGCCGATACCGTGACCTATCAGGCGGGGACGCCGCTCGATACCGTTTATGCCGAGCTGATCGCCATGGAGCGGATGCTGCCCGCATCCCCGGGCGTTATCGGCATCCAGACCCTGGGCGGCGCCCTCAGCACAGGTACCCACGGTCAGGGGCTGCACCAGTCTGCCCTCTGCGATGTGGTGGAGGCGATGACGGTGATGCTGGCCAATGGCGACATCATCCGGGTGGATCGCACCGATCCGCGCTTCGGCGCCTTCGTGATGGGGATGGGGATGCTCGGCATCCTGCTCGACGTCACCCTGCGCACCGTGCCAAATCGCATCATGCGCTGCACCAAGTTCACCACCGACTACCCCTTCCTGCTGGAGCACAACGAACGGCTCAACCGCGAGCACGGCTTTGTGAAGAGCTGGTGGTTTGCCTGGACCGGCGAGAGCCACATCTGGCTGGTGGATCCCGCCTCCGATGACGAGGTGGCCCGCTACCGCGCTGGCGGCAGCGAGCCGCTGCTGCTGGATGGCGATATCGACGCCCGCATGAACGCCACCATTGATGCCACCTTGCAGAAGATGGCGAAAGATACCAAGGATGAGGCGCTGGCCGGTGAGCACTTCGAGACGGTGCGCCGCTTCAAGGATGCCTCCGATCTGGTGGGCAACGTCTACCAGATCCTCTGCAAGGGGATCCCGGCACCTCAGATCAACTGTGAGGTGGCGGTGCCGCTTCATCGGATGAACGAGGCACTGGAGACCCTGCAGGCCTGGCAGCAGGCCAACCCGGGCGTGCTGCACTACCCCTTTATCCTGCGCTGTACCGGCCCCTCTGAGGCCTGGCTCAGCGCCGCTTATGGCCAGCCGGTCTGCTGGATCGGTTTTCTGGTCTATCTGGCGGCGGACGGCACCTTCGTCAACGGCTCCATGGAGCAGATGCGCGAGCTGCAACAACTGCTGGTGCCGCTCGGCGGCATTCCCCACTTCGGCAAACATCTGGCGATGGATCTCTACGACTTCCCGGCCCTGCTGCCGCGCTGGAACGACTTCGTGGCGTTGAAAGCCGAGCTCGACCCCTATGGCCGCTTTGAAAACCGCTGGCTCAGCGACCTGTTTGCCAACCGGTAAGGATCTGACATGACCGATATGCAAGATACCCGTATCCCAGTGACCCTGCTGACCGGCTTTCTCGGTAGCGGCAAGACCACCTTGCTCAATCACTGGGTCAAGCAGCCGGAGCTTGGTGAGTGCGCCGTGCTGATCAACGAGTTCGGCTCGGTGGGGCTGGATCACCATCTGGTGCAACAGGTGGATGAGCAGGTGATGCTGCTCGACTCCGGCTGCATCTGTTGTTCGGTGCAGGGCTCTTTGGTGGAGGCGTTGCAGGGGCTCTTTATGAAGGCCATCCAGCGCAAGATCAAACCGTTCAAGCGGCTGATTATCGAGACCACTGGCCTCGCCGATCCGGCCCCCGTGCTGTTCACGTTGAGGGAAGAGGGCTTTATTGCCCAGCGCTACCGCTTCGATGGCACTGTCACCGTCGTGGATGCCGGCCATATCGAGCAACAGCTGGCGGCTCAATATGAAGCGGTGAAACAGGTGGCGCTGGCGGATCTGCTGGTGGTGAGCAAAGGCGATCTGGTGGATGACGAGCAGCTGGCACGGGTCGAAGCCCAGTTGGCGGCACTCAATCCGGCGGCCCCGATCCAGCAGGTGACCAATGGTGAACTGTCGCCAGCAGTGCTGGAGAAGCTCGGCGTCTACAACGAAGCGGCAGGGCGCGATGTGCGCCAGCTGCTGGCCTGGCTGCGCACCGAATCTCCCAAGCAGGGGCTGGCGTCACCGATGCAGCCGAAGATGCAACCGTTCGCCGCCAAGGTAGGCACTGCTGCACCCACCCACTTCGAGCACGGCAACATCGAGAGTTTCTCCCTGCGTATCGGCGAGCCGCTCAAACCCTCTCGCTTGCTGGCCGCCATCGATGCGGTGCAGGCCCAATATGGCGATGCCCTGCTGCGCCTCAAGGGGATTTTGCAGCTGGAAGGGGAGAGCCAGCCGGTGGTGATCCACGGCGTCCACGGCCAGCTCTATCCGCTGCAGGCGCTGGGCGACTGGCCGGAGGGCAAGGCCCAGTCCCGACTGGTGTTTATCGTGAAAAGTCAGGACAAGGCCGGTATCGAGCAGCTCTTTATGGCGACCCTCAAGGCCCCCGAGCCCACTCTGGAAGAGCGGCTCAAAGCCATGCTGGGTCAGCCCGACAACTGATCTTGCGCGTTGCAGCTCTCCTGCATCAGGTCAGGACGGCGACGGTTGAACAGCACAAACGCCACCGGCACGAAGTAGAACGAGAGCAGGGTCGCCAGCGCTGTGCCACCGGCGATGGCGATGGCAAAGGGGGGCCAGAAGCCGCCGCCCCCCAGCAATAGCGGGATGAAGCCGCCCACCGTGGTGATGGTGGTCGAGACGATGTGGCGGCTGCAACCGGCCACCAGATCGCGGATCTGCGGCAGATTGCCCTGTTGTGCCAGCGGGTCTGCCCTCAGCTCGGCCAGAATGACGATGGCGGCGTTGATGGCCAGCCCCATCAGTCCCAGCAGGGCGATGATCACCGTAAACCCGAAGGGGTACCCCAGTAGCCAGACCCACAGCAGCCCGAGCCCAGCCGACTGGATCGCCACCAGGGTGACGATGCCTGCCAGCCGGAACGAGTTGAAGCTGAGCACCAGCACGGCCACCAGCAGCACGGCGACCAGGCTGACGTGCGCCATCAGATTGCCCACCGATTCATCCCGCTTGGCGGCTTCCCCGCCAAACTCCAGTCGATAGCCCGGCGGCAATGCCAGCGCCTTGGCGGCCAGCCTCTCTTTGACCTGCTCCAGCACGGTTTGCGGCAGTACGCCGACCGCCAGATAGGCCTCCATCACATTGACCCGCTCACCATCCCGGCGGCTGATCTCCCCCCAGCTTGGCAGCAGCTCGGGAGTGGCCAGCGCCCGCAAGGTGAGATTGGCTGCCCCTTGCTGGCCGGTGCCGGTGAGCGACAGCGGCACATTGAGCAGCGCATCCGGATCCTGACGCAAGGGCTCGGCCAGCCGCACCCGAACCGGGATTGACTCGGTGCCTTCCAGCACAGTGCCGCCCAACCTGCCATCCAGTGCGCCCGCCAGCCGGGAGGCAACATCGGTCAGGCTCATGCCTGCCAGTCGGGCTGCCTCCTCATCGACCTGCAACCAGAGTTTGGGTGCCCCTGCCTGCAAGGTGGCGCGGGTCTGCACCACGGCCGGGGTATTGGCGAGCAGACTGCGCAGCTCCTCTCCCAGACGGTGTAGTTGTTCAAGGTCGGGGCCAAACAGCCGCAGCTCGACCGGGGCATTGAAAGGTGGCCCCTGTTCCAGCTTGCGCACCAGGATCTGCGCTTCGGGAAATGTTGCATCGAGCCGCTGCTGCAGTTGTGGAATGAGCCGCTCGGCAGCATCGGCATCCTGCAGAGTGATCATCCCCTGGGCGTAATCGGCCCGCCCCTGTTTTCTGGGCACCAGGTTGTAGTAGAAGCTGGGGGCGTTGTCGCCCACCACCCAATCCTGACGAATCAGCTCGGGGAGACTGGCCAGCTCGGCGGAGATCCCCAGAGCCAGCTCGCGGGTGCGCGCCAGGCTCGCCTGTGGGGAGAGGCCGGCCTCGATGTGGATCATGTCCCGGTCGGCAGGGGGAAAGAACTGTTCGGTGAGGCGGCCCGCCACCCAGAAACCGAGCAGGGGCAGCAGACTGACCAGCAGCAGGGTACGCCAGGGGTGAGCCAGCGCCATGGCGATGCTCTGCTGGAAACGGGCGCTCACCCGGGGCAGGTGCAAGCCATCCTGATACCAGCGCCCCCCCTGGTCACTGCCAATCCAGCGGGCTGCGAGGCCAGCCACTAGGGTGTGGGCGATGAGGTAGGATCCCAGCAGCGAACAGATCACCGCCCAGGCGATGCCGCCGACAAACTCGCCCGCCGGGCCCGGCATCAGAATGATCGGCATAAAGGCGAGCATGGTGGTGAGGGTGGAGCCCAGCAGTGGCAGCCAGAGGTGGCCGATGGCTTCCAGTGCGGCGGCACTCATGGCCATGCCGTGGCGGCGCTGATACTGCACCCGATCCGCCATGACGATGGCGTTGTCCACCATGATCCCGAGCGCCACCACCAGACCGGTGACCGACATCTGGTGAATGGGCAGATTGATCAGGTTCATGCAGGCGAAAGAGAACGCCACGGTAAGCGGCAGCGACAGGGCCACGATAATGGCGGCCTTGACTCCCAAGGTCACCAGCAGCACTGCCACGATGATGAGGAAGCCCTGCACAATGTTGAGCAGCAGGGTATCGAGCCGCTGATCGGTATAACGCTGCTGATCGAAGCTGGTGACGAGGCCGATATTATCCGGCAAGTCCTGTTGCAGCTTGGCCAGCATTGTATCGACCCGTGCCGACCAGAGGTCGATGCGGTGATCCTGTGCCATCCGCAGGCCGACCACCACGGCCCGTTCACCATTGGCAAAGGCCAGCTGACTCTCCGGCTGGTGCAGGGTACGTCTTACCTCGGCCAGATCGCCAAGGCGCAGGGTCTGGCCCTGCTCGCCGGTACGCAGCGGGATCTGGCGGATCCGCTCCAGGGTATCGAGGGCGCCGCGGATCTCCACCTGAAAGCGATTGTGGCTGCCCTGCAACTCTCCGGCGGTTACTTTGGCATCGGCACCGCTCAGCGCCTGGGCAAGCTGTTCGCCACTCATGCCGCTGGCACTGAGGGCGAGGGGATCGAACCGCACCTCGATCTCCTCCTGTGGTGTCCCGACCCGCTCGACGTATTCGGTGCCCGGCAGCTGGCGAGCCCGGCGTTCCAGCTCGGCGCTGTAGCGGGCGAGGCGATCCAGCTGCGGCTGGCCCGGCCCGCGCCAGACCACATTGACCAGCCGGGTGAAGGGGTAGCCCTTCTCGTCATCCAGCTTGGGGGCACTGGCGCCTGCTGGCAGTCCGGCGGCCAGATCTGCCAGCCGGTCACGAACTCTGGACCAGACAGGCTCGACATCGCTGACCTCATCCTTGAGCTCCAGATTGATGATGGAGAGACCAGGGCGAGAGCTCGACTCGATCAGCTTGATCTCGCTCTGGGCCCGCAGCCGGTTCTCGATGGGCTCGCTCACCAGCGCTTCCACCCGTTCGGCGCTGGCCCCGGGGAAGTGGGTAACCACGCTGGCAAAACGGCTGGTGAGCTGGGGATCTTCGGTTCTGGGCAGGGTCTGCAATGCCGCAAGGGCGGCCGTCAGCAGCAGTGCGACCGTCAACAGCAGCAGGCGGCCATTCTCGATAAACGGGCGGATCATGACTGTGGCTCCGGATGCGCCACCTGATGATCCACGCTGGTGGTCAGGGTGACCTGCTGGCCCGGCACCAGTTTATGCAGGCCATCGGTCACCAGCTGTTCTTGTCCGTTCAGGGCACCACTGATCCAGGCTCGTTCGCCATCTTGCTGCAGCAGGGTGACGTCCCGACTGACTACTCGGGGTGGCGTTTCGTCGTTGAGCAGATAGAGGGTCCAGCTGCCGCGCAATCCCTGGGTCAGCGCGGTGAGCGGCACCTCGTAAGCACGGGTGGGCTCGCGGGTCTGATGCAACAGGGTGATCAGTTGCCCCTCTGCCAGTTGTTCGCCGCCCCGGGTCAGCTGGAAGCGGGCGGTGCGGGTGTGGGTCTGCCCGTCCACTTGTACCCCCAGATTAAGCAGGCGCCCCTCCAGTGATTGCACACCGCTTTGCAGGGGGTAGCGTTGGCCGACGATCAGGGTCTCGGCCTGTTTCACCGGCACGCCGATATCGGCCTCCCACTGGCCGCTGCGGGTCAGGGAGAAGAGAGGCTGGCCTGCGGCCACCACGGCCCCCAATGCCTGCTCGCGGCTGACCACAATCCCGTTGAAGGGGGCGCGCAGCTGTGATTTCTCCTGTTTGACCCGGTTGGCTTCGAGGGCGGCGGCCAGCTGGTTGGCGCTTGCCTCCAGCATGCGGACTTTGCCTTGCTGTTCATCCAGCGCCTGACGGGAGCTGAACTGCTGCTGGCGCAGGGCGGTGAGTCGATCGAGCGTCTGCCGGGCAAGGGTCAGCTCGGCCTCGTTCTGGGCGGCCCGGGCGGCCAGCTCTTTGGCTTCCACTGCCAGCAGCCGGGTGTCCAGTGTGGCGAGCAGTTCGCCGGCCGCGACCGGCTCTCCGCGTCCCTTGTGCAGAGTGGCGATCCGCCCTGCCAGCTCGAAGCCTATCTGGCTGTGCTCGGGGGCGATCACCCGGCCATTGAAGCGGTGCAGCACCGGGTAGTGATCGCTGGCTTGCAGCGGCTGGGCGATCACCCGGGTCAGGGCGGGTGTTTCTTCTGACTCAGTGACCGGGCTGCAGCCACTCAGTAACAGCGCCAGCAGGATTAAGCAAAGTGTCATGACATCATCCTCTGGTTGACATAACATCAAATCACACCGGTGAGTCTAGTTTTTCGAAACTAGACTGTCCAGTTTGATTGTGGAGGAAAAATGAACATTTCACCCCGTAGTCAGCAGAAGCGGGCTGCGATCCTCGATGCTGCCGGGCGGCTCTTCTGTCAGCACGGTCTGCATCTGGTCAGCATGGACATGGTGGCCAGTGAAGCGGGCGTCTCCAAGCAGACGGTCTACAGCCATTTTGCCAACAAGGAGTCGCTATTTGCCGAAGCGGTGGGCAGCAAGTGCGTCAGCAGTGAGCTGATGCCGGAGGTATTGTTGCGTGGCAACAATGTGCGGGAGAGCCTGATTGCCTTTGGCCGCAGCTTTCGCAAGTTGATCCTGAGCGATGATGCCATCAATATCTTTCGCACCTGCATCAGCTGCAACGATGCCCAGCTGGCCACCCTTTTTTTCGAGGCGGGCCCGCTCTATGTGACCGAGATGCTGTCCAACTGGCTGGAGCAGCAGAAGCAGCAAGGCCTGCTTTGCCATCAAGACAGCGAACAGGCCGCCTTGCAGCTGTTGCTGATGTGGCAGGGCAAGGAGCGAATGCTCCGTGAGCTGGGTCTGCCGTTGACCCAGAGTGCTGCCGAGCAGGATGCCTGGACCCTGAGTTGTGTCGATCTCTTCCTGACCGCCGCCGCTCCCCCGCAAAAATAATGGAGGTGGCAATGAGCCACACAGTGACAGATGCCCAGCGCAAGTGGCTGCCCCTGCTGGCGGCGGTCGGTTTCTTTATGCAGGCGCTGGATGGCACCATTCTCAACACCGCCCTGCCCAGCATGGCCGAGACCTTGGGAGAGAGCCCGCTGCAGATGCAGTCGGTGATCATTGCCTACATGTTGACGGTGGCGTTGCTGATCCCGGCTTCCGGCTGGCTGGCTGACAGATTCGGCACCCGCCGTATCTATCTGGCCGCCATCTCGCTGTTCACGTTGGGCTCTCTCGCCTGTGCCGCCTCCAATTCCCTCTCCATGCTGGTGGCCGCCCGGGTGCTTCAGGGGATTGGCGGTGCGCTGCTGATGCCGGTGGGGCGGTTGGCGGTGCTGCGTGTCTATGACAAGCACGAGCTGCTGCGGGTGATGTCGTTTGTCACCATCCCTGGGCTGCTCGGCCCGTTGATGGGGCCGGCGCTCGGTGGCTGGCTGGTGGAAGTGGCGAGCTGGCACTGGGTGTTCCTCATCAACCTGCCGGTGGGGCTGCTCGGCTTTATCGCCAGCTGGCACTTTATGCCGGAGCTGCGGCAGCAGACCGCCCGGTTCGACTGGCAGGGCTTTGTGATGTTCAGCGTCGGCATGGTGTTGGTGTCGGTCGGCTTGCAGGGACTGGGGGAGCACAGCATCTCCACTGGTTGGGCGTTGTTTGCACTGATCTTCGGCTTAGCGGCGATGGCGAGCTACTGGCTCTATGCCGCCAATGCACCGCAGCCGCTCTTTAGCCTGAACCTGTTCAAGACCACCACCTTTGCCATCGGCATCTGGGGCAACCTGTTTGCCCGCCTCGGCAGCGGCGCCATGCCCTTCCTCACCCCGCTGTTTCTGCAGCTGGGGCTCGGTTTCTCGCCAAGCAAGGCGGGGATGACCATGATCCCTACCGTGATTGGCGCCATGCTGACCAAGACGCTGGTGAACAAGCTGATTCCGAAGGTGGGCTATCGCCGCATTCTGATCGGCAACACCCTGTTGCTGGGGGCGATGATCGCCAGCTTCTACTTTATCGACAACCAGCTCCCTTACGGAGTCTTGCTGGGCTGGCTGGCGATCTTCGGCGCCATCAACTCGCTGCAGTTCTCCGCCATGAACACTCTCACGCTGCAAGATCTCAGCTCGACCCTGGCCAGCAGTGGCAACGGTCTGCTCTCGGTGGTGATGCAACTCTCCATGAGTTTGGGGGTGGCGATTGCCGCCAGCCTGCTCGGGCTCTTCTCGGCGGGCACCTCAGCGGGCACCTTAGTGGCCGAGGGTCAGTGGCTGGCCGGGTTCCACCTTACCTACCTCTGTGTCGGGTTGCTCTCCATGCTGGCGGCGCTGATCTTCGCCCAGCTGGCGCGCGATGGGGCTACGCCGTCGGCGCGGGCAGATAGCTGACCTCGCAGGGGAGCTGCGCCAACACTTCGGCCAGATGCTCGGTCGCCAGCAGAAAGGTCTGCTCCGGGTGGCCCGGAGTCCAGGTGAAGGCGGTGTGGTTGAGCAGTTGCGGATCCACCAGTAGCGGAATATCGGCGCGGGGCAGGAAGGGGCAGACCGCTCCCGGCAGGCAGCCAATCTCCGCCTGCATCTCTTCGGCGGTGCAGATGGAGGGCTTGGCACCGAGTGCGGCCTTGACCGCCTTGTTGTCGAGCCGCCCGTCCCTGTGGGTCAGCAGCAGAGCGAAGCGGCCATCCTTGAACTTGAGAAACAGGGTCTTGCTGAACTCAGCCTGCCAGCCGAGGCGGGCCTTGACCTTCTCGTCGGTGGCGTAGTCGAGGATGGGTTCATGCTCATAGCGCTGGTGGGGCAGTTCGGCCAGCAGCTGGCAGTTGAAGTGGTGAATGGTATCGAGTGGCATGGGGTTCTCCTGTAGTGGGCGCTATCCTGCCAGCCTCGCAGGGGCAGGCCCAATGACACTTTCTTATCCGTGATAAGCAACCCTGTCCGTGCAAACAACAAGGGCGCCGTGAGGCGCCCTTGCGGATCAGTGATGTTGCAATTCGCACGCTTCCCAGTGAAAGGGAATAGGGCACAGCTGCTGGGAGGCCTTGTCATAGGCTTGCCACAGCTCGCCCATGGTGCGGCCATCGACGGGGTGGCGCAGATTGGGGGCCAGTTCGGCCAGCGGCCAGAGCACGAAGGCGTTGGTGAGCACTTCACCGCGCGGCAGCACCAGCGGGGTGTCGCAGACCAGATCGCCATAGAGCAGCAGGTCGAGATCCAGGGTGCGCGGGGCGAACTTCTTGGCATCCGGCTCGCGGCCGTGGGCGAACTCCATGGCCCGCAGTCGCTGGCAGACGGTGGCCAGCGGCAGATCGGTCTCGGCAGCCGCCACCAAATTGTAGAAGGGGCGGCCGTTGAAGCCGACCGCTTCGCTCTCGAATACCCGGGAGACCCGCAACTCGCCAAATTCGGCGTGCAGGGCATCGAGTCCGGCACGGATATGGCGATCCCGCTCGATGTTGGAGCCGAGGCTGATATAGATGGTGGTCATCAGTTGCTGCTCGCGGCCGGAGTGCGATGGCGCAGGATCTCGACGCCGACCCCGGCGGCATTGGGCACGGCGCCTGGCTTGGTGAGGGTCACCTTGACCCACTGCACCCGCTCGTCGGCGAGCACCAGCATGGCAACCTGCTCGGCCATGGTCTCGACCAGCTCGACCACCTTGCCGCTGACATGCTCGCAAATCTTGTTGGAGAGGTCGGCATAATCCAGTGCCAGATTGATGTCGTCGGTTGCTGCCGCGGGGCGGTTGTCGAACCCCATCTCGAGGTCAAAACGGAGCTTTTGGCGAATGCCCTTCTCCCACTCATATACACCGATGGTGGTCAAAACTTCGAGTCCGCGAATAAACACCTTGTCCATGACTGTACTTCTTCTTTACTCTTGATGGGCTGTGATGACAGCGCAGGGATGCTGGCCGGGCAACAGGCTTGCCGAGGCGCTCTGGGTGGGCATGGGCCCATGCCAGCGTATGTGGCCCGCATCATACCCCATTCATATCGTGGTAAAAACGACCAAGATGACGGCCCTGACGATTTTGATGATTATTCTGGCCTACCTGGGTGGTTCACTATCCAGTGCTGTGCTGGTCTCCCGTTGCACCGGTCTGCCCGACCCGCGGGATCATGGCTCCCACAATCCGGGGGCAACCAATGTGCTGCGCCTCGGTGGCCGGATGGCGGCGCTGGTGGTGCTGCTGCTCGATGTGCTTAAGGGCACTGTGCCCGTCTATCTCGCCTGGTATTTGCAGATAAAGCCGGTCTACCTCGGCTTTATCGGGGTGGCCGCCTGTCTTGGCCACATGTACCCCATCTTCTTTCATTTTCGCGGTGGCAAGGGGGTGGCTACGGCGCTGGGCACCATGATGCCGCTCGGCTTCACCATGGGGGGCGCTGTCATCGGCACCTGGCTGCTGGTGTTGCTGGCAAGCGGCTACTCTTCGCTGGCCTCCATCATTACCGTACTGCTCACGCCACTCTTCACCTACCTGCTCAAACCCGAATACACCCTCCCTGTCTCGCTGCTCTCCTGCCTTATCCTGATCCGCCATCACGAGAACATTTCCCGTCTGCTCAAGGGGGAAGAACCCAGAGTCTGGCGGCGAAAAGGGTGTGCCAGTGGCGAGGAAGTGGGAAAAACGGGTGATGTTGAGCAAAAAAGAGACGAACGAGACAAAAAGTAAAATTTCCCGTTGACCATCCGCCTTAAAATCCGTTTAATAGCGCCCACGCCCAGATAGCTCAGTCGGTAGAGCAGGGGATTGAAAATCCCCGTGTCGGCGGTTCGATTCCGTCTCTGGGCACCAAATTTTGGTGCCATGAAATAAAAAATTTGTTCATGCACAATGGTTTAAAGTGTGCCGGCTTAGCTCAGTAGGTAGAGCAACTGACTTGTAATCAGTAGGTCACCAGTTCGATTCCGGTAGCCGGCACCATTTGCCCAGATAGCTCAGTCGGTAGAGCAGGGGATTGAAAATCCCCGTGTCGGCGGTTCGATTCCGTCTCTGGGCACCACTAATAATTCCTCCTTAGCTCAGTCGGTAGAGCGACGGACTGTTAATCCGCAGGTCGCTGGTTCGAGCCCAGCAGGAGGAGCCAAACCGAAAAGCCCTTGTCGCAAGACAAGGGCTTTTTTTCTTTGGTTCAATACCGAGTTTTTACCATAACAACAATCACACACGCACAGAATGACGGCAGGATAGATATGGAAAATCAAGTAGTTATAGACTCAAAGGGGCGACTGGCCACCATCCGCGAGTGGCTTGAGCCCGTGCTGGTGCTGCTGATCCTGGGCAGCCTGTTTGGCTACCTCGGCAGCCAGATGGGCCTCTCCGCCATGGTCAACACCCTGTTCAATACCGCCCACCAGCTGCTGCTCAATACCGTGCTCTTCATCATGGGGATCACCGTACTTTCCGGCGCTCTCAGCCAGCTGCTGAGCGAATTCGGGGTGATCCGGCTGCTGGAGGTGCTGCTGGCCCCCCTGATGAAGCCGGTGTTCCGCTTGCCGGGGCGCACCGCGCTGGCGGCGCTGATGACTTTCTTCTCCGATAACCCGGCGGTGATCAGCCTCGCCAAGGACAGCCGCTTTCGCAAGGGCTTCACTCCCTGGCAGCTGGTGTCTCTGACCAACTTCGGTACCGCCTTCGGCATGGGCCTGATCGTGGTGACCTTTATGGCTACCCTGCAGCTACCGGGCGGGGAGTCTACCGCCAGCGCGGCGCTGATCGGTCTGCTCGGCGCTCTGGTTGGCTCTGTGGTCTCTACCCGACTGATGCAGCGGATGATCCGCCCGCTGGTGGGTGAGGTGCTGGACGATGAGCCGACTGATGCCAAGGGGCACAAGGTCGGGGTCAGCAAAGAGGTGGCGCCGGGCTGGCTGCGGATCCTCAACTCATTGCTCGATGGCGGCAAATCCGGTGTGGAGCTGGGAATGGCGGTGATCCCGGGCGTGCTCATCATCAGTACCTTCGTCATGCTGCTCACCTTCGGCCCGGGGGAGAAGGGCTATACCGGCGAAGCGTTTCAGGGGGTTGCCCTGCTGCCGGTGCTGGCCGCCAAGGTTAGCTGGCTGTTTGACCTGCTGTTCGGCTTCCAGCAGCCGGAGCTGGTCGCCTTCCCGGCAACCTCGCTCGGTGCGGTCGGTGCCGCCATGTCGCTGGTGCCCCCCTTTATTGCCAAGGGGTGGATCACCGGCAACGAGGTCGCGGTGTTTACCGCCATGGGGATGTGCTGGAGCGGCTTTTTGAGCACCCACACCGCCATGCTCGATGCTCTCGGCTATCGCCATCTCACCTCCCGCGCCATTGTCGCCCACACGGTCGGCGGCCTGTGCGCCGGGGTGGCAGCGCACCAGCTTTATATGCTGCTGGGCTGAGCAGAGTGAAAAGAGAGAGGGGCGCTGCGGCGCCCCTTTCTGTATCTATCGGTGACGAGTTGGCTCGTCCTTCGGTTTACTCAACATCGCCGATCAGGCTCTGTGCGATCACCGCTTCCGGCATCATCTCCCGCAGCCCGGCGATCAGTTTTTCCCCCGCCTCATGCAGCGCAGCCAGCGGCATCTCGGGCAGGCTCTCCAGAATGAACCACATCTGGCCCGAATCGACACTCAATCGGGTGCGTATACCCTGCCGCCAGTTCCAGCGCCGACAGGTGACCCCCTTGTCATCCCGCCAGACGACCTCGCCGGGCTCCACTGGTTCGTGGGTCGGCTCGCCCCCCTTCATGGTATCGAACCGCTCGCTGCCATCGGCCACCACCAGTCGCGGCAGTCCCTCATAGGCAAGCAGGTTTTCGCCCCCCACCGGAATGGCGTAACGGATACTGATGGCGTTGTAGAGATCGACTACGGGAGCGATGGCGGGCAGGTTGCCATCGCGGGCGACCCGTTTTCTCAGAGCTTCGGCGGAACAGGGAGTCCGCTGCGGCTTGGCGCCGAACTTTCTGAATAGATCGCCCCAGGCGGCGAGATGCGCCTCTGCCCACGGCACATCGGCAGTCAGCATGGCGGTGCAGGCTTCATCAAGGGCGCGTGCCCCCACGTTCGGGTCAACCACGGCTGCGGCCTGCACCGTGATGCTCAGAGCGCGAAAGCTGGGAGCCAACTGGCTGACTTCGGGGGAGATATAGGGGGTGATCAGGGACATAGCGACTCCATAAAACGAACGAGGCTGGGAGAAGGCGGTTGCCGGCCAGCATAGCGGCAACGGCAAATCCGGTTTGAGAGCCATCTTGCGCGAACATTTTAGATAAGAAAATTTACATGATCTTAATAGCCATAAGTTTCATGAATGAAAAATGATGTGTTCAAGGAGATGGCGGGCATTTACCGGTATATAGCGAAGAGTAGCCCTGCGGTTTCCGGTTCGTTGCGGCAATACCCCTTTGCCGCCTTGATCTGCAGCGGCAGCCGCTGGCCGTCCGGCTCTCTTGTGATGCCCTCAGTTGTCATGCCCAAGCACGAGGCGGTCACTCAAATCGCTTGATTGCTCAATGAGTTGGCTATGGCTGGCGTTTTTTCATCGTTCTGGCCCCGCTTATGCATTTCTCTTGGCAACACCATCAAGGGTCGTTGTCGCGGAGAGATATCATGATCAGCAGCCTGCTTCCCCTTGCCTCTATCGCCCTCAAGCTGGGCAGTCAGCTGCTCGGCAGCAGTGCCAAACCCGAGTCTGTGCAGCAAACAGTGCAGGAAGATCGCCTCGCCCCTACCGTCCAGAGCTTGTTCCAGCGGCTGGGAATCAAGGATGCCAATAGCGAGCAGAACCGCGCTGCCATCAACCACTTTATGGGGGAGCTGATGCAGACTCTGGGGCAGGAGAATGGCGGCCAATCCCTCCCTGCCGCCATCGATAGCGCCCGTAGCCAGTTGGCCAATGGTACCCAGAGCACCCGCCTCGATGCGCTGCAAAGCGAGCTCGATACCCTCAAGGATTCCCTCGGTGCCAGCAATCTCAACCTCGACCAGCTGCTCGGCGCCTTTAAACAGACCCTGCCCAATGGCAAGGGGGAGGGGGTGGGCAAACTGCTCAATGCCAGCGCGTGAAATGACTGAAAATATGGATTTCAGTAGATGACGAGCCTGTCAATAAATAATCTGGTAGCGTATTCGTGTGGATGTGATGCAAAGCGTGACTATGGCTATTTCCCCATGAAATAGCCCACCCGTTTCATATCCATAGAAGAGAGGAATTCATATCTTTCTATTCGTGGAGAATCAAAGATGTTTTCAATCAAATCAATGAAATGTAAGAAATGCAGTAACCACTTCAAAGGGTTCGTGCTGGGTTCTCTCAACGTAATGAGTGAATACACTGCAGCTTGCCCAGCTTGTGGAGATATCCTGTCAGTTTATGGAAGTGGTGAATTCATTGATAAGGCAATACCTGCAAATGCCATTATGTTGAAAAGCGCTTAAAGCCAAGATAAAGCAAGAGGGGGAGCGATTGCTCCCCCTCTTATTTTCCAAATACATCAGAGATCAACCCGCTCGCTTGGCCAGCCACTGTTCGGCGGCGGTGAGGGCCGATTCGATCTGCTCGCGGGCGACGCCGCCCTTGGCAACCCGCTTGGCCAGGGTCGCCTCCAGCTCCAGGTTCGGGTAGACATCCTCCCTCACCACGGGGCTGAAGCGCTGGAACTCGGGGAGGGATAGCTCTTCCAGCGGCTTCTTCATCTGGATCGCGTAAACAACGGTCTCGCCGACGATATGGTGCGCCTCGCGGAACGGGATGCCCTTGGCCACCAGATAGTCCGCCAGCTCGGTGGCGTTGGCGTAGCCCCCCTGCGCCGCCGCCATGGTGCGCTCGCCATTGACCTTCAGATCGATCAGCACTAGGGCCGCCATGTCGAGGCAGTCGTGCCAGGTGTCGAGGGCATCGAACAGCCCCTCTTTGTCTTCCTGCATGTCCTTGTTGTAGGCCAGCGGCAGCGCCTTGAGGCTCATCAGCATGCCCATCTGGGCGCCGACCACCCGGCCGGTCTTGCCACGGATCAGCTCCAGCGCATCCGGATTCTTCTTCTGCGGCATCAGCGACGAGCCGGAAGTGACCGCATCGGAGAGCTCGACAAAGCCAGCCTCGCCGGTGTTGTAGAAGATGAGATCTTCGGCAAAGCGCGACAGGTGGGTCATGGAGAGGGATGCTACATGCATCAGCTCCACCACGTGATCCCGATCTGAGACCGAATCCAGACTGTTGCGGGTGGCACCGGCAAAGCCCATGTCCAGCGCCAAGGCTTCGCGGTCGATGGCGTAGGCGGTACCCGCCAGTGCGCCGCAACCGAGCGGGCTGGTGTCGAGGCGCTTGAGGGCATCCTGCAGCCGGGAGTAATCCCGCTCCAGCATCTCCACATAGGCCAGCGCCCAGTGGGCGTAGGTGACCGGCTGGGCCCGCTGCAGATGGGTGTAGCCCGGCAGCACGGCGGCCTGATTGGCGCGGGCGGAGGCCACCAGCCCCTGTTGCAGGGCGGTGATGGAGCCGAGCAGCAGCTCACCCTGCGCCTTGCACCAGAGTTTGAGGTCGGTGGCGACCTGATCATTGCGCGAGCGGCCGGTGTGCAGCTTCTTGCCAAGATCGCCGACGGCGGCGATAAGCTGGCTCTCGACCCAGGAGTGGATATCTTCAGCGTCCGATCTCAGGATCTGCTGGGGATCCTGCTGCACAGAGGCGAGCAGTACTTCCATCGCCTGCTGCAGCTTGCCCTGTTCACCCTCGGTTAACACGCCCACCTTCACCAGCGCTTTGGCCCAGGCCATGGAGCCCTGAATATCCTGCTCCGCCAGCCGGTAATCGAACCGCAGCGAATCGTTGAACTGCTTGAACCGGCTATCGGCTCCCTGACTGAAGCGTCCACCCCAAAGTGCCATACTGCTCTCCTTGAATGCGTTGTCGGTAGGCGTTTGCGCCTGCCCTACTCGCGCGGCCTCTTGGCCTGCGCGCAGAAATCTTGCCCTGTATTTTCCTGTATAACAGTGCGGTGGTGAGGAGTGCTGTTGCCGTTGAACATGTCACATCCAGCAACTACGAACCGGTCCCCTCTCCCTCTGGGAGAGGGCTAGGGTGAGGGGAATGGCCAATGACCTCCCCCTCATCCCCAACCCTTCTCCCACAAGAGGAGAAGGGAGAAAATACGTCAGCATCATATTCACACAGCCCCTGTTATCTCACAGAAGCGACCGGGGCGCTGCCGCTCTTGTCACACCGCCGATGATGGATCAGGGGCCATGCCCTCGACCTGTAGAAGAGGGGGCTATGCCCCCTCAACGGAATCAACGGGTTATCGTGCTTGCTTAGCCGTGGGTGTGATCACCACCGATGGCCTGATGCTGCTCTTTCATGGCGCGGATCCGGCTGGCCAGGGTGTAGAGACGGATAAAGCCTTCGGCATGGCTCTGGTCGTACACTTCGTCGGCGCCGAAGGTGGCGAAGTCTTCGGAGTAGAGGCTGTTCGGCGACTTCTTCTGCACCGCGGTGACCTGACCCTTGTACATCTTCAGCACCACTTCGCCATCGAGATCTTCGGCGATGGCGTTGGCAGAGGCGACAATGGCCTTGCACAGCGGGGTGAACCAGCGACCGTCATAGACCAGGTGGGAGAACTCGGCCCCCAGCTTCTCCCGCCAGGCGCGGGTCGGGCGATCCAAGACCAGCTCTTCTACCGCGCGCAGCGCAGCGACCATCACGGTACCGCCCGGGGTCTCGTAGCAGCCGCGGGACTTCATGCCCACCATCCGGTTTTCGGTGATGTCGATGCGGCCCACGCCATGCTTGCCGGCACGCTCGTTCAGGGTCATCAGGATCTGGTGCGGGCTGAGCGGCTGGTCGTCAACGGCCACCACTTCACCCTGGGCCACGGTCAGCTTGACGTACTCCGGCTGATCCGGGGCCTGTTCGGCGGAAACGGTCCACTGCCAGACCGCTTCGGAGGGCTCGTTCCAGGTGCTCTCCAGCTCGCCACCCTCGGTGGAGATGTGCCAGGCGTTGGCATCGCGGCTGTAGATCTTCTTCAGGGTCGCCTTGCAGGGGATCTGACGGGCTTCCAGGTAGGCCAGCAGATCTTCCCGGGAACGCATGTCCCACAGACGCCAGGGGGCGATCACTTTCAGCTGGGGTGCCAGCGCGGCCACCGCACCTTCGAAACGCACCTGATCGTTGCCCTTGCCGGTACAACCGTGGGAGATGGCGTCGGCCCCTTCCGCCAGCGCCGCCTCGACCATCGCCTTGGCGATCACCGGACGGGCCATGGAGGTACCCAGCAGGTAGGTGCCCTCATAGACGGCGCCGGTCTTCAGGGTCGGGTAGACGTACTCTTTGACGAACTCTTCCCGCAGATCCTTGACGATGCACTTGGTGGCGCCGGAGGCGATGGCTTTTTGCTCGATCCCTTCCAGATCGTCACGCTCCTGACCGACGTCGGCAACGAAGGCGATGATCTCCGCATCATAGTTTTCCTTCAGCCAGGGAATGATGGCCGAGGTATCCAGTCCGCCCGAGTAAGCCAGTACGATCTTGTTGATTCCGCTCATTTACTTCTCTCCATGATGATTCGATAAAAGGGTGTGATTTGGGGTCGGTTGCCGTTATTTGTGCCCAAGCAGGGTCAGCAGCACGGCGTTCTGGATATGCATCCGGTTTTCAGCCTCGTCCATGATGAGGGAGCCAGGCCCGTCCATGACCTGAGAGGTGATCTCCAGCTCCCGGTGCGCCGGCTGGCAGTGCAGCACATGCTGGATGCCGGTGCGGTCGAGCAGGGCCTGGTTGATCTGATAAGGCATAAAGATATCTTTTACCTGCTCCATTGGCGTGTTGTCACCCATGGAGACCCAGGTATCTGTGTAGGCCACGTCGAACCCTTCGATATCTGCCACGTCATCGCTGATGTGGATGGTCGCCCCTGACTTGGCCGCCAGAGCCTGCGCCTGCAGGAAGATCTGGGTATCCGGGCCGTGGCCTTTCGGGCAGATCAGGGTGACGTCGGTGCCGAGGGTCGCCCCCAGCAGCAGCAGAGAGTGGCTGACGTTGTTGCCATCGCCGAGATAGGCCAGCTTCACCTTCGACAGATCGCCGTAGTGCTCGCTGATGGTCATGAAGTCCGCCAGCCCCTGGCAGGGGTGGTAGAGGTTGCACAGGCTGTTCACCACAGGCACTGTGCCGTGTTCCGCCAGCTCGACCAGAGTCTGGTGATCGAACACCCGGGCGACGATGGCATCACACCAGCGCGACAGGTTGGCGGCAAAATCCTTCACCGATTCGCGCTTGCCCAGCGCGCCGTTCTGCTGATCCAGATAGACGCTGTGGCCACCCAGTTTGGCGATGCCGATGTCGAAGGTGACCCGGGTGCGCAGGGAGGGTTTCTCGAACAGGGTCACCACGCTCTTGCCCGCCAGTGCCTGGCCGTACTTTTTCGGATCTGCCTTGACCGATTTGCCCAGGGCGATCAGCGCCTCGATCTGGGCCTTGCTCAAGTCGCTGTCTTTCAGAAGATGTTGCATCGAATGTTCCTTGTTCTGGTGGAGATCAGAGAGAGACCTGGGTGCCAACCGCACCGCCGGCCAGCAGCTTGAGCAGCTGATCCGGGTAGCGCCAGCTGGCGACACAGACCGGTTTGCCCAGGGTCTCGGCGGCATGCAGGGCGGCTTTCACCTTGACCGCCATGCCGTCGCTGATCACCCCCTTCTCCATCAGATCCAGCGCGGTCACTTTGTCGAGCTGGGGCACCAGCTTGCCCTTGCCATCCAGGATGCCGCTCACGTCGGAGAGCATCACCAGGTCGGCGCCGAGCGCCTCGGCAATGGCGGTAGCCGCCTGATCCGCGTTGACGTTCATCAGCTGCCCCTCGGCAGTGATGCCGATGGAGCTCACCACCGGCAGGAAGCCCTGCCCCAGGATCCCCGCCACCAGTGCCGGGTTGCCCGGCTGGCAGTCACCGACCGCGCCGAGTGCCGGGTCGAGCTGGCTCACCTGGCACAGACCGCCGTCCGCCAGACAGAGCCCCACCGCCGGGATGCCGGTGGCGATGGCCTTGGCCATCATCTGCTTGTTGGCGGTGCCGGCCAGGGCGCCGGCGATAAACGGGATCTGCTCGAACGGGGTCACCCGCAGACCGTTCTTCTTGGTGGAGGTGAGACCCAGCCCCTTGAGCAGGTCATCCACCAGGCAGCCGCCGCCGTGCACCAGCACCAGGGGTCTGTGCTGCTCGTCCAGAAAGCTTTTGAGGGTGGCGAACAGGGCGGTCAGCGCCTCGTCGTTCTCGATCAGTGCGCCGCCCAGCTTGATTACCAGAGTCTGCTTGTTCATCGTTGCGATCCTTCCTTGAGTCCTTAAATCAGGCCGGTGGCCGGTTCAAATCCGAATTTGATATTTATGCACTGCATGGCCTGGGAGGCGGCGCCCTTGAGCAGGTTGTCGATGGCGGATACCACCACCAGCATGTTGCCCTGCTGTTGCCAGGCGAGGTCGCAGTAAGGGGTGCCCGCGACGCCACGGATGGAGGGCATCTGGCCGGTCAGGCGCACCAGCGGCTTGCCCTCGTAGGCCTTGAGGTAGGCCTGATCCACCTGGGTCGGCGTCACTCCATCCGCCAGCTGCACATAGATGGTGGCCAGGATGCCGCGCACATAGTTGCCAAGGTGGGGTTGGAACAGCACCTCCTTGCCGAGGTGGTGGCTGATCTCCGGCTGGTGTCTGTGATTGAAGGTGCCGTAGGGATTGAGGCTCACTTCGCAGAAGCTGGTGTTGATGGCCGCCTTGCGACCGGCGCCGGAAACCCCGGAGACGGCGTTGATGATGGGCTGCCACCCCTTGGCAATCAGACCATCCTGCTGCAGCGGCTTGAGGGCGCACAGCGATGCGGTCGGGTAGCAACCCGGCACGGCAATCAGCTGGGCGGTGGCGATGGCATCGGCATTCCACTCGGCCAGGCCATAGACGGCCTGATCCAGCCACTGTTCGCTCTGGTGGGTGAAGCCGTAGAAGCTGTCGTAAAAGCCCTGATCCTTGACCCGGAAGGCGCCGGAGAGATCGAACACCGGCAGCCCCTTGGCGAGAAACTTGGGCGCGAGCTCGGCGCTCACCTCGTGGGCGGTAGCCAGCAGCACCAGATCGGCCTGGGTCAGGATCCGGGTCATGCCGTCGTCGTCCAGCGACAGCAGCGGCTGATCGAGGGCGCCGACCCACTGGGGATGTAGGGAAGAGAAGCGCTTGTGGGCATCCTGACTGCCGGCGGAGACGTAGAGGCCGAACAGCTTGAGTTGTGGGTGGTTCTGTACCAGTGCGGCCAGTTCGGCTCCCGCGTAGCCACTGGCACCGACGATGACGGTGTTAAGCATGTTGAATATTCCAAGTCAGAGTTCGAGATTCACAGCATGACGCTGCAGTGCACAAGGGTGTTCGATCGCCCCTTTGCACAAGTGCGGAGGGGCAATTCAGGCGGGTGTGTGTCGTCGGTTATAGATCAGGTGACAGAACATTAACTTTCCCTTACAACTAGAAGCCTTTGTTGATGAGCCAGATATTCAGGTAAAATTACAGAATATTCATGCACTCGCTTTGCATTTGTATTTTCTAACAGAAACATTCCGGGGACGCAAGGAGGAGCTGATGGCCAATCTGGATTTTTTTTCACTTTATAAGAATATTATTGCGATTCCCTCTATCAGCAGCACGGATCCCAAGTGGGATCAGAGCAATGAGGCGGTGATCCGGCTGCTGGCCGACTGGTTCGGTCAGCTCGGTTTTCAGTGCGAGGTAACTGCGCTCCCCGAGCTGCCGGGCAAGTTCAATCTGGTGGCGACGATCGGTCAGGGGGAGGGCGGACTGCTGCTGGCGGGTCACACCGATACGGTGCCGTTTGATGAAGGAGGGTGGAGCAAGGATCCCTTCAAGGTGACCGAAGAGGGCAATCGCCTCTATGGCCTCGGCACCATCGATATGAAGGGCTTCTTCGCCTTTATCGTCGAGGTGCTCAAAGAGATCGACCTCACCAAGCTGACCAAGCCGCTGCGTATTCTCGCCACTGCCGACGAAGAGACCACCATGGCGGGGGCCCGTGCCATCGCCGCCGCTGCCGAGCTGAAACCCGACTACGCCGTGATTGGCGAGCCGACCGGGCTGGTGCCGGTGGTGGCCCACAAGGGGCATATGTCGGAGGCGATCCGCATTACCGGCAAGAGCGGTCACAGCTCGGATCCCGCCAACGGCGTCAACGCCATGGAGATCATGCACAAGGCGATGGGGCAGGTGCTGCGCTTGCAGCAGGATCTGAAAGATCGCTATGCCGATCACCGCTTTGCCGTGCCGCAGCCGACCCTGAACCTTGGTTACATTCAGGGCGGTGACAGCCCGAACCGCATCTGCGGTTGCTGCGAGCTGCATATCGACCTGCGACCCACTCCGCAGGTGGGGCCGGATGAGCTGATGGGGATGCTCAAAGAGGCGCTGTCACCCATCGAGATCCACCAGCCGGGCTGCCTGCATATGCAACATCTGCATGAACCCATTCCCGCCTACGCTTGCGCCGACGACTCTCTGCTGGTGCGCGAAGCAGAGAAGGCGAGCGGTCGCGCCGCCGAGTCGGTCAACTACTGCACCGAGGCGCCGTTTATCCAGCAGCTTGGCTGCCAGACCATAGTGATGGGCCCCGGCCATATCACCCAGGCGCACCAGCCGGATGAGTATCTCGACCTCTCCTTCGTCAAGCCGACCACCTCGGTGTTGCAGCACCTGATCAGACGTTTTTGCCTGTAGCGGCGGCGGTGAAAGGGGCGTAAAAACTGTAAGTAAGTTACATAACAAGCCGGTTGTGGAGTGGTGAGGGAAATACATGTTCTGAATCGGCCTGTTATTTGACCTTGCGCAGACAATCTGGGTAGATTGTCACCCTAAGATGACGGAGCATATGTTGTAATCGCACAACAATAAGTGAGGTCGTCTAGCACCCCGGATGGGTGTCAGGCACCAACAAGATAAGGATGTGGAATGAACGAAAAGTACGCCGCACTACGCGCCAACGTAGGTATGCTGGGTCAGCTGCTGGGTAAATCCATCAAGGATCATCAGGGTCAGGCCTTTCTCGACAAGATCGAAACCATTCGCCAATTGGCCAAGTCCTCCCGCAAGGGCAATGAATCAGACCGGGAACGTCTGCTCGATACCCTGCGCACCCTGAGCGATGATGAACTGCTGCCGGTGGCCCGCGCCTTCAGCCAGTTCCTCAATCTGGCCAACGTGGCGGAACAGTTCCACACCATCTCCCGTCGCTGTGAAGAGCAGGTCTGCACCCCGGACCCGCTGGAGCAGATGTTCGACAAGCTGAAAGCGTCTAACCTGTCGCAAGAGGCCATCATTCAGGCCGTGCGCGAGCTGGATATCGATCTGGTGCTGACCGCTCACCCCACCGAGGTGACCCGTCGCACCCTGATCCACAAGCACGTACAGCTCAACGACTGCCTCGAGGCGCTGGAGCTCTCCGACCTGCTGCCCCGCGAGCGGGACAAGATCCTCAATCGCATCGAGCAGCTCATCAATCAGGCGTGGCACACCAACGAGATCCGCGAACAGCGCCCGACTCCGGTCGACGAGGCCAAGTGGGGCTTCGCCGTGGTGGAGAACAGCCTGTGGCCTGCCATCCCCGAATTCATGCGCAATCTGGACGAGCGTCTGCAACACCATCTGGGTGTGCGGCTGCCGCTGGATGCCGCGCCGGTCAAGTTCACCTCCTGGATGGGCGGTGACCGCGACGGCAACCCCTTCGTCACCGCCAAGGTGACTGCCGAAGTGCTGGAGCTGGGCCGCTGGATGGCGGTGAGCCTGTTCTACAAAGACATCAAGGAGCTCACCTCCGAGCTCTCCATGTCCGACTGTACCGACGCCGTGCGCGCTCGCGTTGGCGATCACCCCGAGCCCTACCGTGCGCTGGTGCGCGAGCTGCGTGAAGCGCTGCGCGAAACCAAGGAGCATCTCACTGCCAAGGTGCAGGGTCAGGCGAGCGAGAGCCAGGATCTGGTCAAGACTACCGCCCAGCTGCGCGAGCCGCTGGAGCTCTGCTACCACTCACTGCACGCCTGCGGCATGGGCAACATCGCCGATGGCATGCTGCTGGATGTGCTGCGCAAGGTCGCCTGTTTCGGCATCCATCTGGTCAAGCTGGATATCCGTCAGGATGGCGAGCGTCACGGGCTGGTCTTCTCCGAGCTGACCCGCTATCTGGGTCTGGGTGACTACGCCGAGTGGAGCGAAGATGACAAGCAGGCCTTCCTGCTCAACGAACTGAACTCTCGCCGCCCGCTCATTCCCCACGACTGGGAACCGAGCGCCGAGGTGCGCGAGACGCTCGATACCTGTCAGGTTATCGCCGAGCACGACCCCGATGCGTTCGGCATCTACATCATCTCCATGGCCGGTGCGCCGTCCGATGTGCTGTCGGTGCAACTGCTGCTCAAAGAGGCGGGCTGCAAGTTCCGCATGCCGGTCGCCCCGCTGTTTGAAACCCAGGATGACCTGATGGCAGGCACCGCCGTGATGGAGCGTCTGCTCTCGGTGGACTGGTATCGTGGCTACATCCAGGGTCGTCAGTACGTGATGATCGGCTACTCCGATTCTGCCAAGGATGCCGGCATGATGGCTGCTGGCTGGGCCCAGTACGCCGCCATGGAATCCCTGGTGGGACTTGCCGAAGCCAACAATATCCGCCTCACCCTGTTCCATGGCCGTGGCGGTACCGTCGGTCGTGGTGGTGCGCCTGCCCATCAGGCCATCCTCTCCCAGCCGCCGGGATCCCTGCGCGGCGGTCTGCGTACCACCGAACAGGGGGAGATGATCCGCTTCAAGTTCGGTCTGCCGAAAGTGGCGATCAAGAGTCTGGAGCTCTACACCAGCGCCGTGCTGGAAGGGAACCTGCTGCCACCGCCCAAGCCGAAAGAGTGCTGGCGCGAGGTGATGGAACAGCTGGCCGCCGACTCCTGCGAGCACTACCGCAGTATCGTGCGCGGTCATCCGGACTTCGTCCCTTACTTCCGTGCCGCCACCCCGGAGATGGAGCTCGGCAAGCTGCCGCTCGGCTCCCGTCCCTCCAAGCGCAAGCCCAACGGCGGCGTCGAGAGCCTGCGCGCCATTCCGTGGATCTTCGCCTGGACCCAGAACCGCCTGATGCTGCCGGCCTGGCTCGGTGCCCACAAGGCGCTGCAACAGGCCATCGACGGCGGCAAGCTGGCGGTGCTGGAAGAGATGAGCGCCCAGTGGCCCTTCTTCCGCACTCGCCTCGAGATGCTGGAGATGGTGTTCCTCAAAGCGGACGTCTGGCTCGCCGAGTACTACGACACCCGTCTGGTGCCGCAGGAGCTGTGGGGCCTTGGCAAACAGCTGCGTCAGGAGCTCGCCGAATCTATTGAAGTGGTGCTGAAACTGAGCCCGCGCGGGGATCTGCTGGAGGATCAGCCCTGGATCAAGGAGTCCATCAAGCTGCGCAACCCCTACACAGACCCGCTCAACGTGCTGCAGGCCGAGCTGCTCAACCGCTCCCGCAACCACCCGGAGACCCTGCACCCCGAGCTGGACAAGGCGCTGATGGTCACCATCGCCGGTATTGCCGCAGGTATGCGCAATACGGGTTGATAGCCAGCCCAAGCAAGAGGCTTTAGTTATATCTATCAAGCCAAAGGGCGCCAATAAGGCGCCCTTTGTTTTTTTGTTGCCCGGCAGAATTCGGCTCGATGGGAGCCTCACCCATGTTTTGGGCGGTATTTTGTAGGGTGCAATAAGCACAGCGCATTGCACCGCTCGAAAATGCTCTTTGCCTAGTCTCGTCCTGTGTTTCATAGGGCAAGTGGCACAATTCACCTTGTTAATTGCACCCTACGTATTATCGGTGATGGGTACATATTTCCCCTCCGGCTTGCATCCCTCGCCATGCAGGCGCAGACTGTTTGGCCTTGTTTTTATGCGATTCGATTCAAGGCAACCATCATGACTCCTGCCATCAACCTGCTGAAGAAGCTAAAAATTCCCCACAAGCTCTACCCCTACGAGTGCGAAGCCCACGACGATTTCGGCAAGCATGCCGCGACCCAGCTCGGGCTGCCGGAGGCGCAGGTGTTCAAGACTCTGGTTGCCCATCACGACAAGCAGGCGGTGGTGGCCATCGTTCCCTCATCCGGCATGTGCAGTCTGAAGCAGCTGGCCAAGGCGACTGGCCTCAAGAAGGTGGAGATGATGAAACCGGCGGAAGCGGAGAAGCTGACCGGTTACAAGGTGGGTGGCATCAGCCCGCTGGCCCAGAAGAAGCTGCTGCCCACCGTGCTCGACGAGTCGGCGCTGCAGTTTGACGAGATCCTGGTGAGCGGCGGCAAGCGCGGCCTCTCGGTCGGTGTGGCGCCGCAGGATATGCTGACGCTGATGAAGTGGATCGCCGCTCCCATCGGCGAAGAGTAGTGCCGGGCACGTTGTGAACCTGTTCTCCGGGCCTGTGGTGGCCCGGATAGCCCCACCTGTGAGCGGGCGCGTGCCCTGTGCTCAACGGGGTGCGTGCCAGTCTATAATGGGTGAACCCCGTTGTATGAGTTCAGCCATGATGTACCGACTTCTGTTGCTTTGCCTCTGTTTATCCCTCCCCTCTGCCTTGCTGGCTGCCACCCGTTTTACCCTGCTCAGCCCTGAAAACAGTCAGGATATGCGGATGCGTTATTACCGTGAGGTGATGCAGCTGGCGCTAGAGAAAACTCGCCCCGAATATGGCGACTACGAGTTGCTGGACTCCCTGCCGATGAACAAGGCGCGGATGCGGATCGAGGTGCAGGAGCAGGGCAAAAACGCCCTCTTTATTGTCGACAGCTGGCCTTATCAGGGGGAGGCAGTGGCGGATCAGGTGGCATCGATCCCGTTCCCGATCGATATGGGGATCCTCGGCTATCGGGTCTGTTTCGTCGGCTCGGATCGTGCTGCCGAGCTGGCGCGGGTGAACACCCTGGATCAGTTGCGCCACTTCACTCAAGGGGTGGGCACCGGCTGGCAGGATGCGGTGATCCTGCGCAACGGCGGGCTGACTGTGCATGAGGTGGATAACTACGAGTCGCTGTTTCGTATGGTGGCACGAGGGCGCATCGATCTCTTCTGTCGTGGGGCCAACGAGATCCTGTCGGAGTGGCAATCTCATCAGGGCAAGGTGGCCGGTTTGACGGTCGATCGCCATCTGGCCCTTTTCTATCCGCTGATCCACGTGTTCTACAGCAATGCCCGCTACGTTCAGGAGCGCGAGCGCCTTGAGCGCGGTCTGCAACTGGCCTGGCAGGATGGTTCGCTCAAACGGCTCTGGCGCCATCACTTCCAACCCTCGCTGGTGTTTGCCAATCTGGGGGCTCGCCAGATTGTCCGGCTCGGCAATCCGCAGTTACCCAAGGACGGTTTTGACTATCGCCCCTACCTTTACAACCCGCTGACGGATGATTTCGGTTCACAACCCTGAGCCGGGTTATCAGGTGCGCAGCTCTGATAGAGTAAGGGAGAGATCATTGCCGCAAAGGAGATGGCCCATGCACGCATCTGCCCTCTCCTTGCTCTTCATCGCGTTGCTGCTGCCTGCCACCGGCGGTGCAGCCCCGGTCTTTACGCTGCGTACCTGCCTCGAAAACAGTGACTCCTACCCCTGGCTGCTGCAATCGGGGGAGGGGATTGTCCAGTATCACCTAAAGGCGGTTGCTACCGCCCTCAATGCCGAGATCGTGCTGACGCCGCTGCCGTGGAAGCGCTGCCTCTCTCGGGTGAGCAGTGGCCAGATGGATGCGGCCATCAAGATGAGTTACAGCGTCGAGCGGGCGACCAGGGTGGGGGTCTATCCCATGCGTGAGGGCAAACCCGACCCCGCCAAGCGGCTGCTGACCGAGAGCTACAGCCTCTACCAGCTAAAGGGGGGCAAGAGCCTGTGGGATGGCACCACCCTCAGGATCAAGGGCATGGTGGCGGCCCAGTCGGGATTCTCCATCGTCGACTGGTTGCAGGCTGCGGGAGCCGAGGTGGATGACTCCAGCCGTGACCCGCTGATCATGTTGAAAAAGCTGGTGATGGATCGGGCGCAGGCGACCGCCATCCAGACCGAGGTGGCCGACAGCATTCTGGCGGCCCATCCCGCGTTGCAGGCCCGTATCGAGCGGCTGTCGCCGGTACTGGTGGAGAAGCCCTACTATCTGGTCTTCTCTCACCGCTTCTATCAATCTCATCCCCGACAAAGCCGGCAGGCGTGGGATGCTATCGAGCAGGTGCGCGACTCTGCTGCCTATCAGCGTTATGCCACATCGCTCAGAAGCACACCTCCGGTGGGGGAGTAGGCTGATGGATGCGACTGGCCGAAAAGTGGAGGAGAGCGTGGGGTGGCGGCAGGGCCGAGCGGCCAAGCTAGGGGCTACACTGAAAGAACCCCTTCAGCCAAGGCGCGGTTTATGTCACCCCTGCATCTGCTGGCTGCCGCTCTGCTCTGCATGTTGTCGCTGACCGGACAGGCGGCCACCCGGTTTACCTATATCAGCCCGGAGAGCGAGCGGGACCCGCGCACCACTTATGATCGGGAGCTGCTGCGGCTCGCCCTCGACAAGACCCGCGACCAGTTTGGCGACTATCTGTTGGAGCCTGCGCCGCCCATGACCAAGGCGCGCGAGCGGGTCAGCATGCAGCTCGACAACTATCCCAACCTCTTTGTAATGGACAGCTACAGCAGCACCCGCGAGGATCTGGGGCTCGCCTATGTCCGTTTTCCCATCCATCTGGGCATCGTCAGCTACCGCATCTGTTTTGTCAGCCCGCAGCAAAAGGGGGCGGTGAGCAAAGTGACCGACCTCAAGGGGCTGCGCCAGTTCACCTTCGGTCAGGGCAAGGGGTGGCTGGATGTGGATATCCTGCGTTACGCCGGGATGGAGGTGGTGGAAGTGGAGGGGTACGAAAAGCTGTTCAAAATGGTGGCGCGGGGCCGCTTCGATCTCTTCTGCCGCGGGGTGAGCGAGCTGCGCAGCGAGCAGCTGACCCACAAGGAGATGACGGACCTGCTGGTGGATGATGCATTGTTGATCTACTACCCGCTGCCCCGGGTTTTCTACACCAATCCCAACAATCGCGAGGCGCTGCAGCGGGTCGAGCGGGGGTTGCAGCTGGCGTGGCAGGATGGCTCGCTACAGGCGCTGTGGCGCAAGAGCTTTGGCCCGGCCATCGCCTTTGCCAAGCTCTCCCAGCGCCGACTGCTGCGACTGGATAACCCCTTCCTCGACGGGATCAGCTTCGATTTCCGCCCCTACTTCTACAATCCGCAGACCGATCGCTTCGGCGATTACTGAGGTGCCTGCCGCTGGCGGCAGAGGGCCAACCAGGCCTCGGCGGTGCGGGAGAGATAGCGCTCGCTCGGCCAGATCACCCCGAGTCGCCAGCTCAATTCGGGCTCCAGCGGCCGCAGCACCAGACCATCCGGGGTCAGCCGGTGGCAGACCGGCTCCGGCAAGAAGGCGACCCCCATGCCGCTGCGTACCATGGCGGTGAGAAAATCCCACTGGCTGCTGCGCGCCGCCACCTGCGGCACAAAGCCCGCCTCCTGACATGCCTGCTCCAGCCGCTCGCTCAGGGTAAACGCCTGGGTATAGAGCAGGAAGGGCTCCTCCTGCAGGGACTCCAGCCGCAGCGGCGTCTCGCCATGCCAGCGGGGTTGATCAGGCAGCACTACCCGGATCGGGTATTGATCCAGCTCCAGCGCGCTGAGGGCCCCCCCCTCTTTGGTCGGCAGCATGGTGATGGCGAGATCCAGCTCCCCCTCCAGCACCGCCTGTTCGATACGGCGACCGCCATACTCCACCAGGGTCAGCTCCACCTTGGGATAGCGGGTGCGGTAGGCGCGGATCAGATCCGCATAGACGTGACCCACCATGGGGGGAATGCCGAGGGTGAGGCGACCGTGTTGCAGGCTCTGCAGATCCGCCAGTTCGGCCTCCAGCTGCTGCATCTCCGCCAAGATGGTCTGGGCCCGGTTGAACAGCACCTGGCCGCTGTCGGTCAGGGTGAAGCGGCGCCCTTCCCGGTTGAGCAGGGGTTGGCCCAGCTCCTCTTCGATATTGCGGATCATCTTGCTGATGGTGGGCTGGGTGACGAACAGCTTTTCAGAGGCGCGGGTGAAGCTTTTTTCCCGCACCAGTTCGACAAAATAGCGCAGGGCGCGAATATCCATGGACTCTCTCGACTCGTGTTGGCGGGTACGGGATGAAGTATGCCTATGCGGCATGAATTTGATAATTTTAATTCATTTCTGGCAGGTTTTGCTCAACTCTATACTGTGAGCCGGTTCACAGAAAGACGATGATCATGAAAGCCCTCTGCTTGCGCTGGTTACAGACTCCCTTCCAGATTGTGTTGCTGGCAGCCATCTGGCTGCTGGCCGATACCGCGGTGCGTACCCTCCATCTGCCGCTGCCCGCCAACCTCACCGGCATGTTGTTGCTGCTGGCCTGCATCCTGCTCGGAGTGGTCAAGGCCGAGTGGTTCAGTGCCGGTGCGCGCTGGCTGCTGGCCGAGATGCTGCTCTTCTTCGTCCCCGCCGTGGTAGCGGTGGTCAACTATCAGGAGCTGCTGCTGCAAGAGGGGTGGCGCATCATGGTGGTGCTGCTGGTGAGCACCACCCTGGTACTCGGCACCACGGCGCTGGTGGTGGATCGGGTTTACCGCCTCGAACTGAAACTGGCCCGCTGGAGTCGCCGTCATGTCTGATACCCTGCTCGGGCTGATCTGTTTCGCCCTCACCCTGCTCTTCTACTACGCCAGCAAATGGCTCTACGGCAAAAAGCGGATCCTGCCGCTGATGCCGCTGCTGCTGGCGCCGACCCTGCTGGTGGCCGTGGTGCTGCTGTTCCACATCCCCTATCAGGATTACATGGCGGAATCCCACTGGCTGCTCTGGCTGCTGGGCCCCGCCACCGTTGCCTTCGCCGTGCCGGTCTACGAGAACCGCCAGCTCATTCGCCGCCACTGGCTGTCGCTGTCGGTAGGGGTGGTCGCATCGGTCATCATGGCGGTGGGGAGTACCGTGCTGCTGGCCCGCTGGCTGGATCTCTCCGACATGTTGCAGCGCAGTCTGGCGATGCGCTCCATCACTACGCCGTTTGCGGTGGAGGCGACCCGCGCCATCGGCGGTCAGAGCGATCTCACCGCGCTGTTTGTGGTGCTGACCGGGGTGATTGGTATGGCGGTGGGGGAGAGTGTGCTCACCGTGCTGGCCATTCGCAGTCGCCTCGGCAAGGGGGCGGGGTTTGGCGCCTCGGCTCACGGCGCCGGCACTGCCAGGGCTTATCAGATGGGTAATGAGGAGGGAGTGGTCTCCAGCATGGTGATGATGATCGCCGGTATGGTGACAGTGCTGCTGGCGCCCCTGCTGGGCCGGATGTTCTGGTAGGCCTGGCTTCCCTTTAGAAGGCTGCTCGCCCCGGCGCTACACTCTAGTGAGCGTGTATTCCCGGGATGAGCAGTATGACCTTTCATCGCCTCGCTTCCTGCTTGCTGCTGTGCAGTCTTTCCCTCCTTGCCACTCCCCTAAGGGCGAGCGACGTCATCACTCATATCAGCCCCGAGAGCGATCGGGACTTGCGTACCCTCTACTTTCGCGATCTGTTGCAGCTGGCGCTGGAGAAGACCCGCGACAGCTTCGGTGACTACGAGCTGCGGACCGCACCGCCTATGAACCGTATCCGGATGAGACAGATTGTGCAGACTCAGCAATACCCCAATCTGTTTGTGGCCGACAGTCTGCGTCCGGCCGCAGAGAGCGGAGCGCTGGATTACGTCCGCTTTCCGGTGGAGCTGGGCATCCTCGGTTATCGCATCTGCTTTGTCAGTCCGCAGCAGGCCGACGCAGTGGCAAGGGTCAATACCCTGACCGAGCTGCAGCAATTTCTGCACGGGCAGGGGCGTGGCTGGCAGGATGCGGAGATCCTGCGTCATGGGGGATTCAAGGTGCAGGAGGTCGACGGTTACGAGCGGCTGTTCAAGCTGGTGGCCCGTGGCCGCATCGATCTCTTCTGCCGCGGTGCCAACGAGCTCTTTATCGAGCAGGAGCAGCACAGTGATCTGCCCGGCCTCACCGTGGATCGGCGAGTGGCGCTGCACTATCCCTTCCTCCATCTCTTCTACACCCACAAGGATAATCAGGCCGCCATCCGCCGCCTCTCGGTCGGCCTCAAGCTGGCGTGGCGGGATGGCTCGCTGCAACAGCTCTGGCTGTGCCACTTCAAACCTTCCCTCGAGCAGGCGCAGCTCCCCAGACGCCTGTTGTTCGAGTTGGCCAATCCGCGCCTTGATAAGGTGGACTTTGATTATAGGGCCTACCACTACAACCCCGTTGACGGGACGTTCGGGCCCGGGCTGCCTTGAACCTGATGGTGTTGTTAGCGGATAAAGGGCCGTCTCTGCTGATGTGCTAAACCATGCCAAAAAGGCATGTTTTTTATTATTTAAATTCATTTTTTGATGGTTGTTGCGCTGCATATACTGGGGGTCGCTTCACGGTTCAGGTTTGCTCCTGTCCGCTTCTGGCTTGCGCGAGTGAGCCTGAATCGTCCTGCTGCGGCGTCTTGATGTTCTGCATGAAGGCGTCCATCACTGGGCCGGGATCGATCCCGGCAGGTATTACAGCTGACGGAGCCTTGTTATGTTTAATCCCCACTCTTGCGCCCTGATTGTCGAAGGGGGCGCGATGCGCGGCATCTTTGCCAGCGGCGTGCTCGATGCGTTTGTCGAAAGTCACCACTACCCGTTCGATTTCGTCATGGGCGTCTCGGCCGGTGCCACCAATCTGGTCTCTTATCTGAGCGAGCAGCCGCGCCGCAGCCACCACATCATCACCGAGCTGGCTTGCAGCTCCCGGTTTCTCGATCCCCTGCGCTTTGTCAAAGGGGGCGATCTGGTGGACATCGGCTGGCTGTGGCAAGCCAGTCGCCATCGCTTCCCGCTCGATCTCGAGACTTTCTGCGCCCGCGACATTCCCTTCTATGCGGTGGCGACCGATGTGGCGAGCGGCAAGGCCATCTATCTGCCGGTGCGGCCCGACAACATGGATGAGGTGCTGACCGCCACCTGCGCCCTGCCGGTGGTGCAGCATGATACCCCCTGTGTCGATGGTCGCCCCATGGCCGATGGCGGCATCAGCGACTCCATTCCGGTGATCGAGGCCTATCGGCGCGGTGCACGGCGGATGACAGTGGTGCTGTCGGAACCCCGGGGCTATCGCAAGAAGCCGGCCCGTTTCTGCTGGATGGTCAAAGCCTTGCTGAAAACCCAGCCTGCACTGGCGCAAGCTATGCTGGAGCGGGATCGCGCCTACAACCGGGCGCTCGATTTCATCGCCAATCCCCCTGCCGATTGCGACATCGAGGTGATCGCGCCACCGACCGATTTCATGGTCTCCCGTTTTACCCAGGATCCGATCAAGCTGGAGTCCGGCTATCTGCAGGGTTACTGGCAGGGGCGCCAGAGCGTGCTGCGGGCAGTCAGGACTGTACGTGCCGCTTAGCGGCAACCTGGTGTCTTTAAACGTTGCCACCCTCTGAGGCAGGTCACTGAATCGGGGGCGCTGGCGTGGTTAAATGGTCGGCTCACATCTTGCCGGATATTGCTGTGACCATGCCATCTGACCTTCAGCCGCTGCTCGCTTGGCCTGACTATCTGCAGGCCTCCTGGCTGCGCTGCGCCCACCAGACCAGTGCCACCCTCTGGCATCCACCCCACAGCGCCAAGGGGCAGACCTTGCAGAGCCTGCGCCAGCGCAAACGGGATCTGCTCACCACCGGCGAGATGGCCCTCGAAGATCTCTACGAATTTATGGAGGGGCGCCCCTGCGCCCTGCTGCTCACCGACGAGAGCGGCTGCCTGCTGGCCCGGACCGGCCACCCCGCCACCCTGCGCGAGCTGGCGGCGCTGGGGTTTGGCCCCGGCGCCTTCTTCAGCGAGGGGCGTATCGGCACCAATGCCATCAATCTGGCCGCGTTGGAGGGCGTGCCGCTCTGCGTCAGCGGTGCTCAACACTTCAATCAGACCCTCCACCCGTGGCACAGCTGTGCCAGCCCGGTCTACAACAGCAATGGCCGTCAGGTCGCCATCATCGCGTTGATCTGCAAGGTGGAGGAGGCGAGCGCCGGCGATCTGGCGCTCACCGTCAGCGCCGGGCGCGAGCTGGCCCATCTGCTGCAGATGGAGACCCTGATGCAGGAGTCCCAGCACCACCTGAGCGAGCTTTACGCCCTGCTCGATGGCATGGATGACGGCGTACTGGCTTGGGATCCGCAGGGCCGACTGCGCTACCTCAACGCGTTGGCGGCACACCGGCTGCGGCTCGATCCGGCGCTCTGTCTCGGCCAGCCGCTGGAGCAGCACCTGCTGCTACCCCAGCGGTTGCAGCTGGCCATCAGGGGGCAGACGCCGCTCAGCCATGTGGAGGTGACGCTGGAGCGGCTCGGCGCGCAGGAGGGGGAGTTTATCAATGCGTTGGTGAGCCTCAAGCCGCTGCCGGGGCCGGAGGGGGTCAGCTTTATCGCCCTGCTGCACCCGGTCGATCGGCTGCGGGCCATTCACCAGTTGCGCCAGACGGTGCCCGAGTTGTCGGCGCTGGTGGGGGAGTCGAGCGCCATGCGCAAGCTGCTGCGCTACGCCCGGCAGGCGGCCCAGAGTCAGGGGCCGATCCTGCTGCGCGGCGAGGAGGAGGTGGGCAAGGCCCAGCTGGCGGAGGCGATCCACTTTGGCAGTGAGCGGGCCGCCGGGCCGCTCATTACCCTCAACTGCAAGGCGCTGCCGAGCGAGCGGATGGCGCTGGAGCTGATGGGTTCCGACGAGGCGGGGCAGGAGCGGGCGGGCAAGTTCGAGCTGGCCCACGGCGGCACGCTCGTGCTGGAGCAGGTGGAGTGCCTCTCTGCCCCCATGCAGGCGGCGCTGCTGCAATTGCTCAAGACCGGCCGCATCCAGCGCTTCGATTCGGCCCGTATCCTGCCGCTCAAGGTGCGGATCATCGCCACCAGCAGCGCTCCGCTGGAGCAGCTGGTGCAGGAGGGGCTGTTTGGCCGCCAGCTGCTCTATGCCTTGCAGGCGTGCGAGCTGTGGCTGCCGGGGCTGCGGGAGCGCGCGGCGGATTTGCCGGGCCTGATCAGCCAGCAGCTAGGGGCGCAGGGGCGCGAGCCGGTGCGCCAGTTCAGTCCGGCGGCCCTCGACTGTCTGCTCGCCTATCCATGGCCCGGCAATCTGGGGGAGCTGCGCAGTGCCGTCGAGCATGCGCTGCTTCACGCCGGTCAGGGGCCGATCCCGCCCGAGGCGCTGCCTGCCGCCATTCGGCACGGCTATCAGCGGGTGGCGGATGAGGTGGTGGGGCAACCGCTGCTCACGCTGGCGGAGCTGGAGCGGCAAGCCATCCTGCGCTGCGCTCACGCCTGCAAGGGACAGGTGAGCCAGATGGCCCAGCATCTGGGCATCAGCCGCACCACCCTGTGGCGGCGGCTCAAGCTGCTCGAGATCGATCCCGCCGACTATCACGGCTGACGGCGACCCGTCGCCAACTGGCCCGCAGAAAACGAAACGGCCCCGCAGTTGCGGGGCCGTTTTTATATGGCAAGGTCAGTGGTGGCGCTGCTACAGCCCCAGTTGGTGGGCGGTGACGATGGCCGCCAGCACATCCTCGGCAGTGACCTTGAACGGCATGTTGTGGATGGTCTCGCCCTCGGCGGTAGAGGCTTTGGCCACCTCCATCAGGCGCGCCATATCCAGCTCCTTGACCCCCATCATATGCAGGTTGGTCGGCAGGCCCACAGAGCGGCAGAAGCCCAACACGGTTTCGATCTCCGCCATCGGCGCGTTCTCCAGCACCAGCTGTACCAGGGTACCGAACGCCACTTTTTCACCGTGGTAGAGGTGGTGACACTCGGCGAGCTGGGTCAGACCGTTGTGGATGGCGTGGGCAGCGGCCAGTCCGCTGCTCTCGAAGCCGATACCGCTCAGATAGGTGTTGGCCTCGATGATGTTCTCCACCGCCTTGGTGCAGAGCCCCTGCTCCACCGCCAGCTTGGCCTTGTAGCCATCGGCCAGCAGGGTCTTGTAGCAGAGCTCGGCGATGGCTTGCGCCGCCAGCGTGGAGGCACCACCGGCCATGGTCTGGCAACCTGACACCTTGTTGGCCCGCGCCTCGAAGTAGGTGGAGAGCGCATCACCCATGCCGGAGACCAACAGCCGTACCGGGGCGCGGGAGACCACGCCGGTATCCATGATGACCATGTTGGGGTTGGTCGGGATCATCAGGTATTCGCTGAACTGCCCCTCCGGGGTGTAGATGACCGCCAGCGCGCTGGTGGGGGCATCGGTGGAGGCGATGGTGGGTACTATGACCACCGGCACCTTCTGGTAGAAGGCGACCGACTTGGCGGTATCCAGCGTTTTGCCGCCGCCGATGCCGATGATGACGTCAAACGGGGTCTGCTGGCAGCGGGCCAGCAGGCGGTCGATCTCGGGGCGGGAGCACTCGCCGTTGAAGCAGTCGAACTCCGGCTTGATACCGGCGCCGTGGAAGCTGGTGGCTACGGTATCGCCCACCAGCTTGGTGACGAAGGCGTCGGCCAGAATAAGCGGCTTGCTGCCGAGCGCCTTGACGTAGTTGCCGATATTGGCGAGGGCCCCGTTGCCTTGCACGTATTTGCTGGGGCTGATGATAATGCGGTCCATATTTTATCCCTCTCTCTTTATGAATTAAGAATCGGGGCGAAGGGGCGGCTGTGCCGGGGACTCCTTCGTCTTGAATGAAGCTGCACAGGCTCAGCGAGCGAGTGCAGCCCTTGAAACAGTGGCGTGCGGCGTCAGTCGCCGAAACGCTCGTCGGCCAGCTGCTGGAAGCAGGTCAATGCTGCGGTGGCATCCTCGCCGCGCGCCAGCAGGGTGAGCGCATCGCCCTGACGCACGTTGAGCATGGCGAGCCGGGTCAGGCTGCGGGGATTGGCCTCTTTATCCCCCTTTTGCAGCTTGAGTTCGGCGGCAAAGGGCTTGAGGGCGGCCACCAGTCGGGCGGCGGGGCGCACATGCAGGCCGTGGGGGTTATCCACCACCACCTCGCAGCGCAGCCAGCCGTCGTCGACAACGGGGGCTGTCTCGGTGGCGGCCTGCGCCGCGCTGGCAGGCAGCATCGCCTGTTTCGGGCCCAGCGCGCCGATCGCCTCGGCGGCCACCTCATCCAGCGTCAGGCCGGAACCGGCCGCCACCATGGCGGCCAGGGTACCCTCGACCAGCGGGGCGGGGCAGAGTCGCACCCTCGCGCTCAGCTCCGGGGGCAGCAGTTCGAGGGCGGTCTCGGCGCTGAGCAGGGCGCTGCCCAAGTCCATCAGCACCAGCACGCCGCTGCCGTCGTCCGCTTCTTCAATCGCACTCATCACCGCGATGGCATCGGTACCGATGGGGTGGTCGGGGTCATCGACCCCGGCCGCCAGCAGCAATCGGGCCGGGCTGCCGAGCTGGTCGGCCAGCGCTTTCAAACCGGCCGCCAGCATGGCGCTGTGAGAGACAACTACGATTCCGATCATGTCACAACCTCGCTCTGTCACGCAGGGCGGTCAGCAGCAGCAGGGTCGAGGTGGCCCCAGCATCCTGATGGCCGATACTGCGCTCGCCAAGATAGCTGGCGCGCCCCTTGCGGGCCTGCATCTGGATGGTCGCCTCGGTACCGGCCGCGGCGGCTGCCACCGCTTTATCCAGTGCTTCGTTGAGCGGCAGCTCTTGCTGCTGCGCCTGTTGCAGGGCGGCCAGTGCCGGCCACCAGGCGTCGCACATGGTCTTGTCGCCCGGCTCGGCACGGCCGCGGGAGACGATCCCCTCGACCCCGTCGCTCAGCATTTTGCACAGCTGACTGAGGCTCAGGCTCTGGCAGGCGTCACTGCTGGCCGCCGCCCGGATGAAGAAGGTGCCGTAGAGCGGGCCGCTGGCACCGCCGACCGAGGAGAGCAGGGTCATGCCGGTGGTTTTCAGTACCTGCCCGATATCCTTGTCCGCCACTGCTGGCAGCTTCTCGGCCACCTTGGCGAAGCCGCGCTGCATGTTGAGGCCGTGGTCGCCGTCGCCGATGTCGGTATCCAGCGCGGTGAGGTAGTCACGCTGCTCGGTGAAGATATGCTCGCAGTCGAGCAGCCAGTTGACGATGTGATGCTTGCTTAACATGGGTTCTCCTTAGCAGCCGCGACGCAGGGCGGGGGTGTGAACGGGGGCATCCCACAGGGTCATCAGTTCATCATCCACCTTGAGCAATGTGATGGAGATGCCGGTCATGTCGAGCGAGGTGCAGTAGGGGCCAATCAGGTTGCGCACCAGATGGATGCCCGCCTCCTCGCACAGGGTGGCAAGGCGACCATAGACGCCATAGAGCTCGGAGATGGGGGTGCCGCCGAGGCTGTTAACCAGCGCGATAACCCGATCGCCCTTGTTGAGTGGTTCAATAAAGGTGTGCTCTTCCTGCCAGCTGCCGCTGGTGCGATCCCAGTGGCGCAGGGTACGGCCGTAGGGAGTGTTGTCCGCCAGCTCGCTGAACATGTCGTCCACCAGGGTATTGAGGTCGGTGAAGGGGCGACGTTCGATGCCCGGTTCGCCGTGGATACCGACGCCGAACTCCATCTCGTTGTCCGCCAGAGTGAAGGAGGGCTTGCCAGCGGCCGGCACGGTGCAGGCATGCATGGCCACGCCTATGGTGCGGCTCTGGTTGTTGATGCGGCGGGCCAGCGCCTCGCAGCGGGCAAGGTCATAGCCCGCCTCGGCTGCGGCACCGACCAGCTTCTCGCACAGCACGGTCGTGGCAACCCCACGGCGACCGGCGGTGTAGAGGCTGTCTTTGACCGCCACGTCGTCATCGATCAGGGCGAAGCCCACTTTTACGCCGTCGCCGTGCAGGAGCTCGACCGCGGTCTCGAAGTTGAGCACGTCACCGGTGTAGTTCTTCACCAGAAACAGCACGCCCGCGCCGCCATCAACGGCCTGACCGCACTCGTACATCTGATCCGGGGTCGGAGAGGTAAAGATCTCGCCGGGGCAGGCGCCATCCAGCATCCCTTTGCCCACCAGACCGCCGTGCATCGGCTCGTGGCCGCTGCCACCGCCGGAGACCAGCGCCACCTTACCCATCACGGGGGAGTCGGCGCGGGTGATGTAGTGGGGTTCGATACGTACCTTGAGCTCGGGGTGGGCGGCTGCCATCCCCATCAGTTGTTCACGGACCACAGCATCGACGGCATTGATCAGTTTCTTCATGGCTCACTCCTTGGCTTGCCACCGCACGGGTGGGCAAATGGTTGATGGAGCCAGTCTAACGACAGAAAAAGGGATAAAAATGACGGGTGATTTGGTTCGGATTTGAAACAGCAGAAGGGGGCTCGGTGTTTCAATCTGAAACGGCGCAGGGCTGGCGGGCGGGAAACTGTTAGCTGACTCACAGCCATGAAAAAGGGCCCCGCAGGGCCCTTCGCTACAACCGGAATATGCGGGCGGGTTAGATGGCCCAGCCACCGGCATAGAAGACCACCAGCGCCAGGGCGATGATGACGGTGCCGACGTTCAGCTTCTTCCACTCGGCAGCGAAGATGCGGCCAACGACCAGCGCCACGAAGCCCAGCATGATGCCGGTCACGATGTTGCAGGTGAGCACGATAAAGACGGCACACAGCATGCCGGAGAGCGCATCGACCGAGTCGCTGAAGTCCAGCTTGGTGACGTTGCCCAGCATCAGCAGACCGACATACATCAGCGCCGGTGCGGTGGCGTAAGCCGGTACCAGATAGCTCAGCGGGGAGAGGAAGATCATCAGCAGGAACAGCACGCCGACCAGTGCAGCGGTCAGACCGGTCTTGCCACCGGCCGCGGTGCCTGCGGCGGATTCGATGTAGACGGCCGCCGGAGCACCGCCAACGACGCCTGCCACCATGCTGCTGACGGAGTCGGCAGTCAGGGCCTTGCCGCCGCTGATGATGTGGCCACGTTCGTTGATAAGGCCTGCCTGACCGGCCACGGCACGGATGGTACCGGTTGCGTCAAACACGGCTGTCATCACCAGCGCCAGTACGGTCGGAATGACTACCGGATTGAGGGCGCCCAGCAGATCCATGCTGCCTACCAGCGAGCCTTTCTCGCCAGTCAGGCTCGGCATGGCGAAGAAGCCCTGCCAGGTCACTTTCGGGTCGAAGATAAGGCCGAGGATGGAGATGGCGATGATCACCATCAGGATGCCGCCCGGCACCTTGCGACGCTCCAGACCGAAGATGGCAGCCAGACCCAGCACCGTCATGATGACCGGGAAGGCGGTCACTTCACCCAGTTGTACCGGCAGGCCAGCTCCTTCGTTCTTGATCACCATGCCGACGCCGTTGGTGGCGATCAGCAGCAGGAACAGACCGATACCGATGCCGGTACCGTGAGCGATGCCGGAGGGGAGGTTATCCAGGATCCACTGGCGCACGCCGGTGACGCTGATCAGGGTAAACAGCACACCCATCAGGAAGATGGCGCCCAGCGCGACCGGAATGCTCAGTCCCTGACCCAGCACCAGACTGAAGGCGGTAAAGGCGGTGAGAGAGATGGCGCAACCGATAGCCATCGGCAGCTTGGCCCACAGCCCCATCAGCAGGGAGCCGAAGGCGGCGATCAAACAGGTGGCCACAAACACCGGGCCCTGCTCAAAGCCGGCAGCACCCAGCATATTCGGCACCACTATGATGCTGTAGACCATCGCCAGGAAGGTGGTCAGCCCCGCGACCAGCTCCTGACGCACGCTGCTGCCGCGCGCAGAAATGGAAAAATAAGAGTCCAGAAAGCCGCCAGTCCCTGTTTGGGCGGCCATATCTTGCTTTGCCATAACTAATCCTGAAAGTGTGAAGGAAATCGTTTGCGTTGGTGGCGCGCAAAATAGCAAGAATTCGCGGCAAATACAGCGGATAACCTGACTTTTTCGTCACTATTTTACATTTTGAGTCCATTCGGAGCTCATTCTAAGACTCAAGCGGTGAGAGCGTGTAAGGGAGGGATCAAGCGGTCGGGGGAGGGGAGATCTGTGAGGAAAAAGCGGGGAAAAACAAAAAACCCGCCTAAGCGGGTTTTTTTAAATTCTTGCAGAGCTGTCAGCAGTTGGCATGAGCCATCAGCAGCATGCTCCGGCTTGAATTACAGACCAACTACGTTGGCAGCAGCCGGGCCTTTCTGGCCTTGCTCGATGGTGAACTCAACGCGCTGACCTTCGTCCAGGGTTTTGAAGCTGGTGGACTGGATAGCGGAGAAGTGTACGAACACGTCTTTGCTGCCGTCAGCCGGGGAGATGAAACCAAAACCTTTCTCAGCGTTGAAGAACTTAACGGTACCAGTCATTTTGTTAGACATAATAATTTCCTTAAATAGTGTTGAATGCCACCTAAATGGCAATTTTTGATTTTTCGTCAGCAATACGTATGGGGAGCACTAAAGAAGGAGAATTAATTGATAAGAATTATCCGAGGATAATTCTTATGCTAATCACTGCTTTACTAAAATGACTGCCTAACATAATCAGGTCTGAACTGCCGAACCATCGAGAAAGATTAAAACACGCTCTCATTTTTAAAGCAAACTTTATCTCGATATTAATGTTTTGTAACAGCCAAAAATATCATTTTTTATAGTAAACATGATGCATTTCAACGGCATAGAAAAATCAGTGCAGACTCATATCACCCTGTGGCAAGTCAGATTCGGCTTTTTTGTCCTGACTATGTAGCCAGTTCTGACAAAAAATATGAGAAAAAATGAAAAAGGTGGCGATAGACCGGGGATTGTCAGTTGGCGTTCTCTCTAAGTCACAATGTAAATCACTTCTTTGCTGCTGCGATTAGCTTCTGGGCTGCAAATCAATGGCAGCGCCAAATCTGGCTCATCGAGCATCGCCCAGACATGCAAACGCCCGCAGGCACAAGTGCCAGCGGGCGTTTTGCAAGAAGGGATCAGCGCTTACTGCGAAACTTGTTGCTGACCGAATCAATCCAGCTGAAGGTTTCCGGCAGTACCTGGTTCTTGGCGCGCTCTTTGGCTTTCTCGCGAGCCAGCTTGGAGGCAGCCTTGGCTGCTTCGGCGCGGTCCGCCACAATTTTCAGGCGACCCTCTTCGCGGATCTTGTTCCGCTCTCCGTTGGTCAGCTGGTGGTCTGCATTGGCTTGTGCCTTTTGCAATAACAAGGCTATCTCGGCTTTTTCGGCCTCGGTCAGATCTTTCATTTCCAGCTTTTTCACGGCGCGCTCCTGCGGCAGGGTGGTTAGACACCCTAACACAGTTGTGCCGATCACTTCTTATGCAATCGGCTTTCCGGCAGTAAAAATGCGGGTTTGTGCCAATTTTCCGTTATTTCGCTGCCACTTTCCCGCCTGTTTGCCACATTTCAATTTATGGCGAGCGGTGAGGACAGCTCTTGCTCCTCCGGCTCGACGTGGATCAGCACGATGGCGTGGGGCAACTGCGCCATGATGGCGTGTTCGATGCGATCACAGATATCGTGGGCTTCGCCGATGCTCATCTCCGGGGGCAGGGTGAGATGGAAGTCGATATGGCGACGACGACCGGCACGACGGCTGCGCAGATCGTGAAAACCGCTGGCGGCAGGGCAGCATTCGGTGATGATGCGGCTGGTCATCGCCAGCTCTTCCGGGCTCATGCTCTGGTCGATCAGCGGCTGGAAGGCCTCGTTGAGCATGCTGATCGCCTCTCTGACAATAAAGATGGCGACCGCAATGGCGACCAGCGGATCGAGGATGGCGAGTGAATGGTCGAACAGACCGGCCAGCCAGATCCCGCCAAGACCGACGGCGACACCGGCTGAAGTGAGCACATCCGCCTTGAGATGAAGCGCATCGGCAGCCAGCGCGACCGACTCCTCCTCTCGGGCCACCTTGTAGAGGTAGGCAGAGACGCCGCTGTTGACCAGCGCCGAGATCACCATCACCAGCACGCCCCAGCCAATGCTTTCAATCGGGCTGGGGGTGATCAGCTTGTCGACGGCTTCGAAGATGATCCAGCCCGCGGCCAGCAAGATAAGCAGTGCTTCGATGACGCCGGAGACATTTTCAATCTTGTCGTGACCATAGGGGTGGCGTTCATCGGGCGGGAGATCGGACTTTTTCACCGCGAACAGGGCGATCAGGGCCGCCACCAGATCCATGGCGGAGTGGATCGCCTCCGAGATGATACTGACCGAGCCGCTGGCGAACCCGGCCACCATTTTCATGATGATCAGACTGATATTGGAGCAGACCGACACCATGGCGGCTCTGGTTTTTCTGTTCATGTACAGCTTCCTGAATAAAAACGGATATTTCGGTGCGGCGCGCATTATATCCGGCTGACCGGAAATAACCTATTCGGTGTTGTAACCTGATGTTTCCGATGGTATTGCGAATGCTTATTAAAATGGTGACCTCTTGCGTGGCAATAAATAATGAGAGGGATTTATATTTATCCGTGAAAATATCCAGGTAACGATAGCTTAATATAAGCGTGACAACATTTAATAATGCGAATTACTCTTTTTTGGTCTTTCCTGTCGAGGTCGTTTGGCCTCCCCGCTCAAGGGGCTGCGCGCGACATTTTTTGGACGAGAATGAGGCTGGATCCGGATGCCACTGGAGGGTATGCTGGGTCTGGTGATGGTCTTGCACCATCCCACCAAGCGTACTGAAGTTGATGATTCGGATGGCATGCTGGCTCCCATGAGGAACCAACTGTCTGGGTAACATTTTTGGAGTTTGATGATGAGTAACAAAGAACATCACAACGGCAAAGATGCCAAGAAAAAACCGCAGATGTCACTGAAAGAGAAACGCGAAGCCAAACGTCAGAAAGCAGAACTGAAAAACGGCAGCGCAATGAAGTAACGCACCCCTACTGCTGTTCCTTCGGAGCCAGTACAAAGCCAGCCCTTACCGGCTGGCTTTTATGTTTGTGGCTCACGGCGTGGCGCCGTAAGCCGCGAAAATCTGGTGATAACGACCATCCTGATGCATCGCCTCAAGGCGCTTATCAAACAGATTGCGGGCATCGGCCGTTCGGAAGGCAAAGTGATAGACGGTGGGCGGGAAGAGGTCTGCTTGCCTGACCTGATTGCGCTCGTAGTGCTCGCCTGCCTGGGCGGTGGCAATCAGCTGGTCGAGGTAGTAGTAGAACACCCGCTCCTCCAGTATGACTGCATCCACCCTGCCGCGCATTAGCTGATGTACCTGCACCTGCTGCTTGGCTACCTCCTCATAGTGGGGATTCTGGTTGGCCATGGTGGCGAACGCGCCCCCCAGAATGATCCTTGCCCGTTGAAAGGCGGTGACCCGTTTTGAATGCAGGTCGTCCAGAGTACTGATGTGGGTGCTGCGCAGGGTGAAGATCCGGTTATGGAAGGTGATAACGGGCTGGGTCAGAACGTGAGGATCAACCATACCGGGTCTGACGTTGATGATGGCATCCAGCTTTCCTGACTCGAACAGGCGGAAGGTGCGCTCCAGCGGCAGAAATTCAAAGCTGGGCTCATAGCCGCTGCCAGCGAACGCCTCTTTCAGCAGATCCAGCTCGATGCCACGCTGATTACTTTCGATGACATAAGGGGGGATGGCAAAGCTGACCCCGACCTTGAGTGGCGTTGCCTGCAACTGGCCGGAGAGCATGCTGGTCAGCATCAGCAATAAAGGGGTGAGCAGTTTCATTGCACTTTTCACAAAGCGTTCCTGTGGAGAATATCCATCACTGTAGGGGAGGCAACCAAAAAGCGTTATATCCCTTTCGGGCTGAGAGGTTCAGCCTGAGTGCATAAAAAAAGACCCTGAGTTATCAGGGCCTTTTCAATATTCTGTTCTTAGAACGGGATATCGTCGTCGAAATCCATCGGTGGCTCGTTATATACCGGCGGCGCAGATTGCGGCTGCTGGGCAGGACGGCCATAACCGCCTTGCGGCTGCATGTTCTGCTGCGGAGCCGGCGCCGGGCGCTGCTGATTCATCGGCTGCTGCATGGCTTGCTGCGGTTGACCCCAGCCACCTTGTTGGCCACCCATGTTCTGGCCCATGCCCTGACCACCTTGCGGACGGCCACCCAGCATCTGCATGACGCCGGTGAAGCTGTCGACCAGCACTTCAGTGGTGTAGCGCTCCTGGCCACTCTGATCCTGCCACTTGCGGGTCTGTAGTTTGCCTTCCACATAGACCTGGGAGCCTTTCTTCAGGTACTCGCCAGCCACTTCGGCCAGCTTGCCCATGAAGACGACACGGTGCCACTCGGTGCGCTCTTTCTGCTCACCGGTCTGCTTGTCGCGCCAGGTTTCAGAGGTGGCCAGAGTAATGTTGGTCACAGCACCGCCACTCGGCATGTAGCGTACTTCCGGGTCTTGCCCGAGGTTACCGATCAGAATGACTTTATTGATGCCTCGACTGGCCATAATCTCTCTTCCACCTTATTTACCGGCCAGGTCGAAACCTGGTCCAACACGACTAGATACCTGATTAGTTGCTGTGTACGGGGCGCAATGTCCCGCAGACGCATGTGACGGTCATAGTAACAGTTGCGAAGCGGATTGGCAGCATCCTTAACCGGCTTGATGTGCCAAAGGCAACGGTTGGCTCCTGCTGTGGTGATGGTCGGGTTGCATCTTTTTTCGGCGCATCCTGCATCACATTTCTGCCATATATTCCTGTTATGCTGGCAGATTGGCGAATTGGGAACAGTTTTTAAATCGACTAAAAACATATGGTTACGATATTTATGAGATCCATTCTCATACTTTTTTAATATTGTGCTCCCATACCTCCTTGGTAGACTCAGTCGGCCAGATTAGGTGGTTTACAGGTTCAAGGAAGAGCACACAATGAAAGCCGCATGCCCGATCGCACTGGTCACTGAAAATAATGTGCAGGCCAGCACATTTGCTGCATATCTCATCTCTCATTTGAGCCGTCCCGTCCAGCTAATCCACGAGATTAATCAGCTAGATAACCAGTGTGACGGCACGCTGTTTCTCATCGATCTCGACTATATCCGCTCCGGCCAGTCACTGGGCTGGAACCGGGCGATCTCTGAACGCTTTGGCATGGCGGCCACAGTGCTGCTCAATGCTCCCACTGCGACGGATCGCGACCTGCTGCTGATGTGGCCGCAGATCTGCGGTCTGTTTTTCCGTCAGGATCCGCTCGACCGACTGGTTGCCGGGTTGCAGAAAATCCTGTTGGGCGAGTACTGGATGCCGCGCCACCTGCTGTGCGAGCTGGTCGAATACTATCGCCAGGGCAATAGCTACCTGCTGCGTAACGACACCCTGCTGACAGCCAGAGAGCAGGAGATCATCCGTTATCTGATGACGGGCGCCTCCAATGTCGAGATCGCCGACAGCCTGTTTGTCAGCGAGCACACCGTCAAATCCCACCTCTATAACGTTTTTAAAAAGCTGAACGTGAAGAACCGGATCCAGGCGGTGAGCTGGGCCAAAGAGTATCTCGATGCTCCGGACTCCCACTGATGAAAGCGTTCTCTCTGGCGTGTTGCCTTGTGCTGCTCTGGGGCTTCACGACCGTTGTGGCGGCCGAGGCCGATGCTCCGCTGGAGTCGGTACAGCCGGAGCAGGAGAGTGATCGGCTGGATGTGGATGGTTTGGTGCTGGACCGCACTTTTACCCGCTTCGGTCAGGGCTTTTATAACGAATTTACCCGGTTGCGCAGTGATGAAGACCCGAATGCCAGAGAAAATCTGACGATTCATGAGCGCCCGACTGCTCGCTGGGGCAGCCTGATCTGGATCACCCATAACCGGAAGGTGATTTTTAAAACCGCGCTCTCTCCCGGCCGCAATCAGCAGGAGCAGAGCGCCAAACTGGCTTGGTCACAGGTCAGGCAGACCCTCGAACAGCAGAAGATCGCGACCCTGTTCATGGATACCTTCGATTTGGAACATGATGAACTATAAGGATATTTCTCATGCGTGCCCGGTTATTGCTAGTTGCAGCACTGATAGCGCCAGCGCTCCATGCGTCGGAGCTTGTCTATCGCCCCGTCAACCCCAGCTTTGGGGGTAACCCTCTCAACAGCAGTCATCTGCTTGGCACCGCCAATGCGCAGAATGATTACAAGGATCCCGCCAGTGGCAGCGGTAGCAGCGGTACCTCGGCGCTGGATCGCCTGACCTCCAACCTGCAATCCCGCTTGATCAGCCAGCTGCTGGCCGATATCGGCAAGGATGGCAGCCAGAGTGGCAGTCTGGTGACCGATGATTTTGCCATCAATGTGGTGGATGAAGATGGCACTCTGGTGGTTTCGATCACCGACCGGGTGACCAACCAGACCACCATGATCGAAGTGAATGGCCTGATTGCCGACTGAGGGCGCGATGAAACGACAACTGTTATTGATAGTGCCCCTGCTTGCGCTGGCTGGCTGTGCGACCCATATCGGCTCGCCCGTTGCCGATGAGAAGGCAACCCTGATGCCGCGATCCGTCTCTTACAAGGAGCTGATCAGTCTGCCCAAGCCAAAAGGGAAAATTGTCGCGGCCGTCTACGATTTTCGCGATCAGACCGGTCAGTATCTGCCAGCACCGGCATCCAACTTCTCCACGGCGGTCACCCAGGGCGGGGTCGCCATGCTGAGCACGGCTTTGTGGGATTCCCAATGGTTTGTGCCGCTGGAGCGGGAGGGGCTGCAGAACCTGCTGACCGAACGCAAGATTGTGCGGGCGGCCCAGAACAAGCCCAACGTTCCCGGCAACAATGCCAATCAACTGCCCTCGCTGGTCGCCGCCAACATCCTGATCGAGGGGGGGATCGTCGCCTATGACAGCAATGTGCGCACCGGCGGGGCGGGGGCCAAGTATTTTGGCATCGGTGCCAGCGGGGAGTACCGGGTCGATCAGGTGACGGTCAATCTGCGAGCCGTCGATATCCGTTCAGGCCGGATCCTGAACAGTGTCACCACCTCCAAGACAGTGCTGTCGCAACAGGTGCAGGCAGGGGTATTCCGCTTCGTCGAGTACAAGCGCCTGCTGGAGGCCGAGGCCGGTTTCAGCACCAATGAGCCGGTACAGATGTGTGTCATGTCGGCTATCGAGTCCGGGGTGATCCGGCTGATTGCCAATGGCGTGCGGGACAATCTGTGGCAACTGGCCGACCAGCGGGATATCGACAATCCGATCCTGCAGGAGTACCTGCAAGACAACGCCCCGCTGCTTTGAGTTTTCCCGCTCTCGCAATGCCCTCCCTGGTGGAGGGCATTTTTTTGGCCTCTATCGAATACGACTTAAGACTTTCTGCTCAACGACAGGGCGGTGTTTTTCATCCTCGAATCAGCGGAGTGCCTGATAGGCCGCCTCTTGTCTGACAGGGATACTGTGGGCGTTTTCCAACAAGGCGATGGCGCGATGAAACATCTGTTGAGTGCTCTCTTTTTTCTGCTGATATCGGGCGCCCCGCAACTCGCCGCAGAGCCTGCCGTCTTTGATGAGCTGGCGATGGCAAGCGAGCTGGATTCCGGTTTGCAGAACGACGGGAATCAGGCGCTGTTGTGGCAACTCGGTAGCGAGCAGCAACTGCACCTCACCCAGCAAGGGGAGCTGAATCAGGCGCGCCTGCTGCAACAGGGTTGGGCCAATGAGTTGGCGCTCTCCCAGGTAGGAGATGAGAACTGGGTCAATGGTGCGCAACTGGGTGAGGGCAATAGCGCCGAACTCTATCAGGCGGGCATCAATAACCGGATTTGGCTGCTGCAACAAGGCAGCGGCAATGAAGCCTGGATCAGTCAGCAAGGGGCAGACAATCAGGCCCGGGCGATCCAACTGGGTGATGGCAATCAGGCCAGCATCGAGCAGAACGGAATCGGATTAACGGCCACCGTCATCCAGATGGGGGCCAATCAGCAAGTAAATGTCGTTCAAACCAACTGAGCCTAGGCTCAACCATTAGCACGAGAGGGAAATCATGTTTAAACGTACCATCATTGCCTCGGCAGTTCTTCTGGCGACCAGCACCGCTTGGGCGGCATCTACTGGCAACCAGGCTAAGGTGAACCAGGCCCAGAGCGGCAATATCGCCACCATTAACCAGGTGGTGGGAAGCGTCGATAACAAGGCTAACATCGATCAAGCTGGTAACAACAACACAGCTGTTACCACTCAAAAGAATACCGGCCAGTCAGATGCCGATACTCGGCAGGTAGGTGACAGTAACGAGGGTTACATCTTGCAACAAGGTGACACTAACCTCTCCAAAGCCTCCATCGATACAAAGGGGAACGACAACTTTGCTGATGTGATTCAGCAATTTGAGAATGGCGGTGCGGTTGCCGGGGTTGTGCAGGATGGGGATCGCAACGACGCCAAGATCAAGCAAGATAATGGTGACTTAGCTGACTCCAGGATCACTCAAATCTCGGATGGTAATCGGGCTGTCATTAATAACCAGATATCCGATTTCGCTCGGGCGAGTGTACAGCAGCTAGAAGGGGGGGCTCACCAGGCTGACGTGACCCAGACAGCGGCTGATGGAGCCAACGCCGAAGTGGTACAACGTGGAGAGAGCAATATCACCAAGGTGCTGCAGGCAACCGGTAACTATGACTATGCACCGGCGGAAGGAACATCTGCAGTGGTGACTCAGAGTGGTTCTTTGAACAATGCAGACGTCACTCAATACGATAGTGCCAACGTAGCGACTGTTGAGCAAAGTGGAACCCGCGGTGAAGTGGTGACTCTGCAGCAAGGGTCTGATGCCGGGAATGGCAACGGCCTGTTGGCCAAACAGTCTGGAACCGGGGAGTTTGCTGACCTGACACAGGATGGTAATCGCAACCGGATTGAGACCGACCAGCAAGGTACTGGCAATGATGCCTTGGTCAACCAGACAGGTGATGACAACAAGGCCGTGGTCAACCAGTTAGCCAGCAGTACCGATGGTGCGGTCACCATTGATCAGGTAGGTAATGACAACTATGCCAATGCAGTGCAACAAGCAGGCAGCGGCAATACCATCGATATCGACCAGAACGGAACTGGCAACCAGGTTGCCTCTGCTCGTGATGGTGAAGGCAAAGGCGCCTGGACCTGGGGCTCGGACAACGAGCTGGTCGTTGCTCAGAAAGGCACTGACAACTGGGCCTATGCCGATGCGTCTCACTCTGAGTCTGTGGTCAAAGTGACCCAGGATGGTGAGTTGAACAATGCCAAGGTTGAGTCCTACTTGGGTAGCGAGAACAAGCTCACCGTGACCCAGAACGGCGCTGAGCACGAGGCCAATGTCTACGTCAATGCTGGGGTTGGTGGGGGGCGCAACACCGTTGATGTGGTGCAAAACGAAAGCTTTAATACTGCCAATGTGACCGTATTGGGCAGCGATAACCATGCCTATGTCTATCAAGGGGCTGGTAGCAACTGATGGTCATCTCCGGATTCAGGGGCCTGCGGGCCCCTCTTTTATTGGTGCTGCTCTGTGGGTTGATGCTGGTTCATCGCGTCGCTTCCCCAGCAAGCGCTAGGGGAAACGAGATGGAGCCCGATCCGTCGATCCGCTTGTCCCTCAATATTGCGCAGAACGAGCAGGGGCTGTCACTTGCGCCAACGCTGCTCAGCAAGCGCGACTTGACGGTGAGTGTCAGCTTGCTGGTGCATGGCGAAGGGGCGGCCGGGAGCACGACTCAGCGCCAGAGCCGTAATCTGTCGCTGCAGGCTGGAGTGGTCATGGCGGTTGGCAAAATAGGGCTGGGTTTGCGTTGTCCCTATCGGGTCGAGGTCACCGCTCTGATATGGCAAAACGAGCGGCTGCTGGTGGAGAAAAAAGAGCAGATGGCGTGCGCCGGATGATGCGCATTTCATCTCATGACTGTCTATTCATCCAGTAGTCTCTATGCCATACTGACTCGCTCAGGTTTCTGTATCGAGCGTGCAACAAGATGGAAAAGATCGTGGTCCGGGGTGCTCGCACCCACAACCTCAAGAACATCAATCTGACCCTGCCCCGCGACAAGCTGATCGTGGTCACCGGCCTCTCCGGCTCGGGCAAATCCTCTCTGGCGTTCGATACCCTCTATGCCGAGGGGCAGCGCCGCTATGTGGAGTCCCTCTCCGCCTATGCTCGCCAGTTCCTCTCCCTGATGGAGAAGCCGGACGTCGACCATATCGAGGGGCTTTCGCCCGCCATTTCCATCGAGCAGAAGTCCACTTCCCATAACCCGCGCTCGACCGTCGGCACCATCACCGAAATCTACGACTACCTGCGTCTGCTGTTCGCCCGGGTCGGTGAGCCGCGCTGCCCGACCCATGCCATTCCGCTTGCCGCCCAGACCATCAGCCAGATGGTGGATCAGGTACTGGCCCAGCCGGAGGGGAGCAAGCTGATGCTGCTGGCCCCGGTGGTGCGTGACCGCAAGGGGGAACACACCAAGCTGCTGGAGAATCTGGCGGCCCAGGGCTACATCCGTGCCCGCATCGACGGCGAGGTGTGCGATCTCTCAGATCCTCCGACTCTGGAGTTGCACAAGAAGCACACCATCGAGGTGGTGGTGGACCGCTTCAAGGTGCGCGATGACCTTGCCTTGCGTTTGGCCGAGTCGTTCGAGACGGCGCTGACCCTCTCCGGTGGCATTGTGCTGGTGGTGCCGATGGACGGTGAAGAGGGGGTTGCACCCATGACCTTTTCCGCCAACTTCGCCTGCTCGGAGTGCGGCTACTCCATGTCGGAGCTGGAGCCGCGCATCTTCTCCTTCAATAACCCGGCCGGTGCCTGTCCCACCTGTGATGGTTTGGGCGTGCAGCAATATTTCGACCCGGCCAAGGTGATCGGCGATCCGGCCATCAGCCTGGCCAACGGCGCCATCCGTGGCTGGGACAAGCGCAGCTTCTACTACTTCCAGATGCTGAAATCTCTCTCCGAGCACTACAAGTTCGATCTGGAGACGCCGTGGGAGGATCTGCCGCTCAAGACCCAGGAGGTGATCCTGCGTGGCTCCGGTCGCACCGAGATCGAGTTCCGCTACATGAACGACCGCGGCGATGTGGTGGTGCGCAAGCACCCGTTCGAGGGGATCCTACACAACATGGAGCGGCGCTACCGGGAAACCGAGTCCAATTCGGTGCGTGAAGAGCTCTCCAAATACATCGCCAACAAGTCTTGCTCAAGCTGCGATGGCAGCCGGCTGCGGGAGGAGGCGCGCCACGTCTTCGTCGACAACCGCAACCTGCCGGCCATCGCCGAGCAGTCCATTGGCGATGCGCTCGCCTTCTTTGAGGGGCTGAATCTGACCGGCCAGCGCGCCCAGATCGCCGAGAAGATCCTGAAAGAGATCGTCGAGCGGCTCGGCTTCCTGGTAAACGTTGGCCTTAACTACCTGAGCCTGTCGCGCAGTGCCGAGACCCTCTCGGGCGGCGAAGCGCAGCGCATTCGACTGGCCAGCCAGATCGGTGCAGGTCTGGTAGGTGTCATGTATGTGCTGGATGAGCCGTCCATCGGTTTGCATCAGCGCGACAACGAGCGTCTGCTCAAGACACTCACTCATCTGCGTGATCTCGGCAACACGGTGATCGTGGTGGAGCACGACGAGGACGCTATCCGCCTCGCCGACCATGTGCTCGACATCGGCCCGGGAGCCGGGGTACACGGCGGGGCCATCGTCGCGCAGGGTACGCCGGAGGAGATCATTGCCAATCCCGAGTCACTCACCGGTGACTACCTCTCCGGTCGCAAGCAGATCGCCATTCCTGCCGAGCGTACCCCGCTCACCGGCAAGTGGTTGAAGCTCAAGGGGGCGAGCGGCAACAACCTGCGCAACGTCAACCTGGATCTGCCGATCGGAGTGATGACCTGCGTCACCGGCGTCTCCGGCTCCGGCAAGTCGACCCTGATTAACGATACCCTGTTCCGCATTGCTCACCGCGAGTTGAACAAGGCCACCGAATCCACCCCGGCACCCTATCGCAGTGTCGAGGGGCTGGAGCATCTGGACAAGGTGGTGGATATCGACCAGAGCCCCATCGGCCGCACCCCGCGCTCCAACCCGGCCACCTACACCGGCCTGTTCACCCCGATCCGCGAGCTGCTCTCCGGCACTCAGGAGGCGCGTTCCCGAGGCTACCAGCCGGGCCGCTTCTCCTTCAACGTGAAAGGGGGCCGCTGCGAGGCGTGCCAAGGGGATGGAGTCATCAAGGTGGAGATGCACTTCCTGCCGGACGTCTACGTACCGTGCGACGTCTGCAAGGGCAAGCGCTACAACCGCGAGACGCTGGAGGTGAAGTTCAAGGGCAAGAACATCCACGAAATCCTCGAGATGACGGTGGAAGATGCCCGCGAGTTCTTCGATCCGGTACCGGCAGTGGCGCGCAAGCTGCAGACCCTGATGGACGTGGGCCTCTCCTATATCCGCCTCGGCCAGTCGGCCACAACCTTGTCTGGCGGTGAGGCACAGCGGGTCAAGCTGGCGCGGGAGCTCTCCAAGCGGGATACCGGTCAGACTCTCTACATTCTGGACGAGCCGACCACAGGGCTGCACTTCCACGATATCCAGCAGCTACTCAAGGTGCTGCACCAGCTGCGGGATCGTGGCAACACCATCGTCATCATCGAGCACAATCTGGATGTCATCAAAACTGCCGACTGGATCGTCGATCTGGGTCCGGAGGGGGGCGCCGGTGGTGGCCGCATTCTGGTGACGGGGACGCCGGAAGAGATTTGCACCAATAAAGAGTCTCATACAGCTCGTTTTTTGCGGCCACTATTGGCGCGATAAGCCGTTATAATCGAGGGGCCTTTGGCCCCTTTTTGTTATAAAAATCGGGAGCATAGGGGGAAGCTCGTCAAGTGTGGGCAGGCTTGGCATCTCAGCATCATGGTAATGGATATATCGGGTTATGGCTCAGGCTCCGCGTACGATTGATCATCAGTTGGCTTACTCTATGTTCCCCATCTGGCTGGGGGCGATCCTGCTATTGCTGGTCCTGCTGGCGTGGGCCCAAATCCCGGCTGCCAGCCGGATTGAAGAGCAGCGAATGAAGGAGCATCTGCTGCGCGTGACCAAGGCGGTGCAGGCGGATGTGGCCGCTCTGGATGCATTCAGTCGGGATTGGGGCATCTGGGATGACAGTCACCGTTTTATGGACAACAAAAGCAGGGCGTACATCGAATCCAACCTGTTCAGTGATATGCCGATGCGGGATTTTAGTCTCAACCTGATGAGCTTCATGGATCTCACCGGCTACGAAATCTGGACGCGCACCCTGCTACCCGATGCGCCGGGGATCAATCCGGACCAGTTTCCCTACTTCCTTGATGAATTGAAAAAGCAGTTGAGAGAACGCTCGGTGGCACAAGGGGGCATCAATCTGCACGGGATCCGCGCTTCCCAGTGGGGGCCGCTGATGTACTCGTGGCAGCCGATCAGAAACAGTGACGAGTCGGCACCGTTCAACGGTTTCTTGCTGGTTGTTCGTTGGCTCGACAAGGCCTACCTCGAGCAAGTATCGGAGCGTACCGCGCTGCCACTGGCGATCTCCCACGCCAATCTGGATGTCACAGCTACCTTCAAACCACTGAAACCGCAAATAACGTATCGCCTGATCGACCTTGGGCTGACCCGGCTCAGGGGAGAGGTGCGACTGCTCAACAGCGATAACCAGCCGGTACTGACCCTGGTGATTGAGGAGGAGAGAAAGATCTTGAGTGGCGTCATGGAGGGGGCGCTCTGGACCTTTATCGGCATGCTGTTTATCAGTTTTATCTGCGTCATGATCGCCATGTACCGGCTCAACAGCATTGTGCTTACCCCGTTGCAGCAGCTGGTGTCGGCGCTGCAACGCTTTGGCGATCGGCCAGATGCCACCTTGATCCCCTATATCGACAGCAGCGCCGAGATGGCGACCCTGAGCGGCAAGTTCAAGGAGATGGCCAGCAAGGTTAGTCAGCAACACGATGATTTGTTGGAAAAATCCAGCCAGATGGAGATGGCTGCATTCACCGATCCCTTGACCCGTTGCTTCAATCGTCGCTATCTCGATGGTTGGTTGCAGGCCAACCGGGCCAAACCTTGTCTGTTATTGCTGCTGGATCTGGATCATTTCAAGCGGATCAATGACCGCCTTGGCCATGACATCGGGGATCTGGTGCTGAAACAGCTGGCGGGTCTGCTGTGCAAGGTGGTGACAGGAGAGCGCGAGCCTATCATCCGGCTGGGCGGGGAGGAGTTCTTGTTGCTGCTACAAGTGGATGACGAGCAAGAGTTGGCGTTGCGGGTCGAATATCTGCGCCAGCGTGTCGCTCAGCACCGCTTTGGCAGAGAGGATGCGCCACTCTGGTTGACGGTGTCGCTGGGGTTCTGCCGCTATCCGTTGCACCCGGAGTGTCCGGATTCATTCTGGAGTCACAGCTTCAAACTGGCGGACATGGCGCTGTATCAGGCCAAAGTCGGCGGGCGAAATCGGTGGTGTGGCTACGCAGGTAGCCTCTCTGCGGAGGGAATGGGCCAGACTCCGGAACAGCTTGCCGAAGGGGGGCATATCACCCTGCTGCACTCTGTCAATCCGGATTAACCCTGCCGTACCAATACCAGATAGGCCAGGGCGACAATAAAACCGAGCAGGATAAAGAGAAAGGATCCGATCCCCCAAACGGCCGCGAGAAAGGCCCCCACCTTTTGCCATTTCGACTCATTTTTCATAAATAAACCATTACTTCCCAGTAACTTGCATGGCGCAAAAAATACGCTGATTTGCCCATATTAACAACAATTAATAGCCACTCTGCCGAGCTATAAGGTGTGGTTTGCTTGCTTGTTTTGGCGCTGAATGGGGTTAGTTACAACCTGTCGAAACAGGTATTCCGGCTTGTTGTCTGGGGACTCAAGGAGATTGGGATGGCGCGCAAAGATGTCACACCAATCGATTTATTTCCGCGCAACCTTTGCTTCAAGTCAATAACTTTGCATTTACAAGGGCATATAGTCAGCGGGCTTACAGCATCAAATGAAAACAAAAAAGGGATTACGTGATGAAAAAATTACTTCCTCTGATGATTGCCGCTGCAGTGGCCTCTCCTTTCGCCATGGCCCATCAGGCTGGCGACATTCTGGTTCGTGGTGGTTTGGCATTTGTATCGCCGCAGGAAAGCAGCACGCCTGTAGAGCTGGAAATTAATGACAACATGCAATTGGGATTGACTCTCTCTTACATGATTACTGATAACTGGGGTATCGAATTGCTGGCTGCAACCCCCTTCTCTCATTCAGTCAAACTGGGTGGCGCTGAAGTTGCCAAGATCAAGCATCTGCCGCCGACTCTGATGGGTCAGTACTATTTTGGCGATGCTCAAAGCAAGGTTCGCCCGTATGTCGGTATTGGCGTGAACTACACCACCTTCTTTGATGAAGAGGGTCGTGGTGCACTGTCAGGAACCGATGTCAAAGTCGATGACTCCTGGGGGGTTGCCGGACAAGTTGGTATCGATATGGCGATCACTGACCGCTGGTTTGTCAACGGTTCAGCCTGGATCATGGATATCGATACCGATGTGCATACTGCGATTGGCACCATTAATACCAAGGTCGACCCGATGGCCTTTATGGTGGGTGTTGGCTACCGCTTCTAATGATTCTGACTGCGGTTCTGAACGGATCGCGGAAGATAGCAAAGTACGTCTCTTTCAGCCCGGCTTTTGCCGGGCTTTTTTCGTATTGCTGATTTTGTCTGGACTGTGATCCAACCCGATACAAATCAATTAAATCCCTGTCGCTTTATTTCAGTTATTCGCCACCCTTGCCGATAGTGACTATGTTCACTTTACCTTCCCCCAATGAGTGAGGATGTCTCCATGGGCTTATCTATTGTGCAGCGGATCATCGCCGGATTCGTGTTGATGCTGCTGTTGCTGATCCTGCTTGGTGTGATCAGTACCTTTAAAATCAAGGGTATAAATGACGGCCTCTCTGCCGTATCTGACCGGGCAACCCCGCTGGTAGTGGCTGTCGCAGGTCTAAAGGGGGCACTGCAGGATAGTAACCGCTGGGTGCTGGTCTACCGCACCAGTGAAGATGCCGCCCAGTTGCCGCAGCTGGCCAATCAGTTCAAGGAGCAGCAGAACCGCTTCGCCCAGCTGAGTCAGGAGATGGGTAAATTTACCGGCGTAGCGGATGCCCGAGCCCGTTTCCAGCAGGTCGAGAGTGCTACCACCCAATTTTATGGCTTGGCGGATCAGGTGTTGGCCCAGCATAGGCAGTGGGTCAGTGCACTGGATCAGCGCCACAAGCTGGAGATGGAATTTATCCGCCTTGAGGATACCTACCAGTGGGCGGCTGATCTGCTGTTGCAACAGACGGCCAGCAAGCGTTCCATGCGCAACAAGGCGGAACTCATTACCTCAGGGATCGCCCGCGATCTGAAGAATATCCGCCGTGCCGATGCCAAAACCGACCTGAACGAGCTGGAAAAGGTGCTTAGCAAGGATATTGAGATGGCCCGCAAGCGTCTGGAGCGTGTACTGGTGCCCGATGATGTGAAAGCGCGCTTTGTCTCCAACCTGGATCGGATGCAGGAGCTGGCGCTCGGCGCTCAGGGCTTGCTGGCGACCATGCGTCAGGCCCAACAACTGGAGCTATCGTTGGCTACTCAGAATCAACAGCTGGATGCCAGTCTGGTCAACAGCCTCAATTTGCTCGATGAGATGGGCAAGTCTGCCGGAGCCATCGCCAGCGAGAGCCGTGTCAATGCGGATGAGGCGGTCAGCAGTGCCAGCTTCTGGATCCTGGTGGTTGCCGCGATGTCGGCTGCTGCCGCACTGGTGATCGGCTATACCACGGCACGCAGCATTCAGCGTCCGTTGCAGATGATCAACAAGGAGCTCGATTACATGGCGGCTGGCGACATGACACGGCGCATCAACTACCGCAGCAGTTGCGAATTTGGCAGCCTCTCTCGCTCCATTGATACGCTGGCGGGCAAGACTGGCGAGCTGCTCTCCCAAATCAATGCGGGCTCCCGCCATCTGGTGGACGAGGCGAGTCGCGCTGCCGAGATCAGCGAACGGGCCATGTCTCGGGTGCAGGAGCAGAAGAGCCAGACCGATCAGGTAGCCGCCGCCATTACCGAGTTGGAAGTGAGTGCGACCGAGGTGGCCCGCTCTACCGATGGCACCAAGCGGGAAGTGGATCTGGCTGACGAAGAGGCGCGCAATGGTCGCCAGAAAGTGGCCACCACTCGCCGGATCACCGAGCAGCTGGCTGGCGCCATGGAGGAGGCTGTCGGCATCACCTACAAACTTGGGGAATTCAGTAACAATATCGGCAGCATTCTCGATGTGATCCGCAGTATTGCCGAGCAAACCAACCTGCTGGCCTTGAACGCCGCCATCGAAGCCGCCCGTGCTGGCGATGCCGGCCGCGGTTTCGCGGTGGTGGCCGATGAAGTGCGGGCGCTGGCCAATCGCACCCAGACCTCGACCGAAGAGATCCAGGGGATGATTGAGAACCTGCAAAGCTCCAGCAAGCATGTGGTTGAAGTGATGGGGCGCAGCCAAGAGCAGACCCAGAGCTGTGTCGAGCAGACTCGCGAGATGGATGTTGCGCTGCAATCGATTGCCGATCGGATGAGTGCCATCAAGTCGATGGCTGATCAGGTGGCCCATGCCGCTCAGGAGCAGATCTCCGTCAGTCAGGGGGTCGCTCGTCATATCGCCGGTATTGCCGATGTGGCATACGAAACGGAGCGGGAGGCGCGCGAATCCGCCAGCAGCAGTGAAGTGCTGGCCGACCTGGTCGCCAAACAGCAGCAATTGATCTCACATTTCAAGGTCTAGGAGGGCTTATGTCTAAACAGTGGATTGGAGCCCTGAGTCTCCTGTTGTGTGGCCAGCTGATGGCCAGCGAGCTGGTGATTGAAAGCTGGCGAACCGATGACAAAGCGTTGTGGGAGCAGAAGATTATCCCGGCGTTTGAAGCGGCGCATCCCGGCATCAAGGTGAGTTTTCATCCGGTGCAGAACGTCAACTACATGCCCACTCTGTGGGAGAGCCTGAAAGGGGGCAAGGCGGGGGATCTCATTACCTGTCGTCCGTTTGATGACTCGCTTGCCTTGTTCAAGGCGGGACATCTGGCCGAGCTGACCGAGATGGCGGGAATGGAGAACTTCCCGAGTTTTGCCCAGTCACCCTGGCAGACCGATTCCGGTGCCCAGACCTTCTGTGTACCCATGGCGTCGGTCATCCATGGCTTCTTCTATAACAAGAAGATCTTCAGTGAGTTGGGGCTGACATTGCCGCAAACCCGCGATCAGTTCTTTGCCGTGCTGGACAAGATCAAGGCTGATGGGCGCTATGTGCCGTTGGCCATGAGCGGTTCCGAGAGCTGGGTTGCCTCAGAGCTTGGCTTCCAGAATATTGGCCCCAACTACTGGAAGGGAGAGGACGGCCGTCTGGCTCTGATCGGCGGGCAGGAGCGGTTGGATAACCCGCAATATGTGAGGGTGTTCGATGAGCTGGCCCGCTGGCGTTCCTACCTTGGCGAGGGGGCCGAGAGCCGCGATTATGCGACCAGCAACGAACTGTTTACCTCCGGCAAGGCCGCTTTCTATGTTGCAGGATCCTGGGAGATTGCCCCCTTCACCGGCAAGGTCGATTTTGGTGTCATGCGCCCGCCGGTGGCCAAACAGGGTGATGGCTGTTTCTTTACCGACCACACCGATATCGGTATGGGGATGAATCCGGCCAGCAAGAACAAAGAGGGGGCGATGGCTTTCCTGCAGTGGCTGACGACGCCGCAATTTGCCGAGCTCTATACCAACTCGTTGCCTGGATTCTTTTCCCTCTCCAACCACTTCTTCGATGTCACCAATCCGGCGGCTAAAGAGATGATGGAGTGGCGGGATCAGTGTGACTCGACCATTCGGGTGGCGACTCAGATCCTCTCCCGTGGTACGCCCAAGTTGGGGGATGAGCTGGCCGAGGTGAGTCAGGCTGTGTTGCTCGGCAAGATGGAGCCCAAGGCTGCCGCGGATCGACTGGAAAGTGGCTTGAAGAGCTGGTATGCCCCTCATCAGGGCAACAAGGCCAAGAGCGCGGATTGTCAGTGTGATGCGGTTGTCCCTGCCCCTGCCCCTGCCCCTGCTTCGGCTTCAGCGCCGGCGACTGAGGTGTCCGCAGCTCCCGCGACCAGTGAAACATCGGCCGTGGTGGCACCAGCTGTGACTCCCGCAGAACCCGCATCAGCGGCCGCTGCCCCATTACCGGCGCCGTCGGATGAGGTGGAACAGGCGCTCTCCAACGAGCTGGAGGCGCCACAGCAGCCACAGCAATAGGTCATCTGCATCAATAAAAACGGGAGGCATCAGCCTCCCGTTTTTTTATGGCTCGCGGCCAGCATGTATCGCTTTATTGTGCTTCGTGGGGCCAGCGGCAGAGGCTGCCGATGCGGGCAACCGGGGCAAACCCCAGAGAGCGGTAAATGCGCTGGGCATGGTAATGCTCGTCAGCCACTATGATCAGCTGTTTGGCACGGGATAATCCTGCGCGAGCCACTTGACTCAGCAGCTGGCGGCATAACCCCTGATTGCGCCACGCATGGTGCGTGCGTACCAACTGGAAGCGCCCAAGTGTGCCGCAAAAGAAGAGGCCACAGCTGGCGACCAGTTGTTCCTCTTTCCAGATCCCCCACCAGTCCCCGAGACCATCGGCAATCATGGCCTGATAGAGCGCCTGGCGGGATCGCAGATAGGGGAGATAGCTCTGTTCCGAGTGTCCCTCATCCCGTTCATTGAGTTCGAAGTCGAGCCACTCAGGCCAATCAGCAGTAGTGAAGGTGCGTGCCTCAACCTTGTTCATGTCGTCGTGAGGAGGTGGGCAGCTCTGTTCATCCAGCGCCAGTACCACGCACTCCATATATTGGTATCCCGTTGCGACAAAACCGGCGATCCGGCTGTTTTGCCCGGCGGCCAGCGGCCATTGGAAGGTGCGGTGGCGCACTCGAGGATCCTGGCCGATCAGCTGATCAAATGTGGCTTCCAGCCAGCCTTTGTCACGGTCGCTGGGTGGGTTGGGGAGTAGCAGGTAGTTGCCGAAGTAGTAGTCGGGAGCATCCGGCGTACGAACCGCCCAGAACTGATCGTGCTGAACAACCTCGCCCTGATAGCGATCGAACAGCAAGTCGGTGGCAAAGCCGGGGTGGGTATCCATGATGGTGCTCCTGCAAAGACTCATTCTGTTATCGGCAGGAGTGGGAAATAGATGAAAAGGGGCCGGAGAAACCTCCGGCCAAACAATCACACGCAGATTCAGAACGTCCAGGACGATCTACCCCCATCATAACTCGACTGGGGCGATTTTGGGATGGGCACTTTTCGGTTACGTACCGTTAATTTTGTAAATATGAAGTTCGTCAGATCGGATGTGAGGTAAATCCCTGTTGACTTTGTGTCGTTTTACTCATAAATATAAAGACGTTTAGACGTCCAAACATCCGTTTTGACGTGGGCAGATGGATTGTAGGACAGGGAGAAGAGCAGATGGGTTTTCACAGTGCACGTCAGGTTGAGGCGCTCAACCAGAGCTTGGCAGATTTGAATGGCGATATATCGGTCAGTTTCGAGTTTTTTCCGCCCAACAGTGAAGGGATGGAGAATACCCTCTGGCAGTCCATCGAACGGCTGAAAGTGCTGGAACCCAAGTTCGTTTCCGTCACCTATGGCGCCAACTCCGGCACCCGTGATCGCACCCACAAGGTGATCAAGGACATCAAGGAACGGACAGGCCTGATTGCGGCGCCGCACCTGACCTGTATCGATGCCAGCCGCGACGAGCTGCGCACCATCGCCCGCGACTACTGGAACAGCGGTATTCGTCATATCGTGGCTCTGCGCGGTGACTTGCCGCAGGGGCTGGAGAAACCGGATATGTATGCCACCGACCTGGTTGCCCTGCTCAAGTCGGAGGCTGACTTCGATATCTCGGTTGCCGCCTATCCGGAAGGGCACCCGGAGGCCAAGAGTGCGCAATCCGACCTGCTCAACCTCAAGCGCAAGATCGATGCCGGTGCCAACCGCGCCATCACTCAGTTCTTCTTCGATGTGGAAACGTATTTGCGCTTTCGGGATCGCTGCGCCGCCATCGGTATTGATGCTGAAATCGTGCCGGGGATCCTGCCGGTCTCCAACTATCAGACCCTGGCCAAGTTTGCCGGTTTTACCAACGTGAAGATCCCGCGTTGGATGCATCAGCGTTTTGAGGGGTTGGATAACGATCAGATGACTCGCAATCTGGTGGGGGCTAGCATCGCCATCGATCAGGTGCGCGTGCTGAGTCAGGAAGGGGTGAAGGATTTCCACTTCTATACCCTGAACCGCTCCGAGCTGACTTATGCCATCTGCCATACTCTGGGGGTTCGTCCCAAGGGTTGACCGGTGGTCACCGCGATAAAAGCAAAAAGCCAATGAGTTGCTCATTGGCTTTTTCGTTATGGCCGATTATCAAGGTCTGGTCGGGGCGAGCTCTTTTGGCTCAAGATCGATAACCGCATTACCGGCAGCCCCCGGATACTGGCGATAGACCTGATCCTGCTCCAGTGTGTAGAAGGTATCCAGATAGTCGTCGTTATTGGTCATCCAGGAGTCGGGTAGCGCCTTGACGATGCGACCGCCGAGATCGAGGAAGGGCAGTGCTTCCGGCACGCCACCCGCAGTAAAGCCGAGTTTGAGAGCTTCAATCAGCAGGGCGCTCAGCTCCTTGTAGTTGACGTTGTCATCCTGCTCCATCATCACCACATCGACGGCACCCCAGCGATAGCGATCCCAGTAAACCAGGATCTGGTTGGGGGTGTAGTCTGTGTTGTCATAGTCGAGGTAGGGCATGTCGACAATATCGACTACTGGCTCATCTCGGCTGGGATTGACCCCTGCGACCACTGCATACACTTCGGCCGCGCCGAGTAGCCAGGGCTCCTGATCATCCTTCAATCTGATCTTTTTCAGGATACTGGTCTTGAGCGGCGCTGTGCTGGACGCTGCTCGTGGAGCGCTTTGCAGATCCGCATCGGCCAGCGCTTTGCGCATCACCTTCAAGCCTGCGTTTTTGGCTTTGACGGGATCGGCTTCGACTACCAGAACCGGCCGGGCCGGTGCCTTGTCGATATCCAGATAGACTGGATTACCGGCGCTGTCGAACGCTTCAATGGCGCTCCAGCTCTTCTCATCTCCACTTGGAACATAGGCGACCAGCGGTTCGACGCCCTGTTGCAGTGCAGCGGCCTGATCGGTGTTGGCCAGCCGCAACTGCATCAGTTGCTTGACCTCGCCATCCAGTCCTTGCCGGCTGATGGCTGCCTGGTTGGCATCGGTCGCCTGCCGCTTAAGGCGCGGGCTGGCCTTCTGCAGCAGATTGGGAAGCGGGCTCTGATATTGCTGATTGCTCAGCAGGGGCAGCAGGTTTTTCTGCTGAAGTGCGAGCTGGCGAGCCAGCTCTCGATCCGTATCGGCAGCCTGGACGCTCGTGGCTCCCAGTATGGCCAGTAGTAACAAGACAGCCTGATTTTTCATTTTTATACTCCGTTGCATGGAACCTGACAGGGCACCATGTCCGGGAAGATTGGTGCCCTGGCACCACTAGAAGGAAATTAGTTTCACTTGTGAATCATTTTATCTGGATAGTGTGCAGAGGTTCACGGTTTGAGGTTCAATTGATTCCTTTGTCGATATGATAGGAACTGATAGATAGCCAGACCAATCAGCAGACCCCAGCAGGCTGCCGCGATGCCGAGCAGGCTGATCCCGGACGCGGTAATGATAAAGGTGAGCTGCGCAGCTTCTCGCGTTTCATCCTCTTGCAAGGCAGAGTGCAGGCTGTTGCCGATGGTGCCTAGCAGGGCCAATCCGGCGACGCAGGTGACAAGGGTTGCCGGAAAGGCGCTAAACAGGGCCGCGACGGTCGCACCGAAGCAGCCGGTCACGAGATAAAAGCAACCCGCCCAAACCGCAGCAGGCCAGCGGCGCTTGGTATCCGGGTCGACCTCTTTGCCCATGCAGATGGCGGCAGTGATGGCGGCCAGATTGAAGGCATAGCCACCAAAAGGGGCGAGCAGCAGGCCGGTCAGGCCAGTCCAGCTGATCAGCGAGGAGGTGGAAGGCTGATAGCCGTGGGCCCGCAAGATGGCAATTCCCGGCATGTTTTGCGATGTCATGGTGACAATGAACAGCGGCAGCGCGATACCAAACAGAGCATCAAGGGAGAAGGCTGGCCATGTCCAGAGCGGGCTGGCGAGTTGCCAGTGAAGGGTGCCCATTTGCAAATCCCCCCGCACGCTGCAGATCAGCATCCCCACTCCCAGTACCAGCACCATGGTATAGCGGGGCCAGAGATGACGACCCAGCAGGAAGGCTAGCAGCAGGGTGCCAAGCAGCAAGGGATCTTGCGGGGCGACCTTGAACAGCTCCAATCCGAATCTGAGCAGCACGCCAGCGAGCATGGCGGCGGCCAGCGGAGCCGGGATATGTTTCATCAAACGGTCGAACCAGCCGCTGATGCCACACAGCGTGATCAGCAGGGAGGAGATCACAAAGGCGCCGATCGCTTCCGCCAGAGTGAAGTTGCCCAGCGTGGTGATCAGCAGTGCCGCGCCCGGTGTGGACCAGGCGGTTAGTATGGGTATGCGGTAATAGAGAGAGAGGCCGATGCAGCTCACCCCCATGCCGATCCCCAGCGTCCAGAGCCAGGAGGCGACTTGAGCAGTATCAGCACCTGCTGCCGTGGCGGCCTGGATGATCAGGATGACGGAACTGGTGTAGCCGACCATCACGGCGATAAAGCCTGCGACCAGATGGGGGATGACGAAGGGCATGACTCTTCCTCTTGGCGTTGTGACGCGCTGTGCGTTATTACGTACAATACAGCTTTGACTATATCGCTGTGCGTTATAGCGCACAAGGTGCATCGTGCAAGAGTAATAAAGAGGCAGTTATGCAAGAGATGAGTCAGCATCTGGCTGCTCGACTGAAGGGGCTGCGTAGCGAGCGCGGCTGGAGCCTGGATGCCGCCGCGCGCGAAACGGGTGTCAGCAAAGCGATGCTGGGGCAGATTGAGCGGGGAGAGTCCAGCCCGACGGTGGCGACGCTATGGAAGATAGCCACCGGTTTTCGAGTCTCATTTTCCAGTTTCATTGAGCCCACACCCGCTGCGCAGGCTGAGGTGCTCTATCGCACCGCCGATGCCATTCGCCAGCAGCCAGCGGGAGAGGGCATGCAAGTGGCCCCCCTCTTCCCTTATGAAAACCGGTTTGGCTTCGAATTGCTTGAGCTGACCCTGTTGCCGGGTTACCAGCGTGAATCCGAGTCCCATGAGCCGGGAGTGACCGAACATGTCATCGTCATCAGCGGCATGATGGAGGTGCTGGTGGAAGGGGAGTGGCGTTCATTGGTGCAAGGAGAGGCGGTGCGTTTTGCTGCCGACCGTCCCCACGGTTATCGCAATCTGGGCATAGCCCCGGCGATTTTCCACAACCTCATCCACTATCCGGTGGCAACACCCTGAACATGTTCCGCAGTCATCAACCCGGTCGACCATCTGCTCTGGGGCGGATCAGTATCGGGGTATAGACCCAGACAAACAGACCATAGGCAGCGATCCAGGCAAGCGCGCTGAGGTTCCAGCCATGCAGGGTATAAGCAGGCCAGAACAGCGGAATCGTCACCCGCATTGTAGCGGCAGCGATAACCAGGGCGAATGCGCCAGTGATCCTGCGTCCTACCTGCAAGGCCCGACCGCTATGGCCGAGGGAGACTCGCGCAATCATGCCCAGGATCATGGTGCCCATACAGCCTGCGCTGAGCAGGTGACTGGCCATCGACAACGTGATGGGCAGACCCGCGCTATGTGCCGCAAGGGCGAGCAGGCCAAGAGGGATAAACAGATAGGCGAGATGGAGTGACCACAGCAGGGGATGCGCAAGGGTCGATGGCAGATGCCAACGCAGTTGCCGCCACAGATGCAAACTCGCCGCCACTATATAGAGAGGCACTATATATATGCTGGTGACCCATTGGGTGGGGAGCAGCAGCCAGCAGAGCAAGATAAGCCACAGTGTCGCGAGCGCCGCCCGCTCCAGCCAGAGCTGAGGTGCAGCTTTATCCTGACCGGTTGCTCGGGCGGTGAAGAACGGAATCACCCTTCCACCCATCACGGCGATCAGGGTGGTAAACAACAGCACTGTGGTGATCAATAGGTGCTCAACGGTGGTCCAATCGGCCTGCCATAACCAGCTGGCACCATTGAGCAAGGTCAGTATCAGCAACAGGGGCACGAAGAAGAGGTTGCGCCATTGCCGGGTTATCAAGATAGGCTTGGCAAGGAACCAGGCGCACAGCGGCAGCCAGAGCAGGTCTGCTACCATCAGGATCATGTTCTCCTCACCCAGCCAGGGTAACAAGGTCCTTGGCAATATCCACAACCCCACCACCATTGCCAATGGCCAGCTCCGAATACCGGGATGGGCCGTCCAGTTCTGCACCGCGGTGAGCAGAAAGCCCGCGACGATGGCTGCCCCGAAACCAAACAGCATTTCATGACCATGCCACCAGATCGGGTTGGCAATCCCTGGCAAGGTTAGCCAACCGTTGAGCTGCCCCAGCCAGAGCAACATGGCGACGGCAGCAAACAGAGCCCCGAACAAGAAGAAGGGTCGGAACCCCAAGCGGAACAGCGGGACGATTTGCTCTTCCTTATGGCTATCGAGGATTTGATGCATGAGGGTATTCCAATTGAACATTTGAAATGGCAATTATAAATTGGCTTTTCAAATGTTCAATTTAAATCCGGCAATAGTCAGGATTGATGCCATTTTGAGCAAAAAAAGAGGTGGTTGCTTGATATCTGAGCGAACGAACTTTTTTGCTGAAAAAGCCCTTGTCATCCCGGCGCGGCTCCCTATAATGCGCCCCTACCAGCACGGCGGAACACGCCAAACTGATGAGCCAGCTTCCTAGCGAAGTGGGCGCCGAAAGAAAAGCGAAAACAATCGCTTGACTTTCGAAGTGAGAGGTGTAATATGCGCCTCCTCAGCGCGACAAGCGTGACGCTCTTTAACAATTTGAATCAAGCAATCTGTGTGGGCACTCACAGCATCGAGCATCAAAAACAATTTTTGATTTTCAATGTCTGATGAAGTGACCAAAGCAACGAAAGTTGCAGCAGTTAATTCAGCAATTCATTGAGCCGCTTTTCGAAGCAACCAAACTTAAATTGAAGAGTTTGATCATGGCTCAGATTGAACGC
>NZ_JAAKXB010000010.1:0-165052 GCF_029479985.1 Aeromonas sp. A600620 | reverse complement strand
AGGATCGCGCCGTCCATCTGGGCAGCACCGGTGATCATGTTTTTAACGTAGTCGGCGTGACCCGGGCAGTCTACGTGTGCGTAGTGACGGGTAGCGGTGTCGTATTCTACGTGGGAGGTGTTGATGGTGATACCACGCTCACGCTCTTCCGGTGCCTTGTCGATCTGGTCGAAGGCGAAAGCTTTACCACCGAAGTGCTTGGCCAGCACGTTGGTGATAGCTGCAGTCAGGGTGGTTTTACCGTGGTCAACGTGGCCGATGGTACCCACGTTAACGTGCGGTTTATTACGCTCAAATTTTTCTTTAGACATGATCGTCCCTCTAAACTAACGCTGAGTACGCGGTGGCAAGCTAACCACAGAACAGTTTATATGATGGATTTGAATCTGGTGGGAAAGAGAGAGGTACTGATGGCTGGTTCGCTTGCCGAACTCACCCTAGGGTGCGGCTCTGCTAACGCCTGAGCCATATCAGCATCTTGGAGCGGGCAGCGGGAATCGAACCCGCATCATCAGCTTGGAAGGCTGAGGTAATAGCCATTATACGATGCCCGCATTTCTCTAACCCAAAGAACTCAAACCGCAGAGAAATATGGTGGAGGGAGAAGGATTCGAACCTTCGAAGGCAGAGCCGTCAGATTTACAGTCTGATCCCTTTGGCCGCTCGGGAACCCCTCCAGACGCCAGATTGTCACAACGGTAATTCTGCTTGCACCCGTTGTGTTTATCGCTTTTGCACGGCAAATAGACGACAGACAGTCAAGCGTCGCGCATTTTATTGTAAGGTTTTGGGGGATGCAACCATTGAACCCGGCAAAATATGCTTTATTGCTGGGAAGTTTGCAAAAAAGCGGGGGCAAACAAGCCAATCCTGCTGCGTCCCTTGTCGCTCCCCCACCCTTGGTGTATGGTCGCCGTGCCCAAGAAACAGTGATGACACCATGACGACAGAGCATAACCCCTATCTGCAATTCACCCGCGAACAATGGGCGTTATTGCGCGATTCGGTCCCCCTGACCCTGACCGAACACGATCTGCAGACCCTGCGCGGGATCAACGAGAAGGTGTCATTGCGGGAAGTGGAAGAGATCTATCTGCCTCTCTCCCGCCTGCTCAATCTCTATGTCAAAGCCAAACAGCGTCGCAGCCGGGTGCTGGAGCAGTTTCTCGGCCAGTCCCGCGGCAAGGGCACCTATATTATCAGCATTGCCGGCAGCGTGGCGGGGGGCAAAAGCACCACGGCCCGTATTCTGCAGGCCCTGTTGGAGCGCTGGCCGGAACATCCGCGGGTGGAGCTGGTCACCACCGACGGCTTCCTCTATCCCAACAAGGTACTGGAAGAGCGCGGCCTGATGCGCCGCAAGGGGTTCCCGGAATCCTACGACATCCGCCATCTGGTGGAATTTGTCGCCAACATCCGCGCTGGTCACGAGAAGGTCGAAGCGCCGGTTTACTCCCACCTTATCTACGACATCATTCCCGATGAGAAGAAGGTGGTGGAGCAGCCGGACATTCTGATCCTGGAAGGGCTCAATGTGCTGCAAAGCGGCATGGATTATCCTCAGGAGCCCCATCGGGTCTTCGTGTCGGACTTCGTCGACTTCTCCATCTATGTGGATGCCGATGCCGAACTGCTGCGCACCTGGTATATCGAACGCTTCCTGAAATTCCGCAGCGGCGCCTTCTCGGATCCCGACTCCTACTTCCATAACTACGCCAAGCTGGCGGAGAGTGAGGCGACCCAGATCGCCAGCAACATCTGGCAAGACATCAACTATCTGAATTTGCAAGAAAATATCCTGCCAACTCGTGAGCGAGCCAACCTGATCATGACCAAGGGCCATGAGCACGCCATCGAACAGATCAAGCTGCGCAAATGATGACTACAGTTGCCGGATAACGAAGAGGGGGCCCGCGGGCCCCCTCTTCTTGTTTGGTATCATGAGCGGCCTTGCTGACCCTCAGTCGCCCCGGCGCAGGGAGAGTTCACCACCCAGATAGAACTTGGTGCCCTCCTCCGTATCCAGTCGCAGGGCGCCGCGATCGTCGATGCCACGAGCGATGCCGCGGATCTCCTGATCTCCCATCAGCAGGCGCACCGGGCGACTGGCAAAGTGATCGAGCCGGTTCCACTCATCGACAAAGCTTGCCAGCCCCTGCTGCTCAAAGGTATGCAACGCCCGCTGCAGATGGACGATCATCCGGGCCGCCAACTGATTGCGATCCACCAGTTCCGGATTGATGTGACGCAGCTCAGCCCAGGCCTGATCAATCTTCTCACCTTCGCGGGCAGGCATCGCCAGATTGAGACCAATGCCGATCACCAGATGACAACTGGCCCCGGCGCTACCGCTCATCTCCACCAGTATTCCCGCCAGCTTGCGGCCCTGATAGTAGAGGTCGTTCGGCCACTTGAGCTCGACGCCTTGATAGCCAAGGGACTCCAGCGCTTCAACCACTGCCACGCCGACCGCCAGACTCAGCCCCATGGCCGCCGCCATGCCTTGTTCGAGTCGCCAGTACATGCTGAGGATCAGCTGGCAACCAAACGGCGAAATCCAGGGTTTGCCACGACGACCGCGCCCGGCTGTCTGACACTCGGCCAGACAGCTCTCGCCAGAGCGCAGCTCATTGACCCGATCCAGCAGGTGTTGATTGGTCGAGCCAATGACCGGAAAACAGTGCACCGGTGCCATCGGGGCCAGTGCCTGCAAGGTAGCCTGATCATAGAGCGCCATCGGCACCGCCAACCGGTAGCCCTTGCCGGTCAGGCTAAAGAGATCCAACCCCAGCTCCTTGAGCGCCGCCATGTGTTTGCTCACCGCCGCCCGGCTGATGCCGAGCTGCTCACCCAGCTGTTCGCCGGAGTGAAACTGGCCGTCGCTAAGCAGGGTGATCAGGGTCTGTCTGATGGGAGTCAACGTCATGAGAGCACCTCGTCGAGCCAGGTTTCACCATGCGCCCCCATAAAGCGCACCTCGTGCTCCAACACCACGCCAAACGTCTGCTCCACGCTGTCGCGGACATGAGCCGCCAGCGCGATCAGCTCCATGGCACTGGCGCCCCCTAGATTGACCAGTACCAGCGCCTGCTCCTGATGGACGGCGGCGCGGCCGATGGCGAAACCTTTCAGACCGCACTGATCGATGAGCCAGCCCGCAGCCAGCTTGGCCTGCCCTTCTCCGGCCGGATAGCAGGGCATCTGCGGGTAGCGCACCTTGAGCGACTCCGCCAGCGCGGCAGGCACCACCGGATTTTTGAAGAAGCTACCGGCATTGCCGAGCACGGCGGGATCCGGCAGTTTGGCCATGCGGGTGGCACAGACGGTATCGAAGATGACCTGCGCCGAAGGCGCGTCACCGAGCGCCGCCAGTGGGCCATAGCCCAGCACCGGTTGCCACCCCTTGGGCAGTTTGAGCCCGACGGCAGTGATCAGGTGGGAATCCTGATACTCGTGTTTGAAGATACTGTCGCGATAACCGAAGCGGCACTCTGCCGCCGCGATCCGTTCTATCTCGCCACTCTGCCAGTTGAACGCCTCGACATAGGCGCAGAAGTCGGCCAGCTCAACGCCATAGGCACCGATATTCTGCACCGGCGCTGCACCGACTGTGCCGGGAATGAGCGCCAGATTCTCCAGCCCGAACCAGCCCTGTTGCAAGGTATGGCGCACCAGCTGATGCCAATCTTCACCGGCCGCAACATGGAGCAACCAGTGATCGCCACCATCTTCAGCGGTAATCCCCTTGAGCCGGTTGAGCACCACCAGACCGAGAAAATCGGTGGTGAAGAGCATGTTGCTGCCGCCGCCCAGATTGAGGCGCGGCAGCTGGTTGAACTGCGGATCGGCACGCAGGGTCGCCAGATCGGCAACCTGCTCCACCTCGGCCAGCCAGAGGCAATACGCATCGAGGGCAAGGGTGTTGAGCTTCAACAAGGAGGCGTTGGCATTCAGTTTCATCGGTCTATCCCGGCTTGGTGCAAGGGCGCAGTCTACCTCAAGTTGCCCCATGACGAAAAACCCGAGCCCTTTTCGGGGGAATAGCAGTGGTTTAGAGTAGGCGACTTCAACTGCTGAGGAATAACTCATGAACAACCAGTTTGCCGTCATCGGCCTGGGCCTGTTTGGCAGCGCGCTGTGCGAAGAGCTGCAACGGCAAGATGCCGAAGTACTGGCCATCGATATCGACGAGAGCAAGACCCGGCAAATCGCCGCCCTCTGCAATCACGTTATCGTGGCCGACGCCACCGATGAGGCCACCGTGGCCGAGCTGGGACTGGCCAATTTCGATATCGTCTTCGTTGCCATCGGTGACAACCTGGAGACCAGCATCCTCACCACCCTCGTCTTGAAAGAGGCGGGCGTGAAGAAGGTGTGGGTCAAGGCGCGCGACAAGTTCCACGCCAAGATCCTGCAGAAAGTGGGCGCCGACAAGGTGATCAACCCGGAGTGGGACATGGGCCGCCGGGTCGCCCAGAGCATGCTGGACAACCGGCTGTTCGACTATCTGGAGCTGGGCCACGACATGGTGCTGACCGAGTTCGTGATTGGCCTACAACAGAACGGCCGGGAACTAGGCGACTTCCATCTGCTGCAACAGAGCGATTTCCAGCTGCTCGCCATCAAGCGTGGTGATGTGCTGCACAACGTGCTGACCGGCAAGATGGAGCTGCAACTGGGCGACATCCTGATCCTGGCGGGCAACAAGCACGCCATCGACCACTGGCTCGAAACCCTATGATCAACTGGCGCAGCAGCTACGCCTTCGCCCTCCATCGGGAGCAGGACTCTCGCTGGAGCGAAGCCCGGCTGATCCTCGGCAGCTTTCTGATCATTCTGCTGATTGGCACCATCTTTCTGGTGCAACCCTCCAGCCACAATGGCGAGGTCACCTTCGTCAACGCCCTGTTTACCGCCACCTCGGCCATCAGCGTGACAGGTCTTGGCGTGGTGGATACCGGCACCGCCTTTACCCTGCAGGGGCAGATTTTCCTGCTGATGCTGATGGAGATCGGCGGTCTGGGCCAGATGACCATGACCCTGCTGCTGATCGCCATCTTCAGCAAACGGGTCGGCCTACGCCAGCAGGTACTGGCCAAGGAGGCGCTGGGACAGGAAGGCTCGGTCAACATCATTCAGCTGGTCAAACGGATCGTGCTGTTCGCCTTTATCGCCCAATTGATCGGTACCGGCATCATGGCGATCCGCTGGGTGCCCGAGATGGGTTGGGTGCACGGCCTCTATGTCAGCTTCTTCCACGCAGTATCGGCCTTCAACAACGCCGGGTTTTCGCTGTTTGCCAACAACCTGATGGACTATAGGGACGACCCCATCATCAGCCTGACCATCGCCGGTCTGCTGATCCTGGGGGGGATCGGCTTTACCGTCATCGTCGATCTGGTGCGCAACCGCCGCTGGCGCAAGCTGAAGCTGCACAGCAAGCTGATGCTGCTGATGACCCCGGCGCTGCTGCTGGCCGGTACCCTGATGTTCTGGATGCTGGAACACAACAACCCGGGCACCCTCGGCAAGGCCGGTATCGGTGGCCAGCTGCTGGCTGCCTTCTTCCAGTCTGCCAGCGCCCGTACCGCCGGTTTCAATACCATAGATATCGGGCTGATGACCCCGGCGGCGTTGCTGTTCCTGATGATGCTGATGTTTATCGGTGCCGGTGCCACCTCCACCGGTGGCGGTATCAAAGTCACCACCTTCGCGGTCGTGCTGCTGGCGACCAAGGCGTTTCTGACCAAGCGGCCCCATGTCACCGCTTTTGGCCGCACCCTGTCGCCCCAGATCGTGACCCGCTCGCTGGCCATCATCATCGTCAGCACCATGGTGCTGATGCTGGCGATGTTCCTGCTGATGGTGACCGAGGATCTGCCGTTCGACAAAATCATGTTCGAGACCATCTCGGCATTTGCCACCGTCGGCCTCTCCACCGGCATCACCGCCTCCCTGAGCGAGCCGGGCAAGCTGATCCTGGTGCTGGTGATGATCTGCGGCCGTCTCGGCCCCCTGACCCTGGCCTTTATGCTGGCCCGCCCGGTCGAGACCCGCATCCGTTATCCGGAAGAGAACGTCTATACCGGCTGACCAGCCATGAACACGGGGCAGCCACTGGCTGCCCCGTTTTTTTATTCGGCTTGTTGCTGCGCCTTGAGCCAGCGCCCCGGGCTCACCCCCAGCTCCCGCTCGAATGCCCGACCAAAGGCAACACTGCTGCTGTATCCCGCACCCAGCGCCACCTGCACCATGGGCTCCCCCGCCAGCAGTTGCTGGCAGGCGCACGCCATGCGCCAGCGGGTCAGATAACCAAGCGGCGCTTGACCGACCCGCTCCTGAAACCTCGCGGCAAAGCGGGCCCGCGACATGCCGGCCTCCCGCGCCAGCGTGGCCACCGTCCAGGGTTCATCCCCACGCTGATGCATCACCGAGATCGCCTTGGCCAACTGGGGATCGGAAATACCTGCCAGCATCCCCTGCTGACACACCCCTTGCTCGACCAGATGACGCAGCAGCAGGATCAACAGTACCTCCAGCAAGCGGGAGATCAGCGGATCCTGCCCGTAGCGGGGGTGAAACGCCTCGTCAAACAGCTGACTCAGCACCGGCGTCAGGACAGGCAACTCACGTAGCGGCAGCACCAGCGAGCCCGGTAATGCCAGTTGCAACGGCGATGATCCCCCCCTGCCGAATACGACATTGGCGCACACCAAATCACAACCCCCCAGAGTTCTGGGTTCAAGCTTGTGAGGACGTCCCCGAGGGAACAGGATCAGAGTCGGCTCCTCGAGCAGCAAGCTGGCTCCCCCCTCTTCACGCAGCATGACGGCACCGCTGCGCAGCAGATGAAGATGTCCGCCACTCGGGTAATCATCACTGGAGGAGTTCTGGCACAGGTTGCCGGCGAAGAAGATCTTGGCTTCGGGGGAGGCATGAACCAACAGGGCAGAGAGCGGATCCATATTTGAGACTAATAGTATTTATTTGCAGACGATGAGTGATAAACCGTATCACGAATGACGGCACACTGTCTCCCGTACCTTCACTACCACAGGAGAAGATCATGAGCCGTATCCAACCCGTATCCCAACCGCAACCCGCAGCTGCCCAGACCCTGGCCACCCTGCAACGCAATCTGGGTATGGTGCCCAACCTCTACGCTACCCTGGCCCACTCGCCAGCCCTGCTCAATGGCTTCCTGGCCTTTGCCGAGGCGCTTGGCAAGGGGCGTCTCACTGCCCCACAACGGGAGTTGCTGGCACTGGCCATAGGTCAAGCCAACGCCTGCCAATACTGTTTGTCTGCCCACACACTGCTCGCGGGCAAGGCCGGATTCTCGGCCCAGGAGATCCGGGCTGCCCGGCTCGGCCAGGCCTCGGCTCCCCTTGATCACGCCCTGCTGCAACTGGCAACAGCGCTGGTCAGTCAGCGCGGGGTGATCAGTGACGAGCAGCTTGCTAGCGCCCGTGCCGCAGGCGTAGATGACGAGCTGCTGCTGGAGGTGCTCGGCCAGGTGGTGGTCAATACCCTGACCAACTATGGCAACCACCTGGCGGCGACCGAGATCGACTTCCCGCCCGTCACTCTGACCCCTTAAACAAGGAGCCCCCATGCAGCAACATGACAAAGGCTTTCTGGTCGCCCTGGCGGGCGTGGTATTGACCCTGCTCTGGATCGGCGTCTTCAAGTTTACCCCGACCGAGGCAGCCGCCATCAAACCACTGGTAGCCAGCCACCCCTTGATGAGCTGGCTCTATGGCCCCCTGTCGGAACAGAGCGTATCGAACCTGATCGGGGTGGTCGAGATAGTGATCGCCATCGGACTGGTCGTGGGTCTGTGGCAACCTCGCATCGGTTACTGGTGCAGCATGGGGGCTATCGTCACCTTCCTGGCGACGCTGAGCTTCCTGCTGACTCTGACAGGTGTCTGGAAAGTGGTTGATGGCGTGCCAGTCACCGAGTTCTTCCTGTTCAAGGATCTGGTGTTTCTCGGTGTGGTTCTGCACTACCAGCACAGGATCCGTGCCAGCTTGTCCACTCAGGCAGCCTGACAACAATGCCTTTGGCGCCCAGGATGGGCGCCTTTTTTCGTTATGCAGCCCTAGTCTGGCGCTTGCTGGCCGTCTTGCGCGGTCGGGGCCCGCCAGTCGTGCTGGCCGCCGGACTCTTGCGTTTGGTAAAACGCCGCTTGCCGGCACCCGGCGCCTCCTTGGGTAGGGCGCTGAAGCTGGCGCCGGAGTCCTGCCGCGCCCCTTCAATCAGGCCGTTGAGCTGCTCGGTGAGCGGCCCCATGAACTGCTGGTAGCTGCCGTGGCGCTCGGCGATCTGGCCGAGGCTCTGCTCCCACAGCGCCGTCATATCCGGCGTGGTGGCAGTAGCAGGCAGCGCCTGCACCAGCGCCCGCCCGGTCGGGGTCGCCTTGATGCTCTTGCCCTGACGCACCAGAAAGCGGCGCTTGAACAGCAGGTCGATAATGCCCGCCCGGGTCGCTTCTGTGCCGAGGCCATCGGTGTCGCGCAGGGTCTTGCGGATCTCGGGATCCTGCACATAACGGGCGATGCCGGTCATGGCCGCCAGCAGAGTCGCGTCGGTGAACGACTTGGGCGGCTGGGTCATTTTCTCCTGCAGTTCGCCCCGCTCGCAGAGCAGTTGCTCTCCCTCTTTCAGGGCAGGCAACGTGCCCGCCTTCTCTTCGTCGTCATCCTCTTCCACCCCGAGCAGTGCCTTCCAGCCTGCCTTAAGAATGCGCCGCGCCTTGGCCTGAAACAGACCACCGGCGATGCGCAGCAGCACCTTGCTGTCGTTGTATTCGAACGGGGGATAGAACTGCAGCAGATACTGGCGGGCAATCAGGCCATAGAGCTTCGCCTCGTCGGCCCCCAGCGTGGCGGGGTTGCCCTGCTTCTCGGTGGGGATGATGGCGTGGTGGGCATCCACCTTGCTGTCGTTCCACGCCTTGCTGCGGATCTTGCCGTCTGCCTCGCTCACCGCCTTGGCCAGCGCAGGCGCTGTGGCGGCGATGGCACCGCGCACCTGTTCGGCCCGCTTGAAGTGGTCGGTCGGCAGATAGCGGCTATCGGAGCGCGGATAGGTGATGAGCTTGTGGCGCTCGTAGAGGCTCTGGCAGATGTCGAGCACCCGCTTGGCATCCATGCCGAAGCGCTTGGCGGCATCGATCTGCAGGCTGGAGAGGTTGTAGGGCAGCGGCGCCGCCTGCTTGCGGGCCTGCTCCTCCACCGATTCGACCTGTGCAGGCTGGCCGTTGATCCGGCTCACCACCTTGTCGGCCAGCGCCCGGTTGAGCACCCGCCCCTCCTCATCCTGCCACGGCAGACAGGCTTCCGATGGCAGCCACTTGGCGGTGAAACGCTCGTTGCTATCGGTCAACAGATGGGCCAGCACCTCGTAGAAGGGTTTGGGCACGAAGGCCTCGATCTCGAGATCCCGCCGCACCACCAGCCCCAGCAGCGGGGTCTGCACCCGACCAACCGAGAGCAGCTCGCTGCAACCTGCCTTGCGCCCGAGCAAGGTATAGGCGCGGGTCATGTTGATGCCGTAGAGCCAGTCGGCCCGACTGCGGGCCAGTGCGGAAACCGCCAGCGGCACAAACTCCTTGTTATCCCTCAGTTTGTCGAGGGCGCGGCGCACCGCGGGCGGGTTGAGATCGCTAATGAGGCAGCGCTGCACCGGCTTGGTTTTCGGGTAGCCGAGAAAGTCGATCACCTCGTCCACCAGCAGTTGTCCTTCCCGGTCCGGGTCACCGGCGTTGACCACGCAGTCCGCCTGCTTGATCAGCCGCTTGATGACGGTGAGCTGGGTTTTGGTCTTGGGCTTGGCCACCAACTGCCACTGGGCGGGGATGATGGGGAGATGCTCCATCCGCCACTGCTTGAAAGCGGCGTCATAGGCATCGGGCTCGGCCTGCTCCAGCAGATGGCCGATGCACCAGGTGACCACATCCCCCTGGGCTGTTTCGATAAAACCGTCGCCCTTCTTGTGGGGCTTGGGCAGGGCATCGGCAATGGCGCGGCCCAGCGTGGGCTTCTCGGCGATAAAGAGTCGCATCGGTGGCTACCTGCAATACTGTATATGCAGACAGTATACAACTGCCACTGCGAAAGCCCAACTGCCCCTACTCGTCGAACGGGTGATCGTGGATGGCGGCAAACAGCCGCGCCTGATTGAGCAGCGGCGCAAAGTGGAAGGCATTTTCGCCATCTTCCGCCAGCAGATAGTCGGTCAGCTGTTCGCGCACCGCCTCTTGCAGGGTCTCCAGCTTCCACGGTTTGGCAAGGTAGTAGTGCAACCCGCCGCGATTGACCGCTTCGACGGTGGCCTCCAGCCCCGCTTGTCCGGTCAGCAGCAATTTGCGGCTGGCACGGGTGGAGGCTCGCCGGTTCAGCTCCACCAGAAAATCGACCCCCAGGGTTCCCGGCATGATGTGGTCACAGAGGATCAGCGCCAGCTTGTTGCCGTCGCGCTCCCACTCCTCCACCACCGCACGCGCCTCATCGACGCTCTCGGCGGCTTCCAGTTCGAAGTGGGAACGGAACGGGGCGAGATCGTGGATCACCGCATCCAGCACCTCCCGCTCATCGTCCACACACAGGATCAGATAGTGTTTGTTCATTGCTCCTCCTTGGCGACATGGTTTGGCACGCCGCGCGATTGATGCTGGCGACGGCTCAGGCCGCATGCTCCTTGTTGTGATGAGGTTCGCCCCCGTAACCGGCCTGCCCCATGCCGTCCAGCGGCAGACAGACCCGCATCCGGGTGTAACGGCCAGGCTCCGAGGCCACCTCAATCCGGCCGTGGTGCTGCTGAACTATCTGCAGCGAAACGCTCAGACCGATACCGAGGCCGAAATGGCCCTCCCGCTTGGTGGTGAAGTTGAGATCGAAGATCCGCTGCCACAGCTCGGGCTCGATGCCGCAACCGCTATCCTCGATCTCTACCATGACCCACTCGGGATCCAGCAATCCGGTACGGACGGTGAGTCGCCCCGGGCCGCTCATGGCATCCAGACTGTTGGCGATCAGGTTGGTCCACACCTGCTGCAGGGCGATGGGGTGACAGCGCACCAGCGGCAACGGCTGGTACTCCTTGCAGAGCTCATGCTGCTTGAGGCGGTTTTCGAAAATCATCAGGGTATCTTCCAGCCCTTCGTGCAGGTCTACCAGCGAGGGTTCGGCCCGATCCTGCCGGGCATACTGCTTGAGGCTCTTGACCAGATCGCCGATGCGACGGGCACACACTTCGATATTGCGCAGGAAGCTGCCGGTCTGCTGGAACAGCTCCAGCCGGGCGAGCAGGGCCTCCCGCTCGTCGGCAGTGCGGCTGGCAAACCAGCGCTGCCAGTTCAGCTCGTCATCCAGATTCATCTGCACCGCCAGCCGCGCCTGCTGGCGATCACCAAAGCGCCCCTCCGCCAGCCGGGTCTTGTCACGGATCTCGCTGGTCGAGACCGGCTGGGAGGAGAGCGCCTGACAGAGGGTCTGGTTGCCGAGACCCTTGATAGAGGCGGGCAGTTCGAGATTGACCAGATCGGGGATGGCAGCCCGCAGGGTCTCGCTGCCACGGATAATGGCCGCCACCGGGTTATTCAGCTCGTGGGCGACACCGGCCACCAGCTGACCCAGCATCGCCATCTTTTCGCTCTCCACCAGCTGGGCGTGAGCGGCATCGAGGGAGTTGAGGGTCTGTTGCAGCCGCATCTCGGTGCGGATGCTGTTTTGCAGACGGCGGTTGAAGTGGCGCAGCAGCAGGTTGGTAAAGGAGGGGAGCAGTTCGCTGCGCGCCTGCATCACCCGGGAGAATTGCAGCTTGTCGAGCTTGATCACCTCGGCGCCGGTCAGAGTCACGCCGGTGGTGAAGGCGGGTTCTCCAGTCACAAATGACATGCCCCCCACCAGCGAGCCGGTACGGTAGTGCACCACCTCCTGATCGATCCCCTGCTCGTCCCGCTTGCGCAGCACCACCTCCCCCTTGGCGATAAACCAGAGGAAGCTGTTGGGCTCCCCCTCGCGGGTCAGCACATGGCCCGGACTGTAGTGGCGGCAGACCCGCTCCTCGTCATTGCCCTCGAAAAACTGGTAGAGACCGTCGATCACCACCCGGGACAGCTCTTCATCGCTGCAGTGGGTGTAATCCATAAAGCCCTGCCGATAGGCAGCCAACTGACGATCGACGTGGGCTCGCAGCAGCTTCTGGTTGTCGAGCACGGCGGCATAGCTCAGCAGGTCCGCCTCGGGACGCTGCAATACAAAGTGGCTGGCCTGCTCGATCACCGCCCGACGCAGGCTGCCATCGCGCCAGGGGCGTTGCAGGTAGTAGTCGAGACGACCTAGGTTGACCGCCTCGATGATCGATTTCATCTCCGGCTGGCTGCCGAGCAGGATCTTGCGGCACGCCTCGTGACGGCTGCCGAGGCGGATCAGAAAATCGGCCCCTCTCCCATCCCCCAGATCGCTGTCACACACCACCACGGCGGGTGGCTGCCCCTTGCGATCCAACTCGTCCAAGGCCAGCTCCGCCGACCCCTGACCGACCACCACCACCAGCGCGAAATGGCCGAGCAGCGGAGCCAACTCCTGTTCGAATTCGGCCAACAGTTGCACATTGGCGGCGACACACAGCAGTGAGAAAGGGCTCATCAGCGACACTCCGTTGAGGCTCACTGCTCACTATATCAGCGAATCTTGTGGGGTTTTGCGAGGGCGCTAACAGCTGTCGCGGAAAGTAAACAAATAGATAAAACAGAAAACAACTGAATTTAATTCTATAAATGCGTCAATAGCAAAACAAAAGACAAAATGTGACAACAATCAAAAATATAAACCATGATAGAGGTCAACGCCTTATCCCTATCATTACTACTACTATTGGACTAGTACTATGTAGGTAATTATTGACCGTAGGAAAACGCCGCCATGATTGGAAAACTGATAAGAAAAACCTGGTTCTGGCTCCTGCTGCTCGGGGCCCTGCTGGGTGTCGCGGCACTGGGTGTCACCGTGACCGTGCTGCACAAGACCAGCTCCACCGAATTCTGCGTCTCCTGCCACTCCATGCAGACACCGCTGGCCGAGTATCAGGGCAGTGTCCACTTCCAGAACACCAAGGGGATCCGTGCCGAGTGCGCCGACTGCCACATTCCCAATGAGCCAGCCTCCTACCTGTGGACCAAGATCCGTGCAGTGAAGGATATCTATCACGAGGCGATCGGCACCCTCGACACCCCTGAGAAATACGAGGCCCACAAGTTGCGTATGGCCCAGTCGGTCTGGGACGAGCTGAAAGCCAACGACTCCGCCACCTGCCGCAGCTGCCACAGCTACGAGGCGATGGACATTCTGGCCCAGCGCCCCAATGCCCGTGCCGAACACCCGGTCGCCATCAAGGAGGGCCAGACCTGTATCGACTGCCACCGCGGTGTCGCCCACATCATGCCAGACATGAGCGGCCTGGCTGCCGCCGGTGCCAGTGAGCTGGCGCAGGCTGCGGCCCAGACCCCGGCCAACGTCACCACCCGTTACGCCATCGCCACCACCCCGCTGTTCCTCGATGCTGCCGCCAAGACCGACGAAGGCACCCTGATGCCCTCCACCAAGGTGGAAGTGCTGGCCAACGAAAACGGCCGAGCCAAGGTGCAGATCGAAGGCTGGCAACAGGATGGTGTGAGCGAAGTATTCTACGCCGCACCGGGCAAACGGATCCTCAGCGTACTGGTCGGCGATGCCGCCAAGAAAGCGCTGGTCACCGGCCAGAGCGAAACCGACAGCGCCACCAACCTCACCTGGCATCAGGTCAAGCTGACCGCCTGGGTCGACCAGAGCCAGCTCATCGGCGATCAGGGCAAGCTGTGGCAATACGCCTCCACCCTGATGTCCAACAACTGTACCGGCTGCCACGGCCTCACCGCGCTGGATCACTTCAATGCCAACCAGTGGATCGGCGTCATCAAGGGGATGGAATCTCGTACCTCCCTGACCCCGGAACAGGCTCGCATGTTGACCCAGTATGTCCAGAAACACGCCAGTGACATGAGCGCGGCCCACTAAGGCTGGCACAGAGGAAAACCGTTATGACTTTTTTCAATGACAAGAAGACCAATCTGTCCCGCCGCAACCTGCTCAAAGGGCTCGGCGCCTGCGCAGCCCTGCCCCTGCTCGGCGGCATTTTTCCCAAGAGTGCGCTGGCGCAAGCCATCAGCACCGCATTGAGCCAGTTCCCGACCCTGGTGCCCGCCCAGAAGGGCATTCTGACTGGTGCCCACTGGGGTGCGTTCGAGGCGATCGTCGAAGATGGCCGCATGGTGCGCGTCCAGCCGGTGGCCGATGATCCGGCGCCGAACGATCTCATCGACATGGCGCCGTTCCAGGTGCACGCCAAAAACCGCATCAAGTACCCCATGGTGCGCAAGAGCTGGCTGGAGCATGGTCCGGGCGCCAAGCCGGAGCTGCGCGGCGCCGACGAGTGGGTGCGAGTGAGCTGGGACAAGGCGATCGAACTGGTGGCCGGTGAAATCCAGCGCGTGCAGAGTGACTTCGGCCCACAGGCGATCCACGCCGGTTCCTACGGCTGGAAGAGTGTCGGCATGTTCCACAACAGCCGCACCCTGCTGCACCGCCTGATGAACCTCTCCGGCGGCTTCACCGGTTATGCCGGTGACTACTCCACCGGCGCGGCTCAGGTGATCATGTCCCACGTGATGGGCTCCATCGAGGTGTACGAGCAGCAGACCGCCTGGCCCAACGTGGTCGAGAACGCCGAACTGGTCGTTCTGTGGGGGGTCAACGCTCAGGTGACCCTGAAGAACAGCTGGAACATGCCGGATCACGAAGGTCAGGCCGGTTTCATGGCGCTGAAAGAGAAAGGCACCCGCGTCATCAGCATCGATCCGGTCTACAACGAGACCGCCAAGTTGGTCGGCGCCGAGTGGATTGCCCCGAACGCCTACACCGACGTGGCCATGATGCTGGGTGTCGCTCACACCCTCTACAGTGAGAAGAAGCACGATCAGGCCTTCCTCGATCGCTACACCGTCGGCTTCGACAAGTTCCTCGCATACCTGCTCGGCAAGGATGACGGTCAGCCGAAGAGTGCCGAGTGGGCGAGCACTGTCTGCGGCGTCGATGCCAAGGTGATTCGCCAGCTGGCCCTCGACATGGCCGCCAAGCGCACCATGATCATGGCCGGTTGGGGCATGCAGCGTCAGCAGCACGGCGAACAGCCGAACTGGATGCTGGTCACTCTGGCCTCCATGCTGGGCCAGATCGGCCTGCCGGGCGGCGGCTACGGCTTCAGCTACCACTACTCCTCCGGTGGCAGCCCCACCGCCAAAGGCGGCATTCTGGCCGGTATCTCCGCCGGCAACGCACCGAAGAACAGCCCGGCACCGATCCCGGTGGCCCGCATCGCCGACTGTCTCGCCAATCCGGGCAAGACCATCGACTTCAACGGCCGCAAGGTGACCTATCCGGACATCAAGCTGGTCTACGTGGCGGGCGGCAACCCCTTCCACCACCATCAGGACACCAACAACCTGCTGCTGGCGTGGCGCAAACCGCAGACCGTGATCGTTCACGAGCCTTACTGGACCGCTACCGCCAAGCACGCCGATATCGTGCTGCCGGTCACCACCAGCTACGAGCGCAATGATCTGGAGATGGGGGGCGACTACTCCCAGCGCTATGTGTTCCCGATGCACCAGTGCGTACCGCCCCAGTTTGAAGCCCGCAACGACTTCGACATCTTCAGCGCCATCGCCGCCAAGCTGGGCGTGCAGGAGCAGTACACCGAAGGGAAGGACGAGATGCTGTGGCTCAAGCAGATGTACGACGGCATGGCGGCACAGGCCCGCGGCGCCCGCGTGGCGCTGCCGCCGTTCAATATGTTCTGGGAATCCAACAACTACATCCGCTTCCCGATCCCGGAGGCCAACCGCCAGTGGATCCGTCACGCCGATTTTCGCGAGAACCCGCTGCTCAACCCGCTCGGTACCCCGTCCGGCAAGATCGAGATCTTCTCCAACACGGTGGCGGGGATGGGTTACGCCGACTGCGCCGGCCATCCCAAGTGGTATGAGCCCAGGGAGTGGGTGAAGAGTGAAGTGGCGGCGCGCTATCCGCTGTCGCTCAACACCTCCCACCCGACCCAGCGGCTGCACTCCCAACTCGACAACACCCCGCTGCGAGACAAGTTCGCCATCGCCGACCGCGAGGCGATCATGATCCATCCGCTGGATGCCAAGGCTCGTGGCATCGCCCAGGGGGATCTGGTGCGTGCCTTCAACGAGCGCGGCCAGATCCTGGTGGGCGCCCTGCTATCCGATGATGTGCGCCAAGGCGTGGTGCGGATCTGCGAAGGGGCCTGGTATGACCCGGCCAAGCCGGGCGAAGCGGGCAGCATCTGCAAGAACGGCAACGTCAACTGCCTCACCTTCGACGAAGGCTCGTCCAGTCTGGCGCAAGGCAACTGCGGCCACATGGCCCAGCTGCAGATCGAGAAGTACACAGGCCCGGTGCTGGCCAACACCGCCCACGCGGTACCGGCCAACGGCTAAGGCGATTGCCACCCAATAAAAACGGCGCCATCAAGGCGCCGTTTCTTTATCTGTCTGCCAAAGAGCACACATAGTCCGGACGGATTTAAAAATCCCCCTCTTCCATATACTCCTGCGCGCACTCCACCAGCTGCGGCCACAGCTCTTCCGGCACCCAGGCGTCCGGGTCATCTTCATCCCCGTCGTACTGGCTCCAGAAATAGCGGCGCAGGCCGGAGGCAAACTCGTCGCTGATCTCGGCCAGCTCCGAGAGCGGCCCCAACCAGGCGATGCGGCGCAGGCCGGAGGCGAGATCGTTGATGGCATCCATCAGGGTGCGATCGTCGAAGCTCTGCTCCACCAGCAGGGTGAAGCGCTCGCGCGCCTGCTCGGTCTGCTCCTCGTCCAGCTCGCCCACATCGGCCAGCAAGTCGACAAAATCTTCCAGCAGGAACGCGATCAGGCCATCCCTGTCTTCAAACCACTGGATCTGGGCGCCCTTGACCCCCAGTACAGAGGCATCGAATGAATCGTCAAGATGGCACAGGGCCCACGGATCGTCGGTCATGGTTCTCTTCCTCAGGCTAAAACAAATGCCATATCTTATGCCTAGCTCTCGACCCTTGCCACCTTGGGCAACGAGAGGGAGGCGGCCAGCCCGCCCAGTTCGGCGCGGCCCATAATAAAGCTGCCGCGATAGGCTTCCGCCAGATCGGAGACGATGTTGAGACCGAGACCGGAACCCGGCACCTTCTCGTCGAGCCGCACCCCGCGCAGCACCGCCTTGGCGATCTGATCCTCGCTCATGCCGGGGCCGTCATCCTCGATACGCAGGGTGATCCAGCCCCCCAGCTCGGCGCTGGAGATACGCAGCTCGCTGGCGGACCATTTGAAGGCGTTCTCCAGCAAATTGCCCACCATCTCGTCGAAGTCCTGCTCCTCCACCCCGACCGCCAGATTGGCGGGCACTTGCAGATCCACCGTCTTGCCCGGATAGAGGCGGGAGAAGGCGCGGCAGATATACTCCACCCGCGCCCGCACCGGGGTCGACACCCCGAGGATCTTGGCGGCGCCGGTCACCCGCGCCTTACCGAGGTGATAGTCGATATGGCGCTGGATCTGGTCGAGCTGCTCGCCGATGGCGGCCTGATCCTCCGGCGGCAATTGAGCCACCTGATTGCGCATGATGCTGAGCGGCGTCTTGAGGGCGTGGGCCAGATTGCCGGTGTGGGAGCGCGCCCGCTGCAGCAGCTCGCCGTAGTGGTGCAGCAGCCGGTTGATATCCTCCACCAGCGGCTGGATCTCCAGCGGGTAGCGCAGCCGGAACCCCTCCTGATGACCCTCGTGAACCCGCCCCAATTCGCGGCGCAGCAGGTGCAGCGGCCGCAAGCCGTAGACGATCTGGAACATGAAGCCGAGCACCAGGCCGGCGGCGGCAAAGCCGAGGCCGAGGAAGAGGCTGATGCGGGTCTTGTTGAGGGTCTGGGTCAGGGCACTGCTGTCCTTGGCCATCACCAGAGTGAACACCCGATCCGAACCGGGCAGCAGCACGGTACGGGTCATGATCAGCAGCGGCTCCTTGTTGGGTCCCTTGCCGACAAAGAGGTCGGGATCGCCAAACGCCGACTTGAGGCCGTCGCTCTTCAGGTTGGTATCCCACAGGGAACGGGAGCGCCCCACCACATCTTGGCCCAGCTCCAGTTGCCAGTAGTAGCCGGAGTAGGGTTGATTGAAGCGGGGATCGGAGAGGGAGCCGGTGACCACCGGCAGGCCGGTTTTGGCCACTTCCAGCCGGGAGAGCAGATCATAAAGCTGCAGGCGCAGACCGTCGGCCTCCGCCTCCTGCCAGTAGTTGCGCATCATGGTCTGCAGGCTGAAACCGGTGGCGAACAGAAACAGCCCGCACCACACCAGCGCAATGGCGACCAGTCGCCCCCGCAGGGTTCTCACCAGCCTCATTCGTTGATCCGGTACCCGAGGCCGCGCACTGTCTCAATCAGATCGGGGTTGGTTTTCTTGCGGATCCGGCCGATGAACACCTCCACGGTGTTGGAGTCACGGTCAAAATCCTGAGCATAGATGTGGTCGATCAGCTCGCTGCGTGATACCACCTTGCCCCTGTGCTGCATCAGGTAACCCAGCACCCGGAACTCGTGGGCAGTCAGCTTGATGGGGGTCCCTTCATACCACACCTGCGACGCAGCCATGTCGAGCCGCACCCCGCCGATCTCCAGAATGGAGCTGGCGTTGCCCGCTGCCCGGCGCACCAGCGCATGGACCCGCGCTACCAGCTCGGCCACCTGGAACGGCTTGGTGAGGTAGTCATCGGCACCGGCGTTGAGCCCTTCGATCTTCTCGTGCAGCTGGCCACGGGCGGTCAGCACCAGCACCGGGGTATCGATCCCCTTGCTGCGCCACTCTTTCAGCACGCTCAGGCCATCGCGCCCCGGCAGGCCGAGGTCGAGAATGATGGCGTCGTAGGGTTCGGTCTCACCAAGGAAACCGGCCTCGTTGCCATCGTGGCAGAGGTCGGTGACAAAGCCGGAGAGGCGCAGCTGTTCGGCCAGCTGGCCAGCCAGAATTTTTTCGTCTTCAACAATCAGAATTCGCATGAACAGGCTTCCACACAGGGGTTATTCATCATCCTCGACCGGGGGCTTTGGCGGTTCGAACAACCGCTCCAGATGGTGGCCCTTGGCCCACACCAGCTCAAGGTTGTCGGCCCGATAGGCTACCTTGATCACGCTGTTTTCCCGATCGATGACTCGCAGTTCATAGAGCCAGATACCATCCTCTTCCCCCAGATCCACCCGCAACACCCGCACCGGCAATCTGGCCGCCACCTCCATCATTTCATGGAAGGGCCGAACCCGTCCCTCATGGACAGCTTGCTGCAGCATAGCTTCATCAGGCGTGACCGCCTGTGCCAGCAACGGCAGCAATAACCCAAGCAGAGGGAGCGCTCTATTCATGGATGATTCATCTCCAAAAACCTAACATAATGGCGTTTATAGTCTGCCAGCCATGAATCCGGAATGAATATGATCCCGCGCAGTTTCCTGCTGATCCTTTGCCTGTTGAGTGCCACAAGCTGGGCGGCCCAGAGCCGTCTCGACATGGCCGGGCTGGTCAAACTCCTGCTGGCGCAAGGGTATCACGACATTCGGGAAGTGGAGCTGGAAGGGGACAAATTCGAGGTCAAAACCCTCAATCGCCAGGATCAGAAGGTGCATCTCATCGTCGATGCCTACACTGGCGAGATCAAACAACAAGAGGCCGATTAGGCCTCTTTTGCATTCCAGCGTCCCCGCATGGGGCGCAGCAGCTTCTCCCGCCTCGGCCAGAGCAGGGCGCAGGCCAGCAGCAGGTAGATGAGGGGCTCCCCCCAACCGCTCTTGAGCGACCACCAGTAGTGCACCGGTACCAGCAGGGCGATGGCATAGACCCAGTTGTGCAGCTTCTGCCATGCAGCGCCCATGCTGCGCTGCAATGCGGGCAGCGAAGTGATGCTGAGGGCGGCCAGCAGCAGCAGGGCCACCATCCCCACCACTATGTAGCTGCGCTTGACCAGCTCGCCGCCAATCAGCCCCCAGTCAAACTGCAGATCCAGCCCCAGCCACGCCATGAAGTGGAGCAGCGCCCAGGCAAAACACCAGAGCCCGAGGGGGCGGCGCAGCTTGATGAGCTGCCCCTGCCGCCAGCGCTTGGCCAGCGGCGAGACCAACAGGGTGAGCAGCAGCAGATTGAGCGCCCCCTTGCCGAGGTAGTGGATGAGCTCGGGCACCGGATCGCCCCCCAGCAGGCCTGCCGGGATGGCAAAAACCAGCCAGAGCAGGAAGCCGAGGGAGCACAGATGCACCAGCGCCCGCAAGCCGCTGATATGGGCCGGTTTCAATCTCAGTACCATTGGCGCAGATCCATCCCCTGATAGAGCGAGGCGACTTCGTCACCATAGCCGTTGAACATCAGGGTCGGCTGACGCTTGGCGCCAAACACTCCTCCCTCGCCGATGAAACGCTCGCTTGCCTGGCTCCAGCGCGGGTGATCCACCTGCGGGTTGACGTTGGCGTAGAAGCCATATTCGTTGGGAGCCAGCAGGTTCCAGGTGGTGGGCGGCATCTCCTCTACCAGCCGGATCGAGACGATGCTCTTGATGCTCTTGAAGCCATACTTCCACGGCACTACCAGCCGGATCGGCGCGCCATTCTGGGCGGGCAGGGTCTTGCCGTAGAGCCCCATCGCAAGGAATGAGAGAGGGTGCATCGCCTCGTCGATACGCAGCCCCTCCACATAGGGATACTCGATGCCGCCCCCCAAACTGGAGGCCTGCCCCGGCAGCTGTTTCGGATCAAACAGGGTTTCGAAGGCGACAAACTTGGCGCGACTGGTGGGCTCGGCACGGCGGATAATCTCCGCCAGCGAGATGCCGTTCCAGGGCAGTACCATGGACCAGGCTTCAACGCAGCGCAGCCGGTAGATCCGCTCCTCCAGCTCGCTCTTGTTGATGAGGTCCCACACATCGAGGGTAAAGGGCTTGGCCACCTCCCCCTCCACCTTGAGGGTCCAGGGTTCGGGCTTGAGGTAATGTGCGTTGCGAGCCGGGTCGGACTTGTCGGTGCCGAGCTCATAGAAGTTGTTGTAACTGGTGGCCTTCTCTTCCGGTGTCAGCACCAGATTGGCCGGGCGCTCCGCAGGCTTGCTGTTGAGCGGTTTGGTAGCTAATTGGGGGGCATCCTCTTTACCGCGCAGCAGGTCGAGCACTCCGGCCTGAGTGGGGAACGCCAGGGTGGCTGCGCCCAGACCCAGCCCCTTGAGAATAAGGCGGCGGTCCTGATAGACGGCTTCCGGGGTAACATCCTGTTCGGTGAGGGGGTGGGCGGTACGACGCTTGATCAACATTAAAAACTCCCGGGGCTGAGTGAGGCAGTATGGATAAGACCCGCCCCGGCAGATTTTTATTTCACACAAATTTACATCATGTGGTGCAGGGGCAGTGCCTTGGCCATGGTGCCGACCAGAAACAGGACTACGAACACCAGCAGGGGAACGATCACATTTGGCGCCATCAGACTCACTCCATGAGCAGGACAGGGCCTCTAACTATGGCCGACTGTCAGGCCGGTCACCAATGAATTTTTTTCGCGAGCGCAAGCGTATTCCTGAGTTGAAAAGGGTGATGAAGATCACACACAATTCGGCCCCCGCTTGCCGCCCCAATTGCCGGGGGTAGGCTGCCCATTTTGCGAAGCCAACTGAAGAGTCGCCCCCATGAGCCCACTGATCGCCATCGCCATCACTACTGGAATTCTCTCCGCCGTCTGGGGCTGGATTGCCGTCACGTTCGGCCTTATCTCCTGGGTCGGCTTTCTCGGCTGCACCAGCTATTTCGCGTCAAGCGGCGGCTACAAGGCGCTGCTGCAGACCATCTTCTGCAACACCAGCGGCATGCTGTGGGCACTGCTGCTGATCCATGGCGACAGCCTGTGGGGGGCGGGTGTGGCGGGTTACGTGATGACGGGGGTGGTCGCAACCCTGATGTGCGTACAGGCCAAGCAGCAGTGGCTCGGCTACATTCCCGGCACCTTTGCCGGTTGCTGTGCCACCTTCGGGGCGGCTGGCGAGTGGCGGCTGATCCTGCCCTCCCTCATCATTGGCGCCTTGTTCGGTTACCTGATGAAGGCGAGCGGCCTCTGGCTCTCCCATAAAACCCAAAAAGCCGATGCCGCTCCGGCGGTGGTTGATCCCGCCTGATTTATCCCTTCGATTTGAAGTTTGCAGCTTCGATACCGTGCCGATTCAATAACTTGTAAAAATCGGTACGGTTTCTGCCCGCCAGGTTGGCCGCCAGAGTCACGTTGCCTTCGGTAGTGCGCAGCAAACGGATCAGATACTCCTTCTCGAATTCGGCACGAGCCTCGTTGAAGGAAGGGATGCCACCACCGCCGCCGCTCAGGGCGGACTCCACCATGGAGACCCCGATCACCGGGCTGCAACAGAGGCTGGCGAGTTGCTCCACCAGATTGCAGAGCTGACGCACGTTACCGGGCCAGGCAGCGGCGGCCAGCATCGCCAGCGCCTCCGGCGAGAAGCCCATGGCGGCGCAGTCGCTGTGGCGGCAGCGATAATCATCCAGCGCCTGTCTGGCCAGCAGCGGAATGTCTTCACTGCGGGCACTGAGAGACGGCAAGGTGATATTGGCGACGTTGAGACGATAGAAGAGATCTTCCCGAAAGCGTCCCTCCTCCATCGCCTTGACCAGATCCTGATGGCTGGAGCTGAGCACACGCACCTCCGGCGTGCCCTGACCATACTCCTCCATCACCTGCAGCAGCTTGGCCTGCAAGGATTCCGACAGGCTGCCAATCTCGTCGAGAAACAGAGTCGCCCCCTTGGCCTGCTCGAACAGCCCGGACTGGCCATCTTCACCAAACAGCTGCAAGTCGAGTGACGCCCACGGAATGGCGGCGCAGTTGATGGTATGGAGCGGCTTGTCGCGGCGCTGGCTGGCCTGGTGCAGCGCCTGCGCCATCGCCCCCTTGCCGGAGCCTGACGGCCCCATGATCAGTACCGGCACCTCCATGGTGGCGATGCTGTGAGCCTGGATCAGTAACTGTTCCAACTGGGGATTGCGGGTCAGGATCAGTGACTGCCACTCCTGCTGCTGTTTCGGCCGGGTCAGGCTGAGAGCATGCTCTATGGTGGCCAGCAGCTCATCCTTGTCAATGGGCTTGGTCAAAAAGCTGAAGACGCCGGAGCGGGTCGCCTGAATAGCGTCCGGTATGGTGCCGTGGGCGGTCATGATGATCACCGGCAGCCCCAGCCACTGGGCCTGGATCCGCTCGAACAGCGCCAGACCGTCCATGCCCCCCATCCGCAGATCGCTCAGCACCAGATCGGCCCGCTGCTGGCGCAGCCGGTCGAGGGCCCCTTCCGCACTGTCGGCAGTATCCACCTCATAACCCTGACTGCGCAGCCGCATGCTCATCAGCTTGAGCAGACTGACGTCATCATCCACCAGCAAGATCCGGCTCATGGTATAGCCTCACGATTCTCGTTCAGCTTGCGCTGGTTGAGCTGGTCATCGATGGCAGTCAGCTGCTCGATCTGACGACGCAGCCGCTGGATCTCCTGACTCTGATCATCACGCCGGCTGTCGCGAGCCAGCAACTGCTCTCCGAGAGCGATCCAGCTGCGCAAAAAAGCCTGTGCATCAAGACCCAGCTCGGGCAGCATCTGCTTCAGGCGCACCAGCCCGGCAGTACGATTGGCCACCGATTCGGCCGGGTGGGAATCCACCATCGCCAGACTGACCCGGCTCTCAAGATCTCCCGCCCCTTTCAGGCGTTGACGCTCCTGCACACGCTGCTGGGGATGGCTGGCCAGCAACCAGTCGGAGTATTGCAGACGTACCTGCATCTCCTTGTTGGCAAACTCCATCCGCTTGGCAAAAGCGATATCGGAGGAGTTCTGCTGCTCGTGCTGTGGCAGCAGGCCGCAACCCGCGAGCAACCCCATCATCAGGGCTGGAAATACGCGCTGTATCTTCATAGTTCTCTTTTCAACGTCAACCTGAAGCAGACATCTGCCTGTTCATCTCTTACCAGAACCAACTCACCTCCGAGGCTATGGGCAGACTCACGGGCGATAGAGAGACCCATACCAGAGCCTTTCAATACACCTTGCCGCACTGTACTGCCCTGTTCGAAGGGTTCAAAAATACGTTGCTGATCGGCAGCGGGGATCTCTGGCCCCTCGTTGGCTACCTCCAGCCAGCTTGTCTGTTCATCCTGCCCTGCCCTGATCCAGATATTGCCCCCGCTGGCGCCGTAACTGACTGCGTTGGAGAAGAGGTTATCGAGGATCAGTCTCAACCGGTAGGGCTCCGCCCACAGGGTAACCGGCCCGGTCGGCAAGTGTACACGGATCTGCTTGGACTCCAATGCCAACCGGTACTCGATGGTGAGTTCTGACAGCATGGGCAGCAGGGGGACGGGCTCCAGTTCGAAGGCCTCCTGCTGACTGAGCCGGTTGAAGTCGAGCAGCCGCTCGATCAGGGTCTGCAAACGCCGACTGCTCTCGTCCAGCATCTGGCAGATCTCCAGCTGATCCGGCGTCAACGGCCCGACCAGCTGCTCGCAGAGCAGATCCGACCCCTCCCGCAGCACCGCTAGCGGGGTCTTGAGCTCGTGGGAAACATGACGCAGAAACTGGTACTTTTGCTGCTCCAGCTCCTTGAGCTTGTCGTAAAGCCAGAGGATCCGCTCCCCCAGCAACACCAGCTCGGCGGGGCCATCTACCGGCCTTGGATCCGGCTCGACCCCCGCCCCTAGGCTCAAGATGCGCGACTCAATCTGTCGTACCGGGTGGATGATCAGGTAGGTGAAGATAAAGACCATCAGCAGGCTGAGCGCCGCTACAGCGCCGCTCACCCACCAGAGCTCCCTGGTCAGTCCGGCGATGGTGAGTCGCACCCGCTCCATGTGTTCGTCAACCCGGCTGCGGGTGACCATCTCAAGCTGCTTGTTGGCATCGTTAAACAGCTCTAGCTTGTCCCCCGCCACCGCAGCCTGGGCCAGCGCGGCATCCTGCAAGCTGTCGAGCCAGGCCAGCCCCTGATCGAGCCCCCTGTAGAGCTGACCGTCGGAGATAGAGCTGCGATGTTCTGCCAGCAACACCCGGTACCCGTCGAGTTGCTGCTGGTAGCTGGTGAGGCTGCGGCGATCCCCCAGCACCGCGAAGCGGCGCAAGGTGCGTTCGATATCGATGGCCTGCGCCGTCAGCAGGGTGGCGCGGCGGGTATCCTTGACCGCCCGCTCCATCTCGTCGCTGGTGAGTTGGCTGAGGTGGGCAAGGGAGGTGCTGTTGTGCCAGATCATGCCGCCCAGCGGCATCAATACCAGCACGAATCCCATCAATACCACCTGCAGCAGGGAGCGTGGGCGAACCTTGGTCATCATCTCTTCTCTTGCGTTCTCACCGGTGCGCCAGCATAGCTGCACCGCCCAGAAAAACAAAACCGGCCAACAGGCCGGTTTGGATTATCTGGATTGTGGTGATTCACGCCAACGCGACAGAGGCCAGACAGATAATCATGATCAGCGCCAGCGCACCCGAAGCGGTCAACAGCGCCCATTTCAGCTCCACACTCATGCAAACCTCCTTTCTGCCAATCAGTGCCGGATCACAATAGATAAGACAATGTTAAGCCATAGTTAATCCGATAACCGTGAGCTGCGTATACATTTCAGATGAGCCCAACCCCGGGAAGGTGAGCATGTTCTATCTGTGTAGCATTGGATCCAATATTGACCCGCACATCCATGTCAGCCGCGCGCTGGCCGAGCTGTTTGTGAACGTCGGCCCCCTGCGGCTGAGTTCGGTGATCCGCACCAAGCCGGTGGGAATGCACTCCTGCCACGACTTTCTCAACTGCCTGCTGGTGGTGGAGAGCCCGCTCGATGCCGCCCGCCTCAAGCAGCACTTTGTCGCCCTTGAGGTAGCTCACGGCCGGGATCGCAGCGATCCACTCTGCAAGGTGCACGATCGGCCGCTCGACATCGATATTCTGGCCAGCAACAGGAGCGGTGACTTTGCCTCGGCAGAGGTCGATTCCTATCTGGCGGAGCTGCTGGCCGAGCTCTATGGCCATGGCGAGGTGCATGAGCCCAAGGTGGCGCTGCAAGTGACGCTCCCCGCCCCGTCGGGCAAACTCAAACCCGGCAAAGGCTTGCTGACTCGGCAGGTCGGGCTGGGGCCGCTGGTGCTCGGCAACCTATCAGAGGGTGGCCAGCGCCCGCCCGCCATCTACCTTGATGCTGGCCCCCGTCATATAACTGTTCCCCATCAGTAACTGCACCGCCTGCCAGATGGGCTCAAGTCCACCCTCCCGCGCCAGCGGTGTTTTCGCCAACACCTGCTGGCGCCATGCCTCGTCATGCTCGTCGAGAAACAGGATCGGCCCCGGCTCTATAGTGTTGACCCGCACCGCAGGCGCCAGCTCGCGGGCAAAGCTCATGGCCAGCGAATGGGCTCCCGCCTTGGTCGCCACATAGCTGGCAAAACGGGGGGCCGGGGCATGGATATAGATATCGGTGATGTGAATGATGCTGGCGTTGGGGTTGCTGGCAAGCTGGGGGGCCAACGCCCGGTTTAGCTGGAAGGGGGCCGCCATGTGTACCCGGTAGAACTGCTCGAATTGGGCCAGTTGCGCCGCCGGATCAGTTGCCTGCGGCTCGAAGGCCGAGGCGTTGTGGATCACCAGCGCCAGATCCTGATGGGCAGCCAGCACATCGATCAGCTTGCCAACGTCATCTTCCCGGCCAAAATCCGCCAGCACCAGTTCGACCCCCAGTGCTGCCAGCGTGGCTAGCTCCGGCCGCTCGCTGCGATAGCTGCCCGTCACCTGCCAACCCGCTGCCACCAGCTGTTCACAGAGATAAAATCCGAGTCGACGGCCGCAGCCCGTAACCAATGCACGCATACGATCTCCTTTCCCTTTCATGGTCTTGCATGAACGAAGCCCGCCTGCCAGCGGATCACCGCCGATGGCCGGTGCCTATCAATCTCTGCGGCACAAGCCATTGGTCGCGGGCCACCCACCCGCGTCATAGTGGCGGCATCCCCCTCTTGCGGAGTTACCACCATGCTGAAAGTACACCACCACATGGGTCGCCTGACCCACTCCCTGACTGCCGGACTCGGCCTGGCCGAGGCGCTGGATCGCCTGCATCAATCGGGTCTTGGCGGCCTGCCGGTGCTGGATGAGCAGAAACGGCTGATCGGCTTTCTTTCCGAACAAGATTGCATTCCCAGCCTGCTCACCGGCAGCTACCACTGCGATACCCGCACCCGGGTGGAGGATCTGATGAACCGTTCGCCCCTCTCGGTCGGGCCGGATGACAGTATTCTGGAGCTGGCCCGCCAGATGGCTGACGCCAAGCCCAAGATCTACCCGGTGCAGCAACAGGGCAAGGTGGTCGGCATCATCAGCCGCCGTCAGGTGATGCAGGCCCTCAACCAGCAGATGAAGGTGTGCCAGCAGACCTAGATCTGGTAACGCCCCTTGTCACCGATATCGAAGTGCAGGGGCATCCGCCACTTGGCCAGCGCCAGCAAGGTCAACAGGGCCCCGCAGGCCAGCGCCACCAGTGCGGCGGCCCACTCCACCCGCAACCACTCCAGCAGCCATAACGCCGGCAGCAATACGGGCACCAGCTTGATGCCGGGAATGGCGAAGCAAAACTGCTCCTTGAACGCCAGCCCGGAGAGGGTCGCCAAGGCCGCTCCCAGCACCAGCGCATCCGGCGCTCCTACCGCAGCCAGGGCCAGCGCGCCCCAACCAAATCCCTGCAGAATCAGGCGAATCCGCTTGTCGTAGATATGCAGCGAGAAGCCGCAGATTGCGCTTGCCACTGCCAGCGACATCAACCATTGTGCCGACGGGAGCAGTGCCATCCCGCTCAGCAGCGCCGCACCGCGGCAAAGCAGCAACAGGGCAGCTGCACTCAAGCCAAGGCGGTAGAGCGAGACGGTCAACTTGTCGATCCCGTCCAGCGGGCTCTCGATTTCAGGATTTGCCATAAACAGTCGCTTCTAACGGATCAGGTGCCATCCAATATACTGGAATCAGGTCTTGGAATATCTTCAAACGGGCTCAGGAGACGTAGTTTGCGTGTGATCCCCCTGTTTTGTTTGCTGTTTCCACTCGGATTGCCCGCCAAAGAGCTGGTGATCTGCGGCACCATGGAGCCCCCGCTCAAGTATCTCGATGCCGATCAGAAACCCCAGGGTCTTGATATCGATATCGTCACCGCCATATTCGACAAGCTGGAGACGCCCTTTCGGATCGAGCTGGCCGACTCCGGTGCCCGCCTCACCCGCAATGCCGAAACCGGCGCCTGCGACCTGGTGATGACCCACTCCTACAAGGCGGAGCGGGAGAGTTATCTCATCTATCCCCAACAGGCCCATCTTCGCCACAGCTGGCACTTCTTTGTACGCAAGGCGGACCTGATGAAGATCCGCTACGAAACGCTGGCCGATCTCAAACCCTGGCGCATCGGCGTGACCAAGGATTTCTCCTATACCCCTGAACTGGCAGCGGCCATGACCGACCCGGCCTATCAGTTTCAGGAGATCACCATGAACCAGCTGCAACTGCGTAAACTGCTGGCCGGACGGATCGATACCGTGCCCATGCCGCTGGTCACCGCCTTCACCCAGATCAAGGAGGAGGGGCTGACGGGTAAGGTCGATTACCTGCCCAAACCGCTCAAGAGCAGCCCCTACTTCAACACCTGGGCCCGCGCACGAGCAGATGCACAGACCCCCGCCCTGATGGCGGCCTACGATGCCGAGCTGCTGCGCATGAAGCGAAACGGCAGCCTCAAGGCCCTCTACGACAAGTACGCCATCCCCTATATCGAACCCTGATCAAGGGGTCAGGGTTTCACATCCCGCAGGATCGGGTTTTGCAGTGAAATCAGGGTTTCAGTGGACTGGATCTCGTCGATGGTCTGGATCTTGTTGATCAGCACTATCTGCAGCTCGTCGATGGAGCGTGTCATCACCTTCATGAAGATGCTGTAGTGGCCCGTGGTGTAGTAGGCTTCCACCACTTCGTCCAGCGCCTGCAGCTTGGCCAGTGCCGAGGGGTAATCCTTGGCACTCTTCAGATTGATCCCGATAAAGCAGCAGACGTCGTAACCCAGCTTCTTGGGGTTAACCTGCACCCGTGTCCCCTCGATGATCCCCGCCTGTTTCATCTTCTCCACCCGCACATGGATGGTGCCCGGGCTGACTGCCAGTTGTTTCGCCAGTTCGGCATAAGGAATACGCGCATTCTCCATCAGAGCGGAGAGGATGGCTTGATCGAGATTATCGATCCGGTAATTTTCCGGCATTTTTTTGTCCTCCCGTTAGCGATACGTCATTAAAAGCATCCTTATTTTGAAGAAAAAAACACACAAAGCCTATTTTTATTATCGAATATTGAATTTGGTTGGCAATCCGTTGAAGAATCACCACATCCAACGGGGTTTGAAACAGGAATTCAGCATGAAACAGCACTACATTCGCAGCCAACAGCAGATCAGCTTCGTCAAAGAGATGTTCTCCCGCCAACTCGCCCAGCAACTGGGTCTGATGGAGGTGCAAGCCCCCATTCTGAGCCGTGTCGGTGATGGCACTCAGGACAACCTCTCTGGCCATGAGAATGCAGTGCAGGTCAAAGTGAAAACCCTGCCGGAGCACAGCTACGAAGTGGTCCATTCACTGGCCAAATGGAAGCGTCAGACCCTGGGTCGCTTCGGCTTCGGCCCGGGCGAAGGGATCTACACCCACATGAAGGCACTGCGTCCGGATGAAGACAAGCTCACCCCCATCCACTCCGTCTACGTGGATCAGTGGGACTGGGAGAAGGTGATGCCGAGCGAGCGCCGCGATCTGGCCTATCTGCAGGAAACCGTGCGCGGTATCTGGGCCGCCATCAAGGCCACCGAGCGCGCAGTCTGCGCCGAGCATGAGCTGACCCCCTTCCTGCCAGCCGAGATCCAGTTCCTGCACAGCGAAGAGCTGCTGGCCCGTTACCCGGACCTCGATGCCAAGGGTCGCGAGCGTGCCATCGCCAAAGAGCTGGGCGCCGTGTTCCTGATCGGTATCGGCGGTGCCCTCTCCCACGGTGAGCGCCACGATGTGCGCGCCCCGGACTACGACGACTGGAGCAGCCACAACGAGCTGGGTCTGGCGGGTCTGAACGGTGACATTCTGGTGTGGAACCCGGTGCTGCAAGACAGCTTCGAGATCTCCTCCATGGGGATCCGGGTCGATGCCGAGGCGCTGCGCCGCCAGCTGGCCATCACCGGCGACGAGGATCGCCTGCAGTATGACTGGCATCAGGATCTGCTGGCCGCACGGATGCCGCAGACCATCGGCGGCGGCATCGGCCAATCCCGTCTGGCCATGCTGCTGCTGCAAAAAGAGCATATTGGTCAGGTGCAGGTTGGTGTCTGGCCGGCCGAGATGAAAGCCGCCGTGCAAGGCATGCTGTAACGAATGAAGGCTATGCTGGCGTCATCGCGCGGGCATGGCAACAGGCAGGTGGCCGTCGGGGTTGAGCGAGCGCATCCCCGGCAGGCTGTAAGAGGCAAGACCGGCAGCGGCCTTGCTTCGCAATCGGGGGCTTGCCCCTGCGACCCGCTCAACCCACGTCAGGTCGCGTCACTACATTCCTCCCGGCAATCTTCGGATTGCCGTTTTTTTGCGCCCGAATCCCCGCCACCAGATACGACAACGCCAGCCCGAGGGCTGGCGTTGCAAATATAGATGCGAGACTAGTTACTGGGTCATGGTGAGGCCGTTGCTGTCGGCCCCCAGCACCAGTTTTTTGCCCGGAACGATGCTACCGGAGAGCAGCGCCTGCGCCAGCGGGTTCTCCACCTTCTGCTGGATCGCCCGTTTGAGAGGCCGCGCCCCATAGACGGGGTCGAACCCAGCGTGGACCAGCTTCTCGAGCAGCGCTTCGCTCACCTCCACCTCGTAACCCTGAGCCTCGAGACGGCCCATCAGGCTCTTGAGCTGGATGCGGGCGATGGACTTGATGTGCTCCTCGCCGAGGGGGTGGAACACCACTGTCTCGTCGATCCGGTTGATAAACTCCGGCCGGAAACTGCGGGTCAGCACATCCATCAGCATGGCCTTCATCTCGTCGTAATCCTTCTCGGAGTGGTGCTCCTGAATCAGATCCGACCCGAGGTTGGAGGTCATGATCACCACCGAGTTGCGGAAATCGACGGTCCGACCCTGACCATCGGTCAGGCGGCCATCATCAAGCACCTGCAACAGGATGTTGAACACATCCGGATGCGCCTTCTCCACCTCGTCCAGCAGGATCACCGAGTAGGGACGACGGCGCACAGCCTCGGTCAGATAACCACCCTCTTCATAACCCACGTATCCGGGAGGCGCCCCCACCAGACGGGCCACGCTGTGTTTCTCCATAAACTCGGACATATCGATCCGCACCATGGCATCCTGGGTATCGAACAGGAACTCCGCCAGCGCCTTGCACAGCTCGGTCTTGCCCACCCCGGTGGGCCCCAGGAACAGGAAGGAGCCGATGGGGCGATTCGGATCGGAGAGACCGGCACGAGAGCGACGAATGGCGTTGGAGACCGCATCGACCGCCTCCTCCTGACCAATCACCCGGCTGTGCAGCTGATCTTCCATCCGCAGCAGCTTGTCGCGCTCCCCTTCCAACATGCGGGCGACCGGAATACCGGTCCAGCGGGCCAAGACGTCTGCAATCTCCACGTCGGTGACCCGGTTGCGCAGCAGACTGGTCTCCTGCATCTCGGCCTGAGTGGCGAGATCCAGCTGTTTCTCCAGCTCCGGAATGCGGCCGTACTGCAGCTCGGACATCCGACCCAGGTCGCCTGCGCGGCGCGCCACATCGAGATCCTGACGGGCCTGCTCCAGCGCAGCCTTGATATGCTGGGTGCCGGCAAGGGCGGCCTTCTCGGCCTTCCATACCTCGTCCAGCTCGTTGTATTCCCGATCTTTTTCGCCAATCTCCTGATTGATCAGCTCCAGACGCTTGCGGCTGGCGTCATCGTCCTCCTTCATCAGCGCCTGCTGCTCCAGCTTGAGCTGGATGATGCGCCGCTCGAGACGATCGAGCGCCTCGGGCTTGGAGTCGATCTGCAACCGGATGCTGGCTGCCGCCTCGTCGATAAGGTCGATGGCCTTGTCCGGCAACTGACGATCCGCAATGTAGCGGTGCGACAGCTGGGCCGCCGCCACAATCGCGGGGTCGGTGATCTGCACATGGTGGTGCAGCTCGTAACGCTCTTTCAGGCCGCGCAGGATGGCGATGGTGTCTTCGACTGTCGGCTCTTCCACCAGCACCTTCTGGAAACGGCGCTCCAGCGCGGCATCTTTTTCGATGTACTGACGGTACTCATCCAGGGTGGTGGCGCCGACGCAGTGCAGGTCGCCGCGGGCCAGCGCAGGTTTCAGCATGTTGCCCGCGTCCATCGCCCCTTCGCCCTTGCCGGCACCGACCATGGTGTGCAGCTCGTCGATAAAGAGGATGACGTTGCCCTCCTCCTTGGCGAGATCGGTCAGTACGGCCTTGAGCCGCTCCTCGAACTCACCGCGATACTTGGCACCGGCCACCAGCGCCCCCATGTCCAGCGACAGCACCCGCTTGTTCTTGAGACCTTCCGGCACTTCGCCGTTGATGATGCGCTGGGCCAGCCCCTCCACGATGGCGGTCTTGCCGACACCGGGAGCACCGATCAGCACGGGGTTGTTCTTGGTGCGGCGTTGCAGCACCTGAATGGTACGGCGGATCTCGTCATCACGGCCGATCACCGGGTCGAGCTTGCCGATTTCGGCCCGCTCGGTCAGATCGATGGTGTACTTCTCCAGCGCCTGACGGTTCTCCTCGGCGTTGGCATCCTCCACCTTCTTGCCGCCACGCACCTTGTCGATGGCCGCTTCCAGTTTCTCCTTGGTCAGCCCCTGGGCGCGCAGCAGCTCACCCAGCGTTCCCTTGTCGTCGAGGGCTGCCAGCACGAACAGCTCGGAGGAGATGAACTGATCCTTGCGCTGCTGGGCCAGTTTGTCGCAGACGTTGAGCAGGCGGCCGAGGCCGTTGGAGAGCTGCACGTCCCCTTCTACGCCGCTGACGCGCGGCAGGCGATCCAGCTCCTCACCGAGACGGGAGCGCAGGGCATTGATATCCATCCCGGTCAGGGTGAGCAACGGACGGATAGAGCCGCCATCCTGATTGACCAGTGCGGTCATCAGGTGAACGGGTTCGATAAATTGGTGGTCACGACCCAGCGCAAGAGACTGGGCATCGGAAATAGCAATCTGGAATTTGCTGGTAAGGCGATCGAGGCGCATTGCACTCCCCCTTCAAACAGGCAGACGCCGCTTGCGCGGCAAACAACATAACTTTCTGAGATGAAAGATGAGGCCCGTACGGGCTATTTCAAGGGCATGGACTGGTTATTTTTTCTGCAAGACGGGACAAGAACATGATCCCCGCCTCTCTCATATGGCTCTGGTCTTGAGAGAGACGGGCTATTACTTGGCGGGTGATTGCTTAGCGGGCCAACCAGATGAGGGAGGCCATCCGGCCGGTCTGGCCGTCGCGACGATAAGAGTAGAACTGCTCGCTATCGCTGAAGGTGCAGTATTCGCCGCCATAGACGGCGGTAACGCCGGCACGGGCGAGGCGCAACCGCGCCAGCTGGTAGATATCCGCCAACCATTTGCCGTCGTTGGACGAAGGGACGAACGCAGCTTCTGCTTCAGCCTGCTCAGCCATAAAGGCCTCGCGCACCTCCCCCCCCACTTCAAATGCGGTAGGGCCAATGGCCGGGCCCATCCAGGCCAGGAGCTCGCCCGGCTCGCAGCCCATGGCGACGATGCTCGCCTCCAGCACGCCCTCTTTCAGTCCACGCCAGCCTGCGTGGGCCGCTGCGACCACGGTACCTGCCCGATCGCAGAACAACACCGGCAGACAGTCAGCAGTCATCACGATGCAGGCCTGCTCCGCCTCATGGGCGCAGGCAGCATCAGCATCCGGCGCCTGCTGATAATGGCTGCTGACCTGATGAACCACGGTGCCGTGCACCTGATTAAGCCAGTTGAGGGGCCCCGGGATGGCAGCCGCCTGCTGCAGCCGGGCCCGATTGGCCTCGACTCGCACCGGTTCGTCACCCACGTGGGCCCCCAGATTGAGGCCGGTAAAGACCCCTTCACTTACTCCGCCATCCCGGGTGGTCGAAAGGGCACGGACGCACGCTGGTGCCGGCCAGTCGGGTTCAAGCCATTTCATTGCTCACTCCTTCACGCTCTATCGTTCAAATGGAAACGGGGCGCTTGGCTGCAACCAGTCAAGACGCCCCGTTTCAAGGTTCTGTGTGCTACGCGCTGTATCGGCGGGTTACGGCAGAAGTTGTCGCAATACCGCCAGATTCATCACCCTTTCCAGACCAGCTCGTCCAGGTTGGCGAGGGCTATTCAGGAGTGCAGTGCCTCAATCAAGCCACTATTTCCAGACCAATTCATCCGGATTGGCGAGGGTGTCGGCACGCAGCACCTCCATCAGCGCCACCATGTCTTGCGGCGTGGGGGAGTGCCACTGCATCACTTCACCCGTGATGGGATGAGCCAGCTGCAGCATGGTGGCGTGCAGCGCCTGACGATGGAAGTTGCGCAGCGCCTCGGTCAGCTCGGGGGTCGCGTTGCGCAGCGGGCGCAGACGGCCACCGTAGGCGGGATCCCCCACCAGCGGGTGTTTGATGTGCGCCATGTGGACACGGATCTGGTGGGTACGGCCGGTTTCCAGACGCAGACGCAGACGGGTGTGGCCACGGAACTTCTCGTGCACCCGGTAGTGGGTCACAGAGGGGCGGCCATTGGGCACCACGGCCATATGGGTACGCTGGGTCGGGTGACGGCCTATGGGCGCATCAACCGTACCACCTGCGGTCATGTGACCGATGGCGATCGCTTCGTACTCACGGGTGATCTGGCGCGCCTGCAACGCTTCCACCAGATGGGTCTGGGCGGGTACGGTTTTGGCAACCACCATCAAACCTGTGGTGTCTTTATCCAGACGATGCACGATACCGGCGCGGGGTACCTCGGCAATGCCGGGGTAGCGGTGCAGCAGGGCGTTGAGGATGGTGCCATCCGGCGTGCCTGCGCCCGGGTGAACCACCAGACCGGCTGGTTTGTCGATCACCAGAATGTGTTCATCTTCATAAACGATGTTGAGCTCGATATCCTGGGCATCCCAGCGAGTATCATCTTCCAGCTCGACATTCACATGCACCTGCTGCCCGGCCAAAATCTTCTCGCGCGGGGTGTTGGCAACCTGACCGTCCAGGGTCACTCTGTCCTGTAAAATCCACTCCTTGATGCGGGTGCGGGAGTAGTCTGGAAACAATTCGGCCAGGGCCTGGTCGAGTCGCTGCCCGAATTGGTGATCCTGGAATTCGCCTGTCAGTTCAATATGCTGGCTCATGTATGGTCTCTTGAGCGGGGGGTATCAATTCGAAATAATCCGGGTATTCTAGCTTTTCTTTTAGCCAAGCATAACGGATACTTTGCCAATTTCGTGGAAATGGACCGGATGTTGTTGATGGGAAAGAAGTCTCACCTGCTGATGTCGCTCGCCTTGGTCGCTACCTTGATCACAGGCTGTTCCAGCACCAAACCCAAGGTACCCGACGAACCGCCGGAGACCCTGTACCAGAAAGCACGCCTCAAACTGGACGTTGGCAATTACGTGCAAGCCACTGAATTACTTGAGGCTTTGGACTCTCGCTACCCGTTCGGCGCCTACTCTAACCAGGTACAGCTTGACCTCATCTATGCCTACTACAAGCAGGATGATACCGCTCAGGCGATCGCCAATATCGACCGTTTTATCCGCCTCAATCCGGCGCATAAAAATATCGATTACGTATTCTATATGCGCGGCCTGACCAACATGGCGGCGGATTACAACTTCTTCCAGAGCCTGTTCGGTATCGGTCGTGACGACAAAGACCCGGCTTATGCCCGTCAGGCATTCCAGGATTTCAAGACCCTGCTGCAAAACTACCCCAACAGCGTCTATGCCGCCGATGCCCGCGCTCGCATGATTGGCCTGAAGAATCGTCTGGCCCGATATGACCTGAGCGTGGCCGAGTATTACGTGAAGCGTGATGCACTGGTCGCGGCCGCCAACCGGGCCAAGCTGATTGTCGAGACCTACCCCGACACAGCCGAAACCGAGAAGGCACTGGAGATCATGGTCGAGTCTTACGACGCCCTGAAGATGCCGCAGCTGGCCAAGCATGCCCGCGAAGTGCTGGCCAAGAACTACCCGGAGAACCGCCTCGGCCGTGGCTGAGTGATACGGATAAACCGGTAATAAAAAAACCGATGCCAAGGCATCGGTTTTTTTATCTTTGCAATCCACCAATCCGGCTGGGTGAAGTTCCTGCAACCCATAGCGGTCGCGGCCCCTCACACCCCATCTATCCCATTCATTAGCCACCTGCGAGATGGCCGCATCGTGAAGTTCGCTTATCACCAAGGGTTGCAAACCCGCTGTCAGCCCGACGCTAGGCCGGGAAGAGCGGAACCGTCACCACACGGCCATATTGCCTCATACAGTGCCCCTGAATGGGAATAGATGGCTTAATGGCACCGTAATCCTGTCACCAGAGTCAGTAGTTGCCCCTTGTCCGAGCGCAGAGCGGTCTGGGCCAGCAACTGATAGGGAATCCCCTCCAGCAGCTTGACCCTCTCCCCGGCCGTACCATTGACCAACACGGCATCAAACCGGGCATCACGACAGGCAACCACATCCCTCACTTTCTCCCTGTCCAGATTCATTACCTGCATCTGCTCATAGGCAGAGAGCAGACCAAGCTCCGTCTCCCCCAATTGCCAGCCGGCGATGCGATCCCGCTTCTCGAGCGGTATTCCCTCAAGCAACCGGGCCATCTTTCCCGATACTCCCTTGGCGGCATCGATCAAGGGGTAAACCAGTGTAAAGGTGAGCAGAAACATGATGGCCACCGAGCTGGCAACATGAGTAGCGCCATGCACCTCCTTGCGCCGCAACAACAGCGCCAGCGCAATCACGAAGAGCATACTGGCGGGGATATAACGCCACCCCAGCTTGCTGGCGACCTGTAGCACGTCTGCCGGAACATGACTGGCCACCGGTAGTGAAGGGCCCAGCAGAGGTAGCCCTATGACCACGACACAGAACAGCAGCATGAAACAGAGCCATCCCCGACCATAGCGAGCCGTCCATCCCGGCCAGTTCAGGCTGACCTGACCCAGCATGATGGCAAATACCGGCAACAACGGAAAAAGATAGAGGGTGCGCTTGGTGGATGAGAGGGTTAACAGCAAAAGGGTGCCCACTGCCCAGCACAACAGAAATAACCTCTCACGACTCCAGCGTCGCTGTTTGATGGTTTGCCAACCCCAATAGAAAATGAATGGCAACCAGGGGTTGGTATATTCAGCCATCCCCCATAAATAATAAAGATATGCCCCTTTCTTGATGTGGCCGAGTTCGGTCGAGGTGCCTGTCAGGCGGCCTACCTGATTCTGCCAGAACCACTCATTCCATAAAGCATCGCCATCGACATGATTAATTAATTCACGAATCCACGCTGCCACTGGCAATATAAAACAGAGCAGCATCAGCAGATGCTGCCAGATAAATCCTGGCAGTTTTTTGTCGATGGCGGCACATCTTGCAGCGAAGAAGAATAGCGGGAACCAGCCAAAAAAAACTGTCAGTGGCCCAATAGGACCTTTTGCCATAAAACAGCCCGCCAACCCTATTCCGGCCAGTATCGCCATCCACCGACGGCTTACAAGGTAATATTCTGAAAATGCCCAAAGGGTAAATATGACAAAGAAGGCAAGCGCACTGTCCGTTCTAATCCAGTGCGTGTTGATGATAAATCCTTCCATGGTGCCCAGTGCGATCACCGACCAGATCGCGGCCGATCTATTGCCAAGCAGGCGATAGGCCAGCAGGCCGGTAAAGAGCAGCATACCCGCCGCCCAGACCACGCCCGCCAACCGCAGGCTATTGGTCACCCCCAGCCAGGATTCAAACCCATCAAGAAACGGCAGAGCGGCCATATAGAAGAGCGGCGGCTTCTCGATAAAGCTGTGCCCGCCAAGGGTCGGTACCACCCAATCGCCATTGCGGTACATCTCGAGTGCAATGGCTGCCTCACGCGGCTCGTCAGGGGTCCAGAGCTGATGGTCAAACTGGCCAGACAGCAGCACCAGCGTAACCAGCAGCAACATCCAGCAGAGCGTGCGCTCCGAAATATCAGCACTCTGCATGGCTCATACCTTCTGTAATGGTCTCCCCACGCCCGATGGCATAGTAGGAAAAGCCCAGCCCCTTCATCTTGAGCGGATCGTAGAGATTGCGACCATCGACGATGAGGGGGTGCGCCAGCATCTTCCTGATCTGGGCAAAATCGGGCGCCTTGAACTCGTTCCACTCGGTACAGATGACCAACGCATCCGCCCCCGCCAGCGCTGCCTCCCTGGTCCCCATCAGCGACAGCTCGGGCTGGCAACCATAGATACGCTGTGCCTCCTTCATCGCCACCGGATCGAAGGCCTGCACCCGGGCCCCCTCCTGCCAGAGCGCCTCCATCAACACCCGGCTCGGCGCTTCGCGCATGTCATCCGTATTGGGCTTGAAGGCGAGTCCCCAGATGGCGATGGTCTTGCCCGCCAGCGACTCGCCTCGCTCGTGAAAGTGGCAGGCCAGGGTGTCGAAGAGCTTGAACTTCTGCCGCTCGTTGACCCGCTCCACCGCACGAATAAGCGGCGTGTCGTAGTCGAGGGCCGCTGCAGTCGCCAGAAATGCCCTCACATCCTTGGGGAAACAGGATCCGCCATAACCACAACCGGGATAGATAAACTGGTAGCCGATGCGCTGGTCGGCACCAATCCCCTGCCGCACCAGTTCGATATCGGCACCGACCCGCTCGGCCAGCCCGGCCATCTCGTTGATAAAGCTGATCTTGGTGGCCAGCATGCAGTTGGCGGCGTATTTGGTCAGCTCGGCACTGCGAACATCCATAAACAGAATGCGGTCGTGATTGCGATTAAATGGCTCATACAACTCGCGCATCACGGCTCTGGAACGCTCCTTGCCGGTGCCGATAACAATGCGATCCGGGCGCTGGCAATCCCTGACGGCCGCCCCCTCTTTCAGAAATTCCGGATTGGAGACCACATCGAATTCAAACTGCTTGCCAAGTTCGGCCTGCTGCTCCCTGACCCAGTAAAACACCTTGTCTGCCGTACCAACCGGCACGGTGGATTTGTTGACGATGATCACCTCATCTGCACGATGCTGGGCAATCGATCTCGCCACCGCCCTGACGGCGCTCAGATCGGCCGAACCATCCTCATCAGGGGGCGTACCGACGGCGATAAATTGCACGTCACCATGGGTAACCGCCATGGGAATATCCGTGGTGAATGTCAGCGAGCCATTTTGCAATGTCTGGTGTAATAACACATCCAGTCCCGGCTCATATATTGGTAATTCGCCATGGGATAATCTATTTATTTTATCTGCATCGAGATCGATACAAACAACCTGGTGCCCTACATCTGCCAATACAATTGCCTGTACCAGTCCGACATAGCCACTGCCAAACACTGTGATATTCATAACGATTTTTCCATAATGCGTAATGATGGAAACTTTACATCCTTTACTCAATTGCACTACGGGCAATTTGTAACAAGCAATGTCAATTCTGAATGACACCCAACCTATTGATCAATAGCAGATGATTTAGATGGCGACAGTCAAAAAAGTGGCTAAACACCAACCTAAAATAAAGCCAAGCGATTTTTTGTTACGAGATATTTCCATATTAAGCCACGCCATCAAAACGGCAGTAATTGTTACCAAGTGTTGCTGTGCGCTTGAATAAAAACTCGTTATTCAGCTACTTTCAAAATATATCGAGCAATCTCGACACTTTCCCCAGGCATATTTCCAGTGAAAATCAGCAATGCAGATTTTCATCGTCATTTTATTTTTTGCGACATTAAGACCGGAGTCGTATGAAAGACTTTCTGCCATTCTCAAAGCCTGCCATGGGCGAGGCCGAGATCCGTGCCGTCAGCGAGGTGTTGCAATCGGGATGGATCACCACGGGCCCGAAAAATCATGAGCTGGAGCAGCGTTTCTGCGAGACCTTTGGCTGCCAGCATGCGGTCGCGCTTTGCTCCGCGACCGCGGGCATGCATGTCACCCTGATGGCGCTGGGGATTGGCCCGGGTGACGAGGTGATCACCCCCTCCCAGACCTGGGTCTCCACCATCAACATCATCACCCTGCTGGGGGCCACCCCGGTCTTTGTCGATGTGGACAGGGATACTCTGATGGTCAGCGCCGACCAGATAGCGCCGCTCATCACCCCCAACACCCGGGCCATCATCCCGGTCCACTACGCAGGGGCACCGGTCGACCTCGACCCCATCCTCGCCCTGGGTCGCCAGCACGATATTCCAGTCATCGAAGATGCCGCCCATGCAGTCGGCACCCGCTATCGCGCGCGCTGGGTCGGGGAAACCGGCACCGCCATCTTCTCTTTCCACGCCATCAAAAATCTTACCTGTGCCGAGGGAGGAATGCTGGTGACCGATGACCAGGCGCTGGCCGACAAGGCTCGCATGCTGAAATTTCACGGCCTGGGAGTCGATGCCTTCGACCGCATGACGCAGGGACGCAAGCCGCAGGCGGAGGTGATCATGCCGGGCTTCAAATACAACCTGGCCGACATCAACGCCGCCATCGCCCTGGTGCAGCTGGCCCGCCTGCCCGAGCTCAATGCCAAGCGGGTCGAACTGGTGTCTCGCTACCATGAACGTCTGGCCAACCTGCCGCTGGCACCGCTGGCCATCCCCACCTACCCCCATCTGCATGCCTGGCACCTCTTCATGGTGCGGGTCGACCCCGAGCAGTGCGGCCTCGATCGCGATCAGCTGATGCAGGCGCTGCAGGAGCGAGGCATCGGCAGTGGCCTGCATTTTCGCGCCGCCCACACCCAGAAGTACTACCGGGAGCGCTATCCGGATCTTTCGCTACCCAACACAGAGTGGAACTCGTCACGGCTCTGCACCCTGCCCCTCTTCCCCGACATGACGCTCTCCGACGTGGATCGGGTTGTGGCAGCCCTGACCGACATACTGGAGTAACAATACGTGAACCATAACGACATCAAACGGGTCTCAGTCATCATCCCCGTCTACAACGAGGAGGCGAGCCTGCCGGAACTGCTGCAACGGGTGACCGACACCTGCGAGCAGCTGAGCCAGGATTACGAAGTGATCCTGATCGACGACGGCAGCAACGACCGATCCGCCACCATCATCAGCGAAGCCGCCAATCGCGAAGGGAGCAAGCTGGTCGCCGTGCTGCTCAACCGCAACTATGGCCAGCATGCCGCCATCATGGCCGGCTTCGAGACGGCAACAGGGGATCTGGTGATCACCCTGGATGCCGATCTGCAGAACCCGCCGGAAGAGATCCCGCGGCTGGTCGCCACCGCCATGGAAGGGTATGACGTGGTCGGCACCATCCGCCGCAACCGGCAGGATTCATGGTTTCGCAAGACAGCCTCACGCTTTATCAACAAGTCGGTACAGCGGGCCACCGGCGTCCAGATGAGCGACTACGGCTGCATGCTGCGTGCCTATCGCCGCCACATCATCGACGCCATGCTCTGCTGTCAGGAGCGCAGCACCTTCATCCCCATCCTGGCCAACAGCTTTGCCCGCCGCACCACCGAGCTGGAGGTGGGCCACGCCGAGCGGGCCCACGGCGAATCCAAATATGGCCTGATGCACCTTATCAACCTGATGTACGACCTGGTCACCTGCATGACCACGGCCCCGCTGCGCCTGCTCAGCATCGTTGGCAGCCTGGTGGCGGGGATCGGCTTCACCTTCTCGATCCTGCTGCTGCTGCTGCGTCTGTTACTGGGCGCCGACTGGGCAGCAGATGGCGTCTTCACCCTGTTTGCCATTCTCTTCACCTTTGTCGGCGTACAGCTGATCGGGATGGGGCTGCTGGGTGAGTACATAGGCCGCATGTATACCGATGTGCGCGCCCGTCCCCGCTACTTCATTCACCAAGTCGTTCGCTCCACACCGGATGCTTCGCAACAGGAAACTCAATCATGAACGTTGTTGTCTTTGCCTATCACGATATCGGCTGCACCGGTATCGAGTCCCTGCTTCAGGCCGGTTATCAGATCCAGGCGGTCTTCACCCACGCCGATGATCCGGGCGAGAACCGCTTCTTCGGTTCGGTGGCCCAGCTCTGCGCCGAACATGACCTGCCGGTCTACTCTCCCGAAGACGTGAACCACCCGCTCTGGGTCGAGCGTATCCGCGAACTGGCGCCCGAGGCCATCTTCTCCTTCTACTACCGCAACCTGCTCAAGCAGGAACTCCTCGATATCCCGACCGTCGGGGCCTTCAATCTGCATGGATCCCTGCTGCCTGCCTATCGTGGCCGGGCGCCCATCAACTGGTGTCTGGTCAACGGCGAGCGCGAAACCGGCATGACCCTGCACCGGATGACAGCCCGTGCCGATGCCGGCGATATCCTTGCCCAACAGGCAGTAACCATTGCCCACGATGACACCGCACTGACCCTGCATGGCAAGATGCGCCAGGCAGCCCACGCCCTGCTGGAAGGGGAGCTGGTCAAACTCAAGCGCGGTGACGCCACCTTCACCCCGCAGGACGAGAGCAAGGCAAGCTACTATGGTCGCCGCACCCCGGCCGATGGCAAGCTGCGCTGGGATAAGCCCGCCAGGGATCTCTATAACCTGGTACGTGCCGTTACCCAGCCCTACCCGGGGGCCTTCAGCTTCGCCGGTGATCGCAAGCTGACGGTCTGGCAGGCAAAGCCGCTGGCGATCCAGAGCGACCAGCAGCCGGGCACCATTCTCTCCCACGACCCGCTGCAGGTGGCCTGTGGTGAAGGGGTGCTGGAGATCCTGACAGGCCAGGCCGAAGGAGGGCTCTATGTACGCGGCGCCCAACTTGCCCGCGAGCTGGGGCTGATGGAAGGGATGAAGATCGGCGACAAGGCGAGCAAGGCCATGCGCAAGGCACGGCTGACCCGGGTGTTGATCCTCGGCGTCAACGGCTTTATCGGCAACCACCTCACCGAGCGTCTGCTCAAGGATGGCGGCTACGAGGTCTATGGCCTCGATATTGGCTCCAGCGCAGTGGAACGCTTCATCGGCCACCCCCACTTCCACTTCGTGGAGGGGGACATCAGCATCCACACCGAGTGGATCGAGTACCACATCAAGAAGTGCGACGTGATCCTGCCGCTGGTGGCCATCGCCACCCCCATCGAGTACACCCGCAACCCGCTGCGGGTGTTCGAACTCGACTTTGAAGAGAACCTCAAGATCGTCCGCTACTGCGTCAAGTACCACAAGCGCATCATCTTCCCCTCCACCTCCGAGGTGTACGGGATGTGCGACGACCACAGCTTCGACGAAGATGAATCCCGCCTCATCGTCGGCCCCATCAACAAGCAGCGCTGGATCTACTCGGTCTCCAAGCAGCTGCTGGATAGGGTGATCTGGGCCTACGGCAAAAAAGAGGGGCTCAACTTCACACTGTTCCGTCCCTTCAACTGGATGGGCCCACGCCTCGACAGCCTGGACTCTGCCCGCATCGGCAGTTCCCGCGCCATCACCCAACTGATCCTCAATCTGGTGGACGGCACCCCGATCCAGCTGGTGGATGGCGGCGCCCAGAAACGCTGCTTCACCGATATTGAGGATGGCATTGAAGCCCTGTTTCGCATCGTCGAAAACAGGGGCAATCGCTGCAACGGCCAGATCATCAACATCGGCAACCCGGATAACGAGGCGAGCATTCGCGAGATGGCCGAGGTGCTGCTCGCCAAGTTCGAGGCCCACCCGTTGCGCCACCACTTCCCGCCATTTGCCGGCTTCAATCTGGTGGAGAGCAAGTCCTTCTACGGCGACGGCTATCAGGATGTCTCCCACCGCCGCCCGAGCATCCGTAATGCCCGCAAGCTGATCGACTGGGAACCGACCATCGAGATGGAAGAGACCATCGGCAAGACGCTGGACTTCTTCCTGCAGGGGGCGGTCACGACGGGAGTCGAGCATGACTGAAGTGGGTCTGCGGATCGACGTCGATACCTTCAGGGGAACCCGTGACGGGGTTCCCCGCCTGCTGCAACTGCTCGACAAGCATCAGGTGAAGGGGAGTTTCTTCTTCTCGGTCGGTCCGGACAACATGGGGCGCCACCTGTGGCGCCTGCTAAAACCCCGCTTCCTGCTCAAGATGCTGCGTTCCAACGCCGCATCCCTCTATGGGCTCGATATCCTGCTGGCTGGCACCGCCTGGCCCGGCAAGTCCATCGGCAGAGAGCTGGGTTCCCTGATGCGCGACACCGATAAGGCGCACCATGAGGTGGGGCTGCATGCCTGGGATCACCACGGCTGGCAGGCCAATACCGGTCGCTGGGACGAAGCCGAACTGATCCGCCAGACCCGGCTCGGAGTCGATGCCCTGAGCGAGATCCTGGGGCGCGAAGTGGATTGCTCCGCCGCCGCCGGCTGGCGAGCCGATCCCCTCACCACCCAGGCCAAGGAGCAGTTCGGCTTTCGTTACAACAGTGACTGCCGTGGCTGCGGCCTGTTCCGTCCCATTCTGGAGGATGGTCGGCCCGGCACCCCGCAGATCCCGGTCAACCTGCCCACCTTTGACGAGGTGATTGGCAGCCAGGTGACGGCCGAGCGCTTCAACCACTTCCTGCTGGAGCAGCTGACTGCGGCACCGCAACCGGGCCCCCATGTCTACACCATCCACGCCGAGGTGGAGGGGATCGTCATGGCCGAGCAGTTCGATCTCCTGCTCGATGAAGCCAGGTCGCGCGGCATCCACTTCATCCCCCTTGGCAACCTGCTTCCCCCCGACCCAGCCCTCTTGCCGACCAGCCATCTGCTGCGCGGCTCCCTGCCAGGACGCGAAGGGTGGCTCGGTTGCAAGATGACGCCATGAACCCGCTCGCCAGATTGCAACAGAGAATCTCATGAAGATGACCCGATGGGCCCTGCCCCTTTTCTTCCTCGCCTTTTACCTGCTGCCACTCAACCAGCGGATGCTGTGGAGCCCGGACGAAAACCGTTACGCCGAGATCAGCCGGGAGATGATCACCACGGGTGACTGGGTGGTGCCCCACTTCCTTGGCCTGCGCTACTTCGAGAAACCCATCGCCGGTTTCTGGTTCAACAGCCTCAGCCAGCTGCTGTTTGGCGAGAGCAACTTTGCGGTCCGCTTCGCCTCGGCCGCAGCCACCGGCCTGAGCGCCCTGCTGATCTTCTGGTTCGCTCTGCAGCTGTGGCAGTGCCGGCGTACAGCGTGGTTCGCCAGCCTGATCTATCTCTCGACCCTGATCGTCTACGGCATCGGCACCTACAGCGTGCTGGATGCCATGGTCACCCTCTGGCTCAATGCCGCCATGGTGAGCTTCTACCTCATCCGGCAAGAAGGGCCGCCCGGTCGCAGAGTGGCAGGCTATCTGCTGTTCGGCCTCGCCTGCGGCATGGGCTTTCTCACCAAAGGCTTTATCGCACTGGCGGTACCCGTGGTAGCCATCATGCCCTACGCCATCTATCAGCGCCGTCTGCGCGAGCTGGTATGTTTCGGGCCGCTGGCCATCCTTAGCGCGGCTCTGCTGGTCGCCCCCTGGGCCATCGCCGTACACCTGCGCGAGCCGGACTACTGGCACTACTTCTTCTGGATTGAGCACATCCAGCGCTTCGCCTCGGAAGATGCGCAGCACAAGGCGCCATTCTGGTACTACCTGCCGATGGGGCTGCTCGGCACCCTGCCCTGGCTCGGCCTGCTGCCGGGGGCACTGAAGCAAGGATGGCAAGCGCGCAAGAACAGCCCGGAAACCCTCTATCTGTTGGCCTGGGTGGTGTTGCCGCTGCTCTTCTTCAGCATTGCCAAAGGCAAGCTGCTCACCTATATCCTGCCCTGTTTCGCCCCGCTGGCCATGCTGATGGCCACCAGCGCCGTGGACAAAATCAAGGAAGGTAAAGAGCGGGCCTTCAAACTCAACGCCTGGCTGAACGGCCTGTTCGGCCTCATCGGACTGGTAGTGCTGACCGTGCTGGCTTTATCCCGCGACCAAGCCATCTACGGTGAAGAGGATCACGGGGCACTGTCGGTGGCCATGGCCATCTTTATCGGCTGGTCCCTGCTCGGACTCATCCAGTTGCAGGCGGTCAGTCGCCGCTGGGTCCTGAGCGCGCTCTGCCCCATGATACTGGCCATCGGCCTGCCCTGGGCGCTGCCGCAATCACTGATCGACTCAAAGCTGCCAGAGCGTTTCATCGAGACCAATCAGGCCGTGCTGCAGGGTTCAGAGACTCTGCTGGCCAGCGATCCGGGACTGGCATCCGCTCTCGCCCGGAGCACCCGGCGCGGCGAGATCATGCTGTTCGACGACAAAGGAGAGCTAGCTTACGGCCTGGGCTATCCGGATGCCAAGGGCCGCTATGTTGCCCGTGCAGAGTTCCCGAGATGGTTGGCACAAGCGCGCGAGAAGGGGCAAGTTGCCCTGCTGATGAAGACCGATCACGACGGAGAGACCGGCCCTCTGCCCCCTGCCGACGAGACCCTCGTCAGCCACCGGCTGACCCTGCTCATCTACCATGGAGTACGCTGATGGATATAGTGCTGCTATTACTGGTGTGCCTGCTGACCAGCAGCGGCCAGATGCTGCAAAAGCAGGCCGTTATCTGCTGGCAGCGTAACCCCTGTAACCACCTGCAAAAGCTGCGTTCCCCCTGGCTTGTTGCCAGCGTGGCAGCACTTGGCAGTGGCATGCTGCTCTGGATTTATCTGTTGCAACGACTGCCGCTGAGCATGGCCTACCCCATGCTCAGCATTAATCTGGTGCTGGTGCTGCTCGGCTCACGCCTCTTTTTCCACGAGCCGGTGAGCAGCCACAACTGGCTGGGGGCTGCCACCATCATCGTCGGCGCCCTGCTGCTGGGAGGCCTGCGATGAAGGGCTATCTCTACGTGTTAGGCAGCATAGTGCTGGTGACGGTGGCGCAGCTCTGCATGAAGTGGGGAGCGATCAGCCTCCCTGCATGGCAGGCCGATCCCGCCGTGATGCTGGCTCACCCCCTGCCACTCCTCACCATCGTCATCGGCATCCTCTGCTACGGGCTATCGCTGCTCTGCTGGCTGGCCGCGCTGCACTCCACACCGCTCAATATCGCCTACCCACTGCTCAGCACCAGTTACGGGCTGGTCTATCTGCTGGCGGTGAGCATGCCGGTCTTTGCCGAACCGCTGGTGGCAAGCAAGGCGGCAGGTGTTGCGCTTATCTTCTTCGGCGCCGTGCTGGTCGGCAGCAAACCGGCGACAGGCAAGCCGGAGCGGCAAGATCCCCCTGCCAATCCCTGAGGCAGCTTTAAACAAAAAGAAGAGGCGGCCCCCTGTGCCGCCTCTTCTCATTTTCCGCCTGACCAGCGCCTGTTACTTCGCGACGTTGCCCGCCACGTTCAGGGCATCCCAAGTGCGGGAGAAGGGCGGCGCGTAGGCAAAGTCCAGCATGCCGAGCTGCTCGGTGGTCACCCCCATGGTGATGGCCACCGCCAGCGCGTCAATGCGGTGTACCGCCCCCTTGCGACCGAGGATCTGGCCGCCCAGCAGCCGCTTGCTGCCCGCCTCGTAGACCAGCTTGACGTGAATGTCGGACTGACCCGGGCAGTAGTTGGTGTGGCACTTGTCCTTGATCACCACGGTGCGATAGTCGATGCCCATCGCCTTGGCTTCCTGCTCGGAGAGGCCGGTACGGCCCGCCTCCAGCCCCAACACCTTGAGCGCCGCAGAACCGAGGGTACCCGGGAACTCCTGCTCGGCCCCGGCCAGGTTCTCACCCACCATGCGCCCCAGCTTGTTGGCGATGGTGGCGAGCGGTACATAGACCTGCTGCTGCTTTACGCTGTGCCAGACGCTGGCACAGTCGCCGGCCGACCAGACGTTGGCCAGCGAGCTGCGCCCCTGACGGTCCACCTTGATGGCACCATTGCCGAGCCGCTCGATGCCGGTATTAGCCAGAAACTCGGTGTTGGGCTTCACCCCGGTGCAGACCACCACGATATCGGCCTCGTACTCGCCCTGGCTGGTGCGCACGCCGGTCACCCGACCATCCCCCAGCAGTGCTTCAACTCGCTCACCCAGATGGAGAGATACCCCCTGCTCGCGCAGTTCTGTTTCGATGTGCTGGGTGATCTCGCCATCAAACGCATCGGGGATGACTCGATCCGCCAGTTCGATGAGACGCACCTCTTTACCCTGATGGACCAGCGCCTCGACCACTTCCAGCCCGATAAAGCCGGAGCCGATCACCACGGCGCGGCGATTGTTCTTGTCTTGCACCGCCGCCTTCAATGCCAACCCATCGGCCATCCGGCGCAGACCGAATACCCCTTGCTGCTGCAAACCGGGGATGGGGGGCATCACTTCACGGGCACCGGTGGCGATCATCAGCCGGTCGTAGCGATCGGTGAAGGTGTCGCCGTTATGCTCCACCACCAAGGTCTGGGCAGTTGCGTCAACGCTCAGCACCCGATGGCCAATCTTGACCTCGATCCCCTTGGCGGCGAACTGCTCGGGGGTGAACTCGGCCATGTAACCGGGCTCCTGAAACTCGTCACCGACGAAGTAAGGCAGGCCGCAGGCACCGAAAGAGATCACCTCGGAGGCCTCATACACCACGATTTCGGCATCGATGGCCAGACGGCGTGCCTTGGCGGCCGCGCTCATACCGGCGGCTTCGCCACCGATGATCAGAATTCTCATAGTTTTTCCTCTCAATGGCGCAGGGAGGGCATGCCCTCCCTGCGGTCTATGACGGGAAAGAGTCGCCCCTTCCCACGTCCAGATCAACCGATAGCAAATCAGACGGTGGACTCTTCGCCGTCCAGACTCACTTCGTGATCGCTGTTGAACACATGCATGTCAGTCTCCCCCAGCAGGCGGCTGGTCACCGTCCCTGCGGTGATGGAGCCGGAGACGTTGAGCGCGGTACGACCCATGTCGATCAGCGGCTCGATGGAGATGAGCAGCCCGGCCAGCGCCACCGGGAAGTCCAGCGCGGAGAGCACGATCAGCGCGGCAAAGGTAGCACCGCCGCCAATCCCGGCCACCCCGAAGGAGCTGACGGTGATGATGGCGATCAGGGTCATGATAAAGCCGGGATCCATCGGGTTGACCCCGACGGTCGGGGCAATCATCACGGCCAGCATGGCCGGATAGATACCGGCACAGCCGTTCTGGCCGATGGTGGAACCGAAGGAGGCGGCGAAGTTGGCGATCCCCTCAGGAATACCCAGCGACTTGGTCTGGGTTTGCACGTTCATCGGGATGGATCCCGCACTGGTGCGCGAGGTGAAGGCAAACGCCAGCACCGGAGTGATCTTCTTGAGGAAGCGCAGCGGGTTGATGCCGACCATGCTCACCAGCAGCAGGTGCACGACAAACATGATGGCGATGGCGCCGTAAGAGGCCATCACAAAGCTGAGCAGGTTGAGAATATCCGCATAGTTGGAGCCGGAGACCACCTTGGTCATCAGCGCCAGTACGCCAAACGGGGTCAGGCGCAGCACCAGAGTCACCATCCGCATCACGATGGCATGAGCCACGGCCACGAAGTGGCTGAAGCTGGCGAAGATCTCCGGCTTCTTGCGGGCGATGCCGGTAGCGGAAAGGCCGATGAAGATGGAGAAGATCACCACGGCGATGGTGGAGGTCTTGCGCGCCCCGGTCATGTCGAGGAAGGGGTTGGCCGGAATGAACTCCAGCATCATCTTGGCGAACGACATGCTCTCGACGCTACCGAGGGTGGTCTGCAGCGCAGCGCCACGGGCGCTCTCGGCGGCACCGGAGGTGAGCCCTTCAGCGGTCAGGCCAAACAGGTTGGACATCAGGATGCCTGCCCCGGCGGCGATGGCGGTGGTGAAGATCAGCACGCCTATGGTCATGGCACTGATCTTGCCCAGCGCGGTGCCGCCATTGAGCTTCAAGATAGCGCTGATGATGGAGACCATGATGAGCGGGATGATGATCATCTGCAGCAGCTTCACATAGCCGCTACCCACGATATCCAGATAGTCGATGGTCTGAACAATGACGGGCGAACCTGCACCGTAAAGCAGTTGCAACGCGGCGCCGAACAGAATACCGAGCCCCAGACCGGCAAATACCCGGCGGGTGAAGCTCACATGTTTTTCCTGTAACCGGTAGAGAAAGAACAGCAAGATGGCGGCGATGGCCAGATTGCCGATAACGCTAAATGTCATGGTATGACTCCCCAAAAAGCGGGCTTGGGCCCGAGAAACAAGAGCAAGCGCCATGCTTGCCCTGGCAACCGTGTCAGACGGTCTGCGCCGTCGTGACAAGAACAAGGGGGTCTATCGCCCCCTTGTCACAGATTCACTGCTTCTGCTGTTTCGCTCGCATGATGTTGATGATTTCAATGTCGGTATCCAGCATCCCCTCTTTGGAGAGGCGGCCCAGATTGGCGATGGTCTGGTCCACATCATCGGAAACGATCCCCTCGCTCTGGGGGACATGCAGGTTGTTGATGGCCATCAGCGAAGACTTTACCGCCGCCGAGGTGGAAGTGGAGACCTTCATGGAGCAGGCGCTGCCCGCGCCGTCGCAGATGATGCCGGAGACATCGCCAATCATGTTGTTGATGCAGTGGCTGATCTGCTGATACTGGCCGCCCAGCAGCCAGGTAATGGCGGCACCGGCACCCATGGCGGCGGTACTGGCGGCGCAGAGGGCCGACAGCTTGTTCTGATAGGTCTTGATGTAGATGGCCACCAGATGGCTCATCACCAGCGCCCGGGTCAGCTGCTCGTCGCTCGCCTTGAGGAAGCGGGCGGCCGCGACCACCGGCATGGTGGCGGCAATGCCCTGATTGCCAGAACCGGAGTTGGACATGGCGGGCAGCATGGCGCCATCCATCCGTGCATCGGAGGCGGCGGAGGAGAGGCGCATCGCCAGGGTCATCAGATCGTCGGAGAGCAGCTTGCGCTCCACCTGCTCGGTGAGGATCTTGCCAATCTTCAGGCCGTAACCCTGCAACCCTTCGTCCGCCAGCGCCTGATTCATGGTGGCGGCCTCGCGGATAAAGTCGATCTCCGCCAGCGGCACTTCCAATGCAAAATCGACGATCTCCCGCAGGGTCATGGCCGGTTTGGCGGATTTGGCCGGCTGGATCTGCACGCCGGGAGCGCTGGCCTGCGCCATCAGCACCTCGCCATCCTTCTCCATCAGGATGATGCGAGTGTGGTCGGTACAGATCACCACCCGGGCACTGTGCCCTTCAACTTCGGCCAGCACCTCGGCATAGAGCACGTCCGGCACATCCTTCACATCCACCTTGATGACCGGCAGCAACGTCTTGGCCGCTTCCACCTGTTCTGGTGTAAGGGTCTTGAGCACCTCCAGCCCGGCATCCGGGTTGCCGCCGGTGATGCCGACCGCAGCGGCCACCGGAAGACCGATCATGCCGGTGCCCGGCACTCCGACCCCCATGCCGTTCTTGAACAGATTGCCACTGACCCAGACGCTGATGCGGGTCGGAGTCTCCCCCAGCAGCTTGCGGCAGTTGGCCGCCGCCAGCGCCACCGACATCGGCTCGGTACAGCCCAGGGCCGGCACCACTTCACGCTTGAGCAGGGTAATAAAGTCGGTCCATTGTGGTTTCATCTGTGCATTCTCATCTTGGTGGCGCAATGCCTGTCATCGCCACAGGCAACAGCATGGCAAAAAAGGGGGACACGGGATCAACATCAAGCAGGAGCGCGTCGCCAAGGCGTCGCGAGAGAGGTGGCCGTCTGATGACTGCCCCATGCAAATCAACTTAATTTGATTCTAATATCAATAAAATCAAATTAAGTTGCGCAACATCGCTTTTTTAGCGCCATTATGCCCGTCTTTTAACAAAGCGCGACAATTTGTGATGCAACGCACAGACGATGGAGTCACCTAGAGATGATAGCGGGCCAGCAGCTGCTGGTAGGCCGGGGTCTGCTTGAACTGTTTCAAGGCGGCCGAGAAGCGCCTCGCCAACTGGTCATGGCCGGGCTTGTGGGTAAATCCGAGAAAGTTGCGGTTATCGTCGGTCAGCAGGCGGCGACCATTGAACACCTGATCCTGCAGCCCCTGGGTACGCAGCAGATAACGACCAACTTGTTCATTGAGCACGACACCATCCAGTCGGCCGGCCATCATCAGATGCAACTGCTTGACCATCTTGCCATCGCCCGTCATGGCGACCCTGATCACCCCTTCATCGGCCAGAAAATCGGGGCTGTAGGCATAGTCGGCCTGAATGCCGATCCGCAACCCCTTGAGGTCGGATAATTGCTCGAATTTCACCGGACGATCCACCGGATAGAAGAGCACTTCGCCACTACGAGAGAGCGGCTCTTCGGGATAGTGGAGCCACTCTTGGCGATCCTTGTTATAGAAGACGTCGAGTACCGCATCCCCCTGCCCGAGGCGGGCCTGTTGCAACACCCGCTTCCATGGCAGCACCTTCACCTCGGTGCGATAGCCGAGCTGCTGCAGCACGGTGCGAGCCAGCTCGAGATCTGCGCCCACCAGCTCCCCCTTGTCGCTGTGCATCACATAGGGGGGCCACAGTTCTGTCAATATGGTCAGGGTCGGCTTGTCATGAGCCATAGCCATGCCACCGACGAGAAGAGATGCCAGCAGCCAGCCGTACCACCCGATCCTTCGCCAACCCTGACACCACATCATGGAGATCCCTCATGGTCCGTATGGATTGAGGATATACAAGGGATGGGCAATAAAAAAGGAGGCCGAAGCCTCCTTGATATCCACTCTCTGAATGGCACTTACAGTGCTTTCAGGATTGCCTCGACGCTGGCCTTGGCATCGCCAAACAGCATCTGGGTATTTTCCTTGAAGAACAGCGGGTTCTGGACACCGGCGTAGCCAGTGTTCATGGAGCGCTTGAAGCCGATGACATTCTGCGCTTTCCACACTTCCAGCACCGGCATACCGGCGATCGGGCTGCCCGGATCTTCCATCGCGGCCGGGTTGACGGTGTCGTTGGCACCGATCACCAGCACGGTGTCGGTATCGGCGAAGTCCTCGTTGATCTCGTCCATTTCCAGCACGATGTCATACGGGACTTTCGCTTCCGCCAGCAGCACGTTCATGTGGCCAGGCAGACGACCGGCGACCGGGTGGATACCGAAGCGCACCTTGACGCCGCGGTCACGCAGCTTCTGGGTGATCTCGGCAACCGGATACTGAGCCTGTGCCACCGCCATACCGTAGCCCGGGGTGATGATGACGGAGCTGGAGTTCTTCAGCAGGTCAGCCACTTCCTCGGCGCTGGTTTCGCGGTATTCGCCCATCTCCTGATCAGCCGTGGAGGCCACGCCATCGGAGCCGAAGCCACCGGCGATCACGGAGATGAAGGAGCGGTTCATCGCCTTGCACATGATGTAAGAGAGGATGGCACCGGAGGAACCCACCAGCGCACCGGTGACGATCAGCAGGTCATTGGAGAGCATGAAGCCCGCCGCTGCTGCTGCCCAACCGGAGTAGGAGTTCAGCATGGAGACCACGACCGGCATGTCGGCACCACCGATGGAGGCAACCAGATGCCAGCCGAAGGCGAAGGCGATCAGGGTCATCACCAGCAGAGCGAAGGTGGAGCCACCGGCGTTGACGAAGTAGACCATCAGGGCCAAAGAGGCGACCACGGCCAGCAGGTTCAGCTTGTGGCGGTGCGGCAGCATCAGCGGCTTGGAGGAGATCAGACCGCGCAGTTTGCCGAAGGCAACCACGGAACCGGTAAAGGTTACGGCACCGATGAAGACGCCCAAGAAGATCTCGACCAGGTGGATGTTCAGCATGGCGCCGGTCAGGTGCTCGACCTGGGCGACGCTGTTGGCCTGCTCGAACGCCGCACGGGCGGCTGCCAGGGTGGCATCCAGGTTGGAACCGACGGAGACGACGACCTCAGCAGGGGCAGAGGGGTGCAGATCGATGAAGCTGTTGAAGCCCACCAGCACTGCCGCCATACCCACGAAGCTGTGCAGCACGGCCACCAGCTCGGGCATCTCGGTCATTTCGACCTTGAGCGCCAGACGCACGCCGATGGCACCGCCGATCACCATGGCCAGAATGATCCAGTGAACGCCACTGGTCTCTGGGTTGAATACGGTGGCGAGCAGGGCGATAGCCATACCCGCGATACCGAACAGGTTGCCATGCTTGGCCGTTTCTTGCTTCGACAGTCCCGCGAGACTGAGGATGAAGAGCACGGCGGCAACGATATAGGATGCTGTTACCAGTCCTTGAGACACGTTAAACCCCCTTAATCCTTACGGAACATCTTCAGCATGCGCTGAGTGACGGTGAAGCCGCCGAAGATGTTGATACTGGCAATCAGCACGGCGATGAACGCCAGCGCGGTGACCAGGGTCGACCCTTGCCCGATCTGCAGCAGGGCACCGACCACGATAATGCCGGAGATGGCATTGGTGACCGACATCAGCGGCGTGTGCAGGGCGTGAGAGACGTTCCACACCACGTAGTAACCGACCACACAGGCCAGGATGAATACGGTGAAGTGGGAGAGGAAGGCTGCCGGGGCAACGGAGGCGATCCAGCCGAAGGCGGCGATGCCGAGGGCACCGAACACGAACTTCTTGTTGGAAGGCTTGGCCTCTTCCTTCTTGGCTGCCGGTTTGGCAGCGGCCGGTTTCTGCGGGGCAGCAGAGACGGAGATGGCGGGCGGCGGGAAGGTCACTTCACCGGCCTGGATCACCGTCATGTTGCGCTGAACCACGTCTTCGAAGTCGATGGCAACGTTGCCGTCCTTCTCCTTGCACATCAGCTTCATCAGGTTGACCAGGTTGGTACCGTAGAGCTGGGAGGATTGGGCAGGCAGACGACCCGGCAGATCGGTGTAACCGATCACCTTGACGCCGTTGTCGGTGACATGCAGTTCACCCGGCACTGTGTATTCACAGTTACCGCCAGCCTGAGCGGCCATGTCCACAATGACGGAGCCCGGCTTCATGCTGTCGACCATCTCTTTGGTGATCAGCTTGGGAGCCGGCTTGCCCGGGATCAGGGCGGTGGTGATGATGATATCCACCTCTTTGGCCTGCTGGGCGAACAGCTCCATCTCGGCCTTGATGAACTCATCGGACATGACTTTGGCGTAACCATCGCTGGATGCACCATCTTCGCCACCGAAGTCCAGCTTGAGGAATTCCCCACCCATGGATTCGATCTGCTCAGCCACTTCCAGACGTGTATCGAACGCACGCACGATGGCACCGAGGGAACCGGCAGTACCAATGGCCGCCAGACCGGCAACACCGGCACCGATCACCAGCACCTTGGCAGGCGGCACTTTACCGGCTGCGGTGATTTGACCGGTGAAGAAGCGACCGAACTGGTGCGCAGCTTCAACCACGGCGCGATAGCCACCGATGTTGGCCATGGAGGAGAGGGCATCGAGGGACTGGGCACGGGAGATCCGCGGCACCATATCCATCGCCATCACATTGATGTTGCGCTCGGACAGCTTCTTGACCAGCTCAGGGTTCTGGGCAGGCCAAATGAAGCTCACCAGAGTGGCGCCATCTTTAATTTGTGCGATCTCGGCATCGGTCGGCGCATTGACCTTGAAGATAAGGTCGGCTTGCCAGACATTCGGCACCACGCTGGCACCGGCAGCCTCGAAGGCGGCATCATCGAAGCTGGCCGACAGGCCTGCGCCGGTCTCGATGGCGACCTCGAAGCCGAGCTTTTTCAGCTGCTCGACGGTAGCCGGGGTCGCTGCGACCCGGGTCTCACCGGCGAGACTCTCTCTCGGTATTCCAATCTGCATGACTATTCCCTGATGGTTAATAAACAATCGCTGCCCAGTGTCTCACTTCTGACGAAACAAGACATGACCAAAGTGCAGGTCCAGGGCTCTTTGTTATGAAAATCAGTAGGCTTTACCTCAACCTCCTGTCATGGTCAGGCCCCCGCTTTTCAGGCGCGAAGGTGATTAGTATCAAATTTTGGAGTTTTATTACAACCGCAGTCCCGACGGCACTCGTACAGAATTCAGCCCATCCCTGGCTACGATTAAAAAAAACAAACCAAATTAGAGGCTTATACCAGTAAAAACGGCTGAAAAAAGTGATCCAACCAGTCAAAAAAAATGTTTTACCGGCCCTCTATCTTAGCGTTTTTTGTTCTTACGAAATCCGCTTTCGTCGCACTTCTCGCAGCGAAACGCCGAAAAGTAACATTTTCCCAACAAAAGCGGGGCCGCTCAGCCGCCAGATGGCGGGAGAGGGCCCCGGCAATTCAATCGTTTCGCCCGTTTGGCAGCGATTGGCGGCCCTTACCAGGCCGCTTCATAAATATGCTGGCTCTGCACCAGATCGATATCGCCGTGCTCGCCCAGACGGGTCATACCGTGCTCACCCAGCTTGCCGATCAGGGTGTCGATACCCAGATCTTTCAGACCGTAGTCGCGCAGTCGGGTCTTGACCCCCATCCGCTCGAAGAAGTCGCGGGTCGCGGCGATGGCATCATCGATGCGTTCCGCTTCGCTACCACTATTCAGACCCCACACCCGCTCTGCGTATTGCAGCAGCTTGGCATGCTTCTGTTTGCGCTTGGCCTGCAGCAGGGCGGGCAGCACCACCGCCAGAGTCTGGGCGTGGTCGAGGCCGTGCAGGGCAGTCAGCTCGTGACCCAGCATGTGGGTGGCCCAGTCCTGCGGCACACCGGCACCGATCAGGCCGTTCAGCGCCATTGTGGCACTCCACATGATGTTGGCGCGCACCTCGTAGTTCTGCGGTTCGGCCAGCGCCTTGGGGCCCTCTTCAATCAGGGTCAGCAGCAAGCCTTCAGCGAAGCGATCCTGCACCTTGGCGTTGACCGGATAGGTGAGGTACTGCTCAACGATGTGAACAAAGGCATCCACCACCCCGTTCGCCACCTGACGCTCGGGCAGGGTGTAGGTGAGCACCGGATCGAGCACGGCGAAGCGCGGCATCACGAACGGTGAGAAGAAGTGCACCTTGTCGCCACTGCTGCGACGAGTGATGACGGCGCCCATGTTCATTTCGGAACCGGTCGCCGGCAGGGTCAGCACTGAGCCGAGCGGGATGGCGGAACGCACTTCGCTGCCGACGGTCTCGAGAATGTGCCAGGGATCCTTGGCCAGATCGTAGTGCGCGGCAGCGGCGATAAACTTGGAGCCATCGAGCACGGAACCACCGCCAACGGCGAGCAGGAAGTCGACCCGCTCGGCACGGGCCAGCTCCACGGCCCCCATCAGGGTCTCGTAGGCCGGGTTCGGTTCGATGCCGCCAAATTCAAACAGGGTCATGCCAGCCAGCTCGTTACGGATCTGCTCCAACAAGCCGCTGCGTACCACGCTGCCACCGCCGTAGGTGATCATGACGCGGGCATCGCTCGGAAGCTGCTCGCGCAGCTGGGCGATCTGCCCTTGGCCGAACAGGATTTTGGTCGGGGTATGGAGAGTAAAGTTGTTCATCGACATTGCCTTCTTCTGATAGTCAGGGCGGCCTGGCCGCGAAATCGTGATTGCATTTTTCTCCAGAGCCACCCTACCATCAAGACAACATCCTGCTTGATTCTTGCCTATTTCTACAAAGCAGCGAAAACCGGAACTGTCGAATCAAAGAGCCCCCATGCAAAACCGTTACAGCGACCTCGCAACCAGATTGACCCGCCACGTCACCGCCCCCGGCATCACCCCATCACCGGTGAAACAGGTCAACCTCATCTATACCACCGAACACCATGGCCGCACCCCGGTGCTCTACCAACCGCGGATGATCGTAATCCTGCAGGGGCACAAGGTGGGTTATCTGGCGGATCAGGTGTTTCGCTACGACCCCAACCACTATCTGCTGATGACCCTGCCGCTCCCCTGCGAGTGCGAGTGCTTCGCCTCCCCCGAGCAGCCGCTTATCGGTTTTACCATCGAGATCGATCTGGTAACCCTGCAAGAGCTGCTGCTGGAGCTTGGCGATGCCCTGCCCGCCCCCGTGCCGCAAAAGAGCGGCGTCCACTCGGTCCCCCTGTCCGAAACCATGTTTTGCGCTGCCGAGCGACTGATCGAGCTGATGGACAACCCGCTGCACGCCAGGGTGCTGGGGCCTCAGACGGTGCGGGAGATGCTGTTCCACGCCCTCACCGAGGTGGGCGGCCCGGCGCTGCAAGCGCTCGCCAATCGCCACAACCATGTGGGCCAGATCGCTCGGGTGCTGCGTATGATAGAGTCCCGTTATGCCGACAACCTCACCATGGAGGAGCTGGCGCGGGAGGTGAACATGAGCGTCTCCGCCTTTCACCACCACTTCAAGGCGGTCACTGCCACCTCGCCGCTGCAGTACATCAAGTCGTTTCGCCTGCACAAGGCGCGGATGATGATGCTGCACGACGGCATCAAGGCGGGCACCGCGGCGGCCAGAGTCGGTTACGAGAGCAACTCCCAGTTCAGTCGGGAGTACAAGCGCTTCTTCGGCAGCACGCCGACGGATCAGGCCTCCCGCTTTCGGGATGGCCAGCTGCGCATCATCGAGGGATAACAAAAGAGGGATTACTTATGCGTTCACTGCTTTGCCTGTTCACCGCTTTGCTGCTGACGGCCTGTACCGGGATTGCCGATGGCATCCGCCCCGTTACCGGCTTCCAGCTCGATCGTTATCTTGGCACCTGGTACGAAATCGCCCGCCTCGACCACAGCTTCGAACGGGGGCTGGAGCAGGTGAGCGCCACCTACAGCCTGCGCGATGACGGCGGCGTCAAGGTGCTCAACCGCGGCAAGCAGAGCGATGGCAGCTGGCGTGAGGCGGAGGGCAAGGCCTACTTCGTCGGCAACCCGGACGAGGCGCGGCTCAAGGTGAGCTTCTTCGGCCCCTTCTACGGCGGCTACAACGTCATCGACCTCGACCCCGATTACCAGCTCTCGCTGGTGACCAGCTACAACCACGACTACCTCTGGATCCTCTCCCGCTCACCCAACCCGCCCAAGGCGAAAGTGGATGCGCTGGTCGCCAAAGCGAAGTCGCTGGGCTTTGCCACCGACCAGCTGATTTGGGTCAAGCAGACCCCCTGAGACAGCACCGGTGGCGATGCCGTCGCCACCGGTTCTCTCCGCCTCTCCCTTTCACTTTCCTCACCCCAGCTCCGCACAACCACAGTCATACCCAGCCATTCGCTGACGGTTGCCAGATAGACATTGCGCAACAATCCCCATCACCCACCAACGGAAGAGAATAGCGATCATATTGTCAGCCCAATATTGTCGCCAGGCACCCCAAAATAATCTGAATGACTGATTAGGGGGCAAAAAATAGCCTGGACGGTGCAGGACTCACCATTTACCAGCGAACAATAAACCGGCAAAAACCCCCAATAGAAAACCAATCGAATCCCTTTTTGGGGATTTTTTGTTGCCATCGCAGTAACCAGATGATAAACAGCTCGGCCACCCCAAAATGCATATAAATATTCACTTTAACGAGGTGATTAATTGGAATTTATTAAATTAAGCGGAATTCTTATTATTTTATTGGGATTTTATTTCAAACTCGACACTCTGGCCGTCGTACTGGTGGCCGCCGTCACCACGGCGCTGGTCTCCGGTCTCTCCATGACCGATTGCCTCTCCCTGCTGGGGGAAGCCTTCGTCTCCAACCGCATGGTGACACTGTTTCTGCTGACCCTGCCGATGATCGGCATCTGTGAACGCTACGGCCTCAAACAGCAGGCGGTCACCCTGATCGAACGGATCAAGAAGCTCACCCCGGGCAAGTTCATGACCCTCTATATGTTTATCCGCGAACTGGCCGGTCTCTTCTCGGTGCGGGTTCAGGGTCACACCCAATTTATTCGTCCGCTGGTCAACCCCATGACTCAGGCAGCCGCCACCAAGGTGCACGGCAAATTAAGCGAAGAGGACGAGGAATATATCAAGGCGCGGGTTTCCGCCACCGAAAACTACGGCAACTTCTTTGCCCAGAATACCTTCGTCGCCTCAGCCGGGGTATTGCTGATCGTCGGCACATTTGAATCTCTTGGATATAGCGTCTCTGCCGTCGATATTGCCAAGGCATCCATGCCGATCGCCATTATCGCCCTGCTGATGGTGGCTATTTCCAATATGTGGTTTGACCGTCAGATGGCCAAGACATATACCGTGAGCAGCGACAAGGAGGGGCAACAATAATGGCGACCCTCATCCCCAACATGCTCGAATTCTTTTATGTGCTGATCGGCGTCATCCTGTTCAGCAGCGCCTGGCGCGTCCTGCGTGACCCCAGCCACCCGGCCAAAATCGGTACCGCCCTGTTCTGGACCATTCTGGGTGTACTGTTTGCCTTCGGCAGCTATATCCCCAATGTCATCAATGGCGTGCTGATCCTCGCCATGGGGGTCATCACCCTGCTCAAGCAGGTGAAGATCGGCAAGCTGGAGCAGGCGAGCGAGGAGGAGTCCCAGCGCCACGCCAGCCGCATCGGCAACCGGATCTTCCTCCCCTGCATCCTGCTGGCCGTGCTGGCGGTGGTGATCGCCCAGTTCACCCCCCTTGGCGGTCAGGTCGGTATCGGTCTGGCGGCGGTCATCGCCTTCGTCATCACGGTACTGCTGACTCGTGCCACCCCCTCTACCGTAGTGGGTGACTCCGACCGGATGATCCAGCAGGTCGGCATTACCGGCATTCTGCCGCAACTGCTGGCCGCGCTCGGGGTGATCTTCAACAAGTCCGGCGTCGGCGATGTCATCTCCCACGGCATCTCCACCGTAGTGCCGGTCGGCAGCCCCTTCGTCGGGGTGGTGGCCTACTGCCTCGGCATGATGGTCTTCACCATGATCATGGGCAACGCCTATGCCGCCTTCACGGTCATCACCGCCGGCATCGGCATCCCCTTCGTCATCGCCCAGGGCGGTGACCCGGTGGTGGCCGGTGCGCTGGCGATGACCGCCGGCTTCTGCGGCACCCTGATGACCCCCATGGCCGCCAACTTCAACGCCCTGCCCGCCGCCCTGCTGGAGATGAAGGATCTCAACAAGGTGATCAAGGTGCAGGTACCGATGGCGCTGACGCTGGTGCTGATCCATATCGCCCTCATGTATTTCTGGGCATTCTGACCATTCGGGAGAAGATGATGAAAGTACTGATTACCGGTTTTGACCCCTTCGGCGGCGAGCCCATCAACCCGGCATGGGAGGCGGTCAAACGCCTGCCAGAGACCATTCTGGACGCCACCGTGATCAAGGCGCAGATCCCCACCGTCTTTGGCAAGTCAGCCACCCTGCTGGCGGAGCTGATGCGTCAGCACCAGCCCGACGTGGTGATCAACGTCGGACAGGCGGGCGGTCGCTTCGCCATTACCCCGGAGCGCATCGCCATCAACATCGACGATGCCCGTATCCCCGACAACGAGCAGCAGCAACCCATCGATGAAGTGATTCAGGCCGATGGCGCACCGGCCTACTTCTCCCGTCTGCCCCTCAAGGGAATGGTGCAGCGCATCAAGGAGAACGGCATTCCGGCGGCGCTCTCCAACACTGCCGGCACCTTCGTCTGCAACCACATCATGTACCAGCTGCACTACCTGATTGAAAAAGAGTTCCCGGCGGTGCGCGGCGGCTTTATTCACGTTCCCTACATCACCGAGCAGGTAGCGGACAAGGTGAACCAGCCCTGCCTCGCCATGAGCGAGATTACCCGCGCGCTGGCGCTGGCCATCGAGGCGGTGGTGCTGCAGCAGGATGGCGATATCAAAGTCGTGGGCGGCGAGATCTCATGAGCCTTTGCCAGCCACGCCCGCTGTTCGTCTACGGCAGCCTGATGGACGGGCTGTTCAACTACCGCCGCTATCTGGCTCACCACGTGAGCCAGACGCCCCGGCGCGCCCGGGTGCGCGGCGCTCTCTATCACCTGCAGCACAAGGGCTACCCCGCCCTGCTGCAGGGGGATGACTGGGTCTATGGCGAGCTGTTTGTGCTGGACGACTTCCCTGCCGCCATCGCGGCGCTCGACGAGATGGAGAACTTCCACGGCGAGGATGATCCCCAGAGCGAATATCTGCGCCAGCTCATCGAGGTGGAGATCTTCGACCCGGCGCAGGGGCGTTATGTCGGCCAACAGCAGGCCTACCACTACCGCTACGTAGTGCAGCACGATCCCAAGTGGCAACAGGGCAAGCACTACCTGCCCGACGGCAACTGGCGCGCTTTCCATCTGGCGCAACTGGAGAGCGCCGCCTGACGGTCAGCGACAATAACAAAGGGCAGCCCGCGGGCTGCCCTTTTTCATGGAAGATGGCCTGAGGATCAGAGCCGGAAGCGGCCGATCTCCTGCTCCAGCCGCTCGGTCAGCGACTTGAGTTCGGCCGCCTGAGCCGCCTCGTTGCCCGCCTGCTCGGCCAGCTCTTGCGAGACGTGGCGGATATTCTCGGTATTGCGGCTGATCTCGCCGGTCACCGAGGTCTGCTCCTCGGCCGCTGCGGCGATCTGGGTCGCCATGTCGCTGATGGAGCCGATCGCCTCGTTGATCCGGGCAAGGCTCTGGTTGGCCGCTTCCGCATCCTCGACGCTGGTACCCGCCAGCTGACGGCTGGTCTCCATACCACCCACGGCGCGACGGGTGGTCTGCTGCAGGGTCTCGATCATCTGCTGGATCTCGTCGGTGGAGTCGTGGGTGCGGCGTGACAGCACCCGTACCTCGTCCGCGACTACCGCAAAACCGCGGCCCTGCTCACCGGCCCGGGCAGCCTCGATGGCGGCGTTGAGCGCCAGCAGATTGGTCTGCTCGGCGATGCCGCTGATGGTCGCCAGAATGCCGCTGATCTTCTGGGCATGGTTGTCGAGCTCATTGATGATCTGGCTGGCATCGGCCACTTCGTCCGCCAGACCGGTAATGCTGCGCTGACTCTGGCCAACCTGGGATTGACCGGCGACCGCCAGTGCAACCGCATCGGTGGCGGTAGTGGCGGCAAACTCGGCGTTACCGGCGATCTCCTGGGTAGCGGAAGCCATCTCGGTCACCGCGGTCGCCACCATCACGATCTCGTCCTGCTGCTGGCGTACCCGCTGACTGCGGGCCTGCGCCCCGGCCGCCTGGGCACGGGACTGTGCCGCCAGCTCGATGGTCACATCCCGCAACCGGCTGACGATGCCATGCAGCCGCGCCACGAACTGGTTGAAGTTCTGGGCCAGCTGGCCCACCTCATCCTTGCTGTGGGTGTTGATGTGAACGGTGAGATCCCCCTCGCCGTGGGCAATGTCGTGCAGGGCGTGCGCGACCCGACCGAGATCGGCGAACAGGTATTTGAAGGTGGCGGTGAGCAGAGCGCTGAATACCAGCATCAGCACCAGGGTCAGCCCCACCAGCTCCCACAGCAGGCTGCTGAGCGGCGCCTCCAGCACATCGCGATACATCACCATGGCCAGCAGCCAGTCGGTGCCCGGCACCGGTTGTACCGCCAGCAGCACATCCCGCCCGTCGAGGGTGGCGGCGTGCAGCTCGCTGTTTTCGCGGCCCCACTGCTGGAAGGTGGCGGCAGAGAGTCCCGGCGCCAGCTCGGCGATGGGCTTGAGTGCCAGATCCTTCTGCGGATGGCCGACGATGAGGCCGCTGCTGTCGAGCAGCATGGCGTAGCCCTCACCCTGCACCTTCATCGCCAGTACTTCATCGATCAGCTTGTCGAGCGCCAGGTTGGCCCCCACGGCGCCGACCAGCTCGCCCTGATGGCGCACCGGCTCGGAGAGAGTAACCACCAGCTTCTGCATGGTGACGCTGACATAGGGGGCAGTGACGATCAGCTGCCCCGCCTTCACCGCATCCTGATACCAGGGGCGCTCGCGCGGGTCATAGTTGCCGGTGTTGAGGGAGGGATCCTGCCGGGTCATCACCCCCTGCGCGGAGCCAAAATAGGTGAGGCCGAAGCCGCCGGAGGTGTAGGCCTGCTTCAGGTGCGGCACCAGCTCGGCTTGGGGGTTATCGCTGATCAGGTTGACCAGCGCATGGACGGTGTTCTTGCGATCCGTCATCCATTCGCCGATGGCGACCGAGTAGGCGTGGCCATAGTTGACCGCCTCGCTCTGGATGGCGCTCATGGTGCGAGATTTTAGGGTGTGAAAGGCAACGATGCCGAGCAGTGATGCCATCAGCAGCACTACGCCAAGACTGGTGGCCAGCAGCTTGCCGCGCAGAGAGAGGGTCATGACGACGAATCCTTGTTGTTGTGTCAGGCAGGGAAAACCCTGATGTATCAAAGGCTATCGGCCGCAATATGAACAGACTTTAGTGAATCTGTATATTTTCCCATCTATCAACAACAGAACGCGCTATTCGTGTGAACCAGATCGCTATTCCATGCTACTGACTCTTGTAACAACAAAGCAGCAGGCCGCCCTAAGGCGGCCTGTTACTTACCCCTGATATGCACCGGCGGAGTAGGTCAGCTCATAGCTGTGGCTGTAGATCTCGACGATATTGCCGAAGGGATCTTCCATGTAGACCATGCGGTAGGGCTTCTCGCCTGGGTAGTACTCGCGCACCGGCATCCGCTGCTTGCCGCCCGCCGCGACGATGCGCGCCGCCAGCCCCTCGACATCCGGATCCTGCACGCTGAAATGGAACACCCCGGTCTTCCAGAATTCGAAGTTGTTCTCACGGCGCTCGCTGTTGGGGAACTCGAACAGTTCGATGCCGATCTTGTCGCCGGTAGAGAGGTGGGCGATGCGAAAACAACCCCAGCCCGGGCCGAACACGTCGTTGCACATCACGCCGATGGCAGAGTCATCCTCGCTGATGGTGGTGGCCGGCATGATGAGATACCAGCCCATCACCTTGGTATAGAACTCGACCGCTTTGTCGAGGTCAGTCACCGTGATGCCGATGTGGGAGAAGTTGCGTGGATAGGTCATACGTCACCTTGAAATTGTGTGTGGGAAACAGGTGACATGATAGGAAGGGGCGACATAATGAAAAATAAGGCCAAAGTAATCGAAGGTATAAATTAAATTTATGGTTAATCCACTCTGGCTCCACACCCTGGTGGTGGTGCATGAAACCGGCAGTTTTACCCGCGCCGCCGAGCGGCTGGATCTCACTCAGGCCGCCGTCAGTCAGCATATCTCGCGTCTCGAGGCTGAATTTGGCACCCTGCTGCTGCGCAAGCCCCGTCAGCTGGAGCTCACCCCGCGCGGGCTGGTGCTGCTCGACTTCGCCCGCCAACAGGCGCAGGCCGCCGAACAGTTGCGGGCACGCCTCTCGGACGACGATCCTCACCGCGGCGCCATCACCCTGTCCACCCCGGGTAGCATCGGTCTGCTGCTCTATCCCCTGCTGCTCGACCAGCAACAGGAGCACCCCGGACTCACCATCCAGCACCGTTTCGCCCCCACCCCCGACATAGTGCAGGCGGTACTGGCAGGGCGCAGCGATCTGGGACTGGTGGATCAGCCGCCGGAACACCCCAGCATCGCCGCCGAGCCCTTCGCCCGCGAACCCCTCTGTCTGGTGGTGCCCAACGATGGCGAGGAGCCGAGCTGGCAGCACCTCTGTCAGCTCGGCTTTATCGACCACCCGGATGGCCGCAGCATGGCACAACGCCTGTTGGGACGACGCTACCCCGGCCAGCGCGTTGACGAGCTCCCCCTGCGCGGCTTTACCAACCAGATCGGCCTGATCCTGGAGCCGGTCGCCCGCGGCCTCGGCTTTACCGTGCTGCCCCGCTTCGCCGTCACCGCCTTTGCCCAGCCGGAGAAGATCCGGGTGATCCAGAGCAGCATTGAAGTGATCGACACCCTCTGGCTGATCTACCGCGCCGAGTGGCCGCTCCCCGCCCGCCACCAGCGGCTGGTCACCGTCCTGAAACAGCGGGTTGCTGCACACTGAATGCTCTTGCGGCAGACATCGAGATCAATGTGGCCACAGTCACCGAGGGCTAGCGGCAAGAAGGAGAAGAGAAAGGAGAGAGGGATAAATTGGCGAACGCCGGAAATGCGAAAGGCCAGCTCAATGAGCTGGCCTTTCTGAAAATGGCAGGGGCGGCAGGACTCGAACCCGCAACCATCGGTTTTGGAGACCGCTGTTCTACCAATTGGAACTACGCCCCTGCAACAAACGAGGCGTAGTATACAAAGTGGAGATCAAAGGTAAAGGCTTTTTTTACGCTTTCGATGCGATTGCACAAATCCCGAACAAGTCGCGGTTGTTTGTACAGCAAAGCGGGATAACTTGCTGTATTTGCAGCCCTGCCGGGGTAGGAATGGGACATAAATGGGGGTAGGGTGAAATCAGGTACCGGGAGGCCACTTATGCTCAATTACCGACTGCTCCAACAACTGGCGCCCCTCAACTTCAGGGATGAACGCAAAACAGAGTCCCTGCCCGCCTATCTTGAACGGGTCGCACCACTGGTGCCCTTTATTCCTGAAAATGTGCTCTCCCAGTGGATTTACCGCCATTGGCGCGGTTTTGAGTCCAACTGGAGCTTTATCGATCTCGCCAGCCATCAGTTCACCTGTGAAAGCTGGCCCACCGCCCAACTGGTGGATCAGGTGGACTCCCGCCATATGGAGGTGATCGAGCGCTGGGGCGAGATGCTGCGCAGCAACCGCTATGTGCGTCGCTCCTGGCTCGGCGAGAAGATGCTGAGCGAAGGCACCTGGCCGGAACCTGTCATCGTGCTGGCGCCGGAGGAGGGAGCCAGCTACCCGAACGGTCATCCCCTACCCCGCCCCTACTGCCTGCTGGAAGGACACCACAGACTCGGTTATTTGCGCGCCATGGCCCGCGATGGGGAATCGCTGCAAGAGACGCACAAGGTGTGGATTTGTCGTCATGTTTCCGTCACTTAAACGTTTTTCATGCTGAAATTGGCATCGTAAATAAAATTTTGACAATTAAAAAAGCGGCCCTATAATCTGTCCGGTTTTGAAAAAGGTCGGGACGAAACGATGCAGTTTTTGATTCAGAAAACAGCCTTGCAGACGGGTGGTGCGCACCAGAGCGGCCCCGTTGTTTCCGGTTCCCACCCCAACGATCCCCAGTTATTTTTAAAAAAAGCCCCTGTTTCAGGGGCTTTTTTTTGTGCCCGAAAAACCTCCAATGATGTCAAAGGGAATGCAGACGATGACCAATCCACTCTATAAGAAACATGTCATCTCCATTTCGGACCTGACCCGGTCAGAAATGGAACTGGTAGTCTCAACCGCACAACGGTTGAAGGCTGAACCTGACACCAGCCTGTTGAAAGACAAGCTGGTTGCCAGCTGCTTCTTCGAAGCCTCCACCCGCACCCGCCTCTCGTTCGAGACCGCGGTACAGCGCCTTGGCGGCAACATCATCGGCTTCGCCGACGGTGGCAACACCAGCGCCAAGAAGGGCGAGACGCTGGCTGACTCCATCAAGATCATCGGCTCCTACTCGGATGCGGTGGTGATGCGCCACCCGAAAGAGGGCGCGGCCCGTCTGGCCTCCGAATTCTCCCGCGTGCCGGTCATCAACGGCGGCGACGGCTCCAACCAGCATCCGAGCCAGACCCTGCTCGACCTGTTCACCATCCATGAGACCCAGGGCCGTCTGGACAACCTCAACGTCGCTTTCGTCGGTGACCTGAAATATGGCCGCACCGTACACTCGCTGGCCCAGGCCCTCAGCCTGTTCAACTGCCGCTTCTTCTTCATCTCCCCGGAAGCGCTCGCGATGCCGGACTACATCTGCGAAGAGCTGGAAGAGAAGGGCATCCAGTTCAGCGTCCACCAGACCATGGAAGAGGTGATGCCGGAACTGGACATTCTCTACATGACCCGCGTCCAGAAAGAGCGCTTCGACGAGACCGAATACAAGCACATGGCCGCCAAGTTCATTCTGGAGCTGGCGACCCTGGAAGGGGCCAAGCCCACCATGAAGATCCTGCATCCCCTGCCCCGCGTCGACGAGATCGATGTGGCGGTCGACAAGACCCCCCACGCTTGCTACTTCCAGCAGGCGGAGAACGGGGTCTATGCACGCCAGGCGCTGCTGGCACTGGTACTGAACGAAACTGTCTGAGCTTAGGGGAATATCATGTCTGACAAGAACCAACTGCAAGTCGAAGCCATCCGTCACGGCTCCGTCATCGATCACATCCCCGCTGGCCAGGGCATCAAGATCCTCAAGCTGTTCCAGCTGGTCGAAACCCAGGAGCGGATCACCGTCGGCTTCAACCTGAAATCCGGCGCGCTGGGCAAGAAGGATCTCATCAAGATTGAGAACACCCGTCTGACCGAGCAACAAGCCAACCAGTTGGCGCTGTTCGCCCCGAAAGCGACCGTCAACATCATTGAAGACTTCAATGTGGTGAAGAAGCACCAGCTGGAGTTGCCGGAGTTCATTGCCGGGGTGTTCCACTGTCCCAACTCCAACTGCATCTCCCACAACGAGCCGGTGGACAGCTACTTCCGGGTGCGCGAAGTGAAAGGCGTGGTGCAGATGAAGTGCAAATATTGCGAGAAGTCCTTCACTCAGGACATCGTCAGCGAGCGTTACTGATATCTGATTGGGCCCCACGGGGCCCATTTTTGAACCCTGTCACATCACCGAATTTCCAGTCAGCTATAATTTGCCATCGCAAGATGGTAATGCCCGCTCATTCCCTGCATATAGGTTGATTATCAGTGTTTTTACCTGATAACTGACTACTATGGCAGATATCGCGCGTTTACCTCCGGTCATCATCAAAGGAATTCGCCGTGGTCAAAACCCTCAGTCGTCCCGTTGCCCAAGAGCCCGATCTGGCCCAGCTGGATGCCTGTCGCCAGATCATCGGTCAGCACTGTTACAGCACACAGGAAGAGATCCGCCGCGAGCTGTCGGAGCGCGGCTTTGCCGACATCAGCCAGTCCACCATCTCCCGTCTGTTGCGCCGCCTCGGCGTGGCCAAGGCGCAGAATGCCAACGGCAAGAAGGTCTACACCCTGGTCGATGAGCAGCTGGAACCCGCCGGCAGTACCCGCTCGATCCACGACATGGTGCGCGAAGTGGTACACAACCAGCAGATGGTGCTGATCCACACCACTCCGGGGGCCGCCACCGTGGTGGCTCGCCTGCTGGATCGCAACGCCAATCCCGAGATCATGGGCGCCGTCGCGGGCAATGACGTGGTGCTGGTCGCGCCGCGCCATATCAGCCGTACCCGTCAGGCCCATGCCGCCGTGGTGCGCACGCTGGCGCAGGCACGCTAAGCTATTTCCCCTAAATACATCGAGGCGACCCGCGGGTCGCCTTTTTGTTGCTTGCTATTTTGTGTTCATCACTTCTTGCGCCCATAAAAAACGGGAGCCCACAGGCTCCCGTTTTATCTTGCTTGTTATCCCTCAGGAGAGCACGGCCCCCAGGCTCAGGCAGACCACGATCAGCACGGTCAGGATACCGAGCAGCGGAGCCACCCACTTCAGCCAGCGCACATAAGGCACCTTGGCAATCGCCAGACCGCCCATGACCACGGCGGAGGTCGGAGTCACCAGGTTCACCAGACCGGAGGCAGACTGGTAAGCAGTCACCACCAGATCGCGGCCCACGTTGGCGAAGTCGGCCAGCGGCGCCATGATCGGCATGGTCAGTACGGCCAGACCGGAGGAGGACGGCACCAAGAAGGAGAGCACCACTTCCAGCACGAACATCACGTTGATAAAGACGATGGTGGAGAGGCCGGTCACGATCCCTTCTGCACTGTGCAAAATGGTGTGAGTGATCATGCCGTTATCCATTACCACCACGATACCGCGGGCGATACCGATGATCAGCGCCACACCCAGCAGGTCGCGGGCACCGTCGATAAAGTTGGAGGTCAACTCCTCCTCGCTCATGCGGGAGATGAGACCAACGATGATGGCGGCAGCCAGGAACACACCGGAGATCTGCGCCATCCACCAGCCCAGCACGGCCACACCATAGATCATCACGGCAAAGGCGGCGACGAAGATACCCAGCACGATTTTACGGGTCAGGGTGAACTCCAGCATCTGGTCGCTCTTGTTGCCGAGGAAGTGGGCACGGTTCTCTTCCCACTTGTCAGCCACCAGAGATTTGCTCGGATCGCTGCGCACCATCTTGGCGTAACGCATGACGTAGGCAACACAGAGCAGCCAACCGGCGACCAGCATGGCAACGCGCAACCAGATACCGTCGGTGAAGGAGATACCGGCGGCGTTGGCGGCAATAACAGTCGCAAACGGGTTGATGGTGGAACCCAGAGTACCGATACCGGCACCCAGCAATACGGTTGCCGCTGCCACCACTGGGTCGAAGCGGGCGGCCATCATCACCGGCACCAGCAGGGTGTAGAACGGCAGCGACTCTTCGGCCATCCCGTAGATGGTACCCCCTGCGGCGAACAGCGCCATCAGGATCGGGATCATCCACTCTTCCCGGCCGCGCAGGCGGTCGGTCACACGTTCAATACCGGCATCGATGGCACCGGTCTTGGTCACTATGCCAAGAAAACCACCGATGATCAGGATAAAGAGGGAGACGTCGATGGCGCCTGCCTCATAGGTGTCATGGTTGTAGAGGCCATCGATAGGTGCCAGCAGCACGTCGACGATCCCCTGGGGATTCCCCTCCACCAGTTTGTAGGTACCCGCCACCGGCACTTCTTTGCCGAGGGCTTCGTTCATGGTCATCTCATATTTGCCGGCCGGCACTATCCAGCTCAGGGCGGCCACCAGGGCGATCAGCACAAACAGTATCGTGTAGGCTGACGGGAACTTGAATTTGGTCATGGTCCAGCTTCCTTCTGTGGGTGTGGTATCCATGCAGGCTGCGGGTTGTAGGGTTAGAGGTATTATGCCGCTGTCACATGGTCGAAAAGCCGGGGGTCGCCCCCCGGCACCACTACTGCGACCTTAGTCGCCCAGCGTAGCAACCATCACTGCCTTGATGGTGTGCATCCGGTTTTCGGCCTCGTCGAACACGATGCTGTGCTCGGATTCGAACACGTCCTCGGTCACTTCCAGGCCTTTCATGCCATATTTGTCAGCCACTTCCTTGCCCATGGTGGTCTCGTCGTTGTGGAACGCCGGCAGGCAGTGCATGAACTTCACATCCGGGTTCTTGGTGGCGTTGATGACATCCATGTTGACCTGATACGGGGTCATCAGTTTGACGCGCTGATCCCAGGCTTCTTTCGCTTCACCCATGGATACCCAGACGTCGGTGTAGAGGAAGTCAGCACCCAGCACGCCCTCTTTCACATCTTCGGTCAGGGTGATGCGTGCGCCGGTCTCTTCGGCGATCAGGCGGCACTTGGCAACCAGCTCCTCTTCCGGCCAGAAGGCTTTCGGCGCGACCAGACGGATGTCCATGCCCATTTTGGCAGCGCCGACCATCAGGGAGTTGCCCATGTTGTTGCGGGCATCACCCAGGTAGGCGAACTTGATTTGATCCAGACGCTTGCCCTTGCCGTGCTCCAGCATGGTCATGAAGTCGGCCAGGATCTGGGTCGGGTGGAATTCGTTGGTCAGGCCGTTCCAGACCGGGACACCGGCGTAGGCACCCAGCTCTTCGACGATCTCCTGACCGTAGCCGCGGTATTCGATACCGTCATACATACGACCCAGTACACGGGCGGTGTCCTTCATGGACTCCTTGTGACCGATTTGGGAACCGCTTGGGCCAAGGTAGGAGACTTGTGCGCCCTGGTCGAAGGCCGCCACTTCAAACGCACAACGGGTACGGGTGGAGGTCTTCTCGAAAATCAGGGCGATGTTCTTGCCGACCAGATGCTTGCGCTCGTAGCCACCGTATTTGGCTTTTTTCAGGTCGATGGCCAGGTCGATCATGTATTGGATTTCGCGCGGGGTGAAGTCCAGCAGTTTCAGGAAGTTACGGTTACGCAGATTAAAAGCCATGATGAGTTCTCTCTATATATGTTTCAGACCAGTTCGGGCAGTAGTGTTGACTACGCATTCTCAGTACAGATGTCGGTAATTACGCATGTACGGTGCGGGTGGCGACGATATTGGTGCCGGCTTCCCCCTTGAGGATGGCGAGGCCATCTTCCAGCGAGCCGATGCCGACCATGCCGCCGGTCGCTTTGACAAATTCACAAGAGGCTTCGACTTTCGGCCCCATGGAACCTGCATCGAACTTGACCCCGGCCAGCTCGTCCGGGCTGGTGACTCGCAGCGGACGCTGGGTCGGCTTGCCCCAATCCAGATAGACGGCATCGGCATCGGTCAGGATCAGCAGGGCGTCGGCCTTGATCTGCTTGGCCAGATAGGCGGCAGACATGTCCTTGTCGATGACGGCTTCGATACCGGTCAGGCTCTGGCCATCCCAGGTCACCGGGATACCACCACCACCGGTACAGATGATGAGGTGGCCCTGGGCAATCAGGGTTTCGATGGCATCGCCTTCAACGATGCGCTGAGGCAGCGGGGACGGTACTACGCGGCGGAAGAACTTGCCGTCAGCCTTGACCACCCAGTGCTTCTCTTCTGCCAGGGTGCGGGCTTCAGCCTCTTCGTAGACGGGGCCGATAAATTTGGTCGGATTGGCAAATGCCGGATCCTTGGGATCAACCTGCACCTGGGTCAGCAGCGCGGTGACGTTGCGGCTCGGCATCAGGTTTTTCAGCTCCTGGATCAGCATGTAGCCGATCATGCCTTGGGACTCGGCACCCAGCACATCCAGCGGATAGGGGGATACCTTGGTGTAGGCGCTGTTCTGCAGGGCCAGCAGGCCGACTTGCGGGCCGTTGCCATGCACCAGCACCACGTTGTACTCCTGAGCGATCAGGGCGATGGTCTTGGCGGCAGTTGCAATGTTCTTGCGCTGGATATCCGCTTCCAGTGGCTCACCACGACGGAGCAGTGCATTGCCACCCAGAGCGACGACGACAGTTGGTTTTTTCATAGTGGTTAATCTCGAGTTTGGTTCTGTGTGGCGCCAGCTTCTGCCGGCGCCACGCCGTCTCATCAGATGCTGTCGCGTTCCATCGGGCAGCTCATGCAGCGGGCGCCGCCGCGGCCACGGCCCAGTTCATCACCCGGGATGGAGAGAACTGTGATGCCGGCCTTGTCATACTTCTCGTTGGTGTAGGTATTGCGCTCGTAACCCACCACCACGCCGGGACGTACGGTCAGTACGTTGTTGGCGTCGTTCCACTGCTCACGTTCGGCTTCGAAGCTGTCACCGCCAGTGGTGATGATCTTCAGCTGATCCACGCCCAGTGCTTTCTCGATGGCGGTGACGAAGTAACCCTCTTCCTTGATGTTCATGCCGGTGGCGCCGCCCGGAGTCAGGCTCCAGCACTGCACATCCTTGCGGATCACTTCCGGATAGACGGAGAAGGTGTCGATGTCCATGTGAGTCATGACGGTATCCAGGTGCATGCAGCTGCGATGTTTCGGCAGCTCCATGGCGATGACCTGCTTGGCCTGACCATGTTTGAACAGGCTGCGAGCCAGGTGCTCGACACCTTGCGGGGTAGTGCGCTCGGACATGCCGATCAGCACGGCGCCGCGGCCGATCACCAGTACGTCGCCACCCTCGATGGTGGAGTTGTCGTAGTCACGCTCCTCGTCACCGAAGTACTTGATGAAGTCCTGGCCGGCAAACATCGGGTGCCAGCGGTAGATGGCCTTCACATGGTTGGTCTCGCGGCGACGAGCCGGCTTGGCCATCGGGTTGATGGAGACGCCGCCATAAACCCAGCAGGAGGTGTCACGGGTAAAGAGGTGGTTGGGCAGCGGCTCGATGATGAAATCGGTCGGAGCGTGCATGCCCACTACCATGTTGACGCCGCTGTAGGGCATCTCGGAGTAAGTCAGGCCGCCGGAGAGAATGCGGGCCAGTTCGCGGTGCGGCATGTCAGCCAGGAAGCAGCGCACGTCGTTGGCAAAAGAAGAGCCGAGGCGATAGTCGGAGACCTGATGTTGCAGCAGCCAGGTTTTGGCTTCCGGCACATCCAGGGTTTCCGCCAGCAGATTGGTCAGCAGGAAAACTTCGACATTCTGATCGCGCAGTACCTGAGCGAATTTGTCGTGCTCCTGACCGGCACGTTCAACAGACAGGACGTCATCGAACAGCAGATCCTGGCAGTTGGAAGGAGTCAGACGCTTCAGACTGAGGTTGGGGCGGTGCAACATGACACGGCGCAATTGGCCAACTTCAGAACCTACATAAAATTTGCTCATGATTATATTCCGTCTAGCAGTGGTCCCTGCGAGTGATTGAATAGATTCCTTCTATTCATGCTCGTGGCTAAGGCGGGATATTCTTTATGTAGGGTAATCGGCTTATGTTCTATCCTGCCCTTGCCTTTCGAAGCCGAGGTTAGACCTGCCAATAGCAATAAACTTAGACATTGATCACATTCACTTTGAACTGAATATATTCACCTTTCAATCTATGACTCCAGTAGCAATTTACGCATTTTCCTCTCAGCAAACCCTGAATCTTCATGCAAAACCACCCCGATATATTTCAGGTTGATTCAACTTTTATTCATGCCAACTCACTGGAAAGATTAAAAGAAAAAACAAAAACACATTAAAAAACAATGAAATGGGTGGCAACTAAAATAATATCTGAATATTACTACCTGTGTATTGAATACATCGCCGTAACGAGAGGAACGCGGGAGAAATAAATACTCACATCGACCACATTCACTGCATAAATCTTTTCTTGTTCCAGATCATGGCATTGACGCCAACCCCATCAGGCCCAGCCTCATAAGTCACCGCCTCTTTTTGCGGTTCAACTTAATATGCACAAAGTCCGCATCAAGGTGGGCAGCCATCCTCGTCGGTCACCACAACGCCTTTTGATACTTTTTTCATTAATTGAATTTATTCACCTCACCTTGCGCTGGCGCCAACCTCGACTTAACTCAGAAAGTGATCCGGATCACACAGGAATGACACTACCAAGGAGTTGTTATGAAGATGAAACCCATGCTGTTGCTCGCGACTTTGCTGCTCTCTGCGCTCCCCACCCTCAGTCAGGCTGAAGGAGCCCCTGCCATACCCATGGTGGTCTGCCATGTCGACAAGGCTCCCCAGATGCTGGTGCCCGACTATGTCTGCCGCTGGCATGGCGGCAGTGTTCACTATTAACCTGCAGAACGAGAGGAGCATCACTCCTCTCGCCTTGTGATGAGCCAACCCCCTCCTATACTGAAATCAGCGGTTTTCTCATGGATAGGGGAACGTCATGATCTTGTTGGTCGGTGGGGAGAAGGGTGGCAGTGGCAAGAGCTGCCTGGCGCAAAATCTGGCGGTCTACCTCAGATCCCAATTTCAGGGAGAGGTGTTACTGGTCGACTGCGACCCGCAACGCACTACCTCGGACTGGATTCAGGAACGCAACGACAACCCGGATCTGCCACAAATCAACTGCGTTCAGCTCTATGGCAATATTCGCAACGATCTGCTTAGCCTGAAAAATCGCTATGACTACGTCATCGTCGATTGCGGCGGGCAAGACAACCGGGCACTGCGCTCCACCATGGCTGTCGCCACCCACGCCCTGATCCCCTTGCGCCCGAAACGCCGCGACCTCAAGACCCTACCCCACATGGAAGATCTGATCACCACCTGCAAGATGGTCAATCCGACCCTCAATGCAGCCGTTGTATTGACCCAATGTCCATCTTTGCCCAATCAGGTAAAGCGGATTCTCGAGGCCAAAGAGGTATGTGCCTCGTTCGGAGTCGACGTACTGAATTCCATCACCTATGGCCGCAACGTCTACGACGATAGTGAGGAAAAGGGATTATCGGTGATGGAGATAGAACCGGATGGCAAATCTGCCGAAGAGATCCGGGCCATCGCCAAAGAGTTCCTGAAAGTGGGGGTATGAGATGGGCTTGGCGGACCTGAAGAAAAAGCATCAGCTGCATCACCAGAAGAAGTTCACTGTCGATGAATTTATCGAAGATGCTGAGTTCTACGCCAAGGGTAAACCCAAGGTGGTCAGCCTTGAGTTGACTCTGCATAGGGATGAAGCCTTGTCGGCACTGGCCTTTATCGAGAGTGGTGAGCATCTGAAGCCCAGCTACAAAAAAGCCACCTTCTCCATGAGTACAGTGGCCATCGATGAGCTGGGTAATCTGACCCAACAAGACGGCATGAACAAGTCCCTGCTACTGCGTCTCTTTACCCACTACTTCTCTTCGCTCACCCCTGAAGAGCGCCAGACCATCTATGAGCGCCTCAACCAGCACCTATAAATACCCCATTAACTGCTCTTTTCCTGCCATCACACCCACATTGGGTGATCACCATCAGAGCACAGAATCTGTTTCCAAAGTAACCAAAATTCCGTGTAAGAGATCCGCCATTCCACATGTAAGCCAAAAGCCGAAAAGATCCTCGAGATAATCGGAAGATAGGATCTTAAAACATGAAGGCGACTAACTTAACTCCATGTTTATAAATGAATAAATAGAAACACACCGTTTTCGAAAGCGTTAATAACAAAAACGTTTTCCAATCTGGCGTTGTAGCTGGTTAGAAAATCCTTATAGTTACTCATGCACGGACGCAATGAAGTCGGTCAGGAAGACTGGCTGCCAGGGTTGGGCAAATGGACTCACCACAGGATGTGGTAAAGGACACCTCCCGGGACGGAGAAAGTGCGACGGGACAGGATGACTCGTCAGGCCAAGATGGCTAAAGGACACCCCAAAGGATTGGGAAGGGGAAACCTAAAGGAAGAGGTAAACAGTCAGGGATTGCAGGGAGCAACTTCGTTCAAGGATCTGAGCGATACGACTACCGGGGGCGACGCAAGTCGCCCCCATCTTTTTAGCTGCGTTTCACCGACCATTGCTTGATTCCCAATTGCTTGCCTCAGCGCAGAGACTTCTTACCAGAACCTTCGCGACCCGCAGCCTAAGCAAAAATACATATGAAAGGGGCGCCACGATAGCGCCCTTCTCTGTTCTCTAATCGGCAAACAAGCTTATATCACGCGAGAGAACTGTTGCTGGCGCGCCTTGTTGCGCAAGTACACGTCGAAACACATGCAGATATTGCGGATCAGCAGCTGCCCCGTGGAGGATACCTCCAGACCATCCTCCGTCATACGCACCAATCCATCGTTGATGAAGGTCTGCAGCAGCTTGAGATCGTCGGCAAAATACTCTCTGAAATTGAGACCGTGCGCCTGCTCGACAGACGCAAAGTTCAGACGGAAATCACAGATAAGCCGCTTGATCACCTCACGGCGGATCAGGTCATCCTGATTGAGCGAGCAGCCTTTCCACTGGGCATGACCCAGCTCTGCAACCTGTGCGTAATAGGTCTTGAGCTCTTTCTGGTTCTGGGAGTAGGCATCACCGATCATGCTGATGGAGGAGACCCCCAGCCCCAGCAGATCGCAATCACCTTGAGTGGTATAGCCCTGGAAATTGCGGTGCAGCTTGCCCTCGCGCTGCGCCACCGCCAGCTCGTCATCGGGTTTGGCAAAATGGTCCATGCCGATGAACTGGTAACCCTGACCAGTGAGGAAGGCGATGGTGTCCTGCAGCATGGCCAGCTTCTCCTGCGGAGCAGGCATGTCGTCTTCTTTCAGCTTGCGCTGGGCGGCAAAGCGGCTCGGCAAGTGGGCATAGTTGAAGATGGAAAGGCGCGCCGGATCCGTCTTGAGCACCTCTTCCAACGTATGGTGGAAGCTGGCACGATCCTGATGCGGCAGGCCATAGATAAGGTCGAGGTTGGTCGAGCGGAAACCCAGTTCTCTGGCCCGTTCCAACATGGCTTTAATAAAGTCGTTGTCCTGCTCGCGGTTGACCGCAACCTGCACATCCTTGTTGAAGTCCTGCACCCCAAGGCTGATGCGGTTGAAGCCGACGTCTCGCAGCACATCCAGCATGGTAATGGCAATCTCACGCGGATCGACCTCGATGCTGAACTCCCCCTCTTCGGCGAAATGGAAGTGCTCACGCAGCATGGCCATCAGACGGCGCGTTTGCGCTTCATCCAGATAGGTGGGTGTACCGCCCCCCCAGTGCAGCTGGGTAACCAGACGATGCTTGAAGAGCGGGGCTTGCGCCTTGATCTCCTGCTCCAGGTAGTCGAGATACTCGTCAGCCTTGTGCTGATGACGGGTAATGACCTTGTTGCAGCCGCAGTAGTAGCAGAGCTTGTGACAGAAAGGGATATGCACGTAGAGCGACAGATTGCGCTCGGGATACTGGCCGGCTGCGCGGACAAAATCCGGATAGCCGAAGCTCTCGTTGAACTCCAGCGCAGTGGGATAAGAGGTGTATCGCGGGCCACTGTAGTTATATTTTTCGATCAGGGCCTGATCCCACACAATCTGTTCTGCTTGCACGCTCGCTTCCTCTCTTGTTGTTATTGTTGGCTCACCGACCTAACTGAAAATCCTTCAGCTGGGCCACATCCTTGAGGATCTGAGCCTCCAGCTCGGCCTCGTAGCCGCTTCGTTCGAGATCCATCTTCATCACTTCATTGCGCTTGAGGGCACGTCTGGCTTCATGAGTCGGCATATCTTTCACCTTCTCATACAGCCCGTACAGACCCGGGAACTCGGCAACGAACGCTCGCCCCCCCTTGATCTGCAACGCATCCAGCAGATTGGTCAGCCGAATGGCGCCTTCGGAGTAATCGCACTGCCCCTCCCGCACCGCATGGGCAATGACCCGCACGCTCTCCAGAATTCGTTCATTGCGAGCGGTAATCGCCTGCCACTGCATCGCTTGCTGTCGTCTCAGCCTGGCCAGCAGCATGCCTGCATAGATGGCCAACCCTGACAAAATCAGGCCGCCCAACAGGGCGGCCAGCATCCATCCACTCATCACTTTTTCTTCGGCTCAGGCTTGGGTTCCGGCTTGAAATCGACCTGGTTGAAACGGTCCCACAACTCCTCTTCGGAGGCTGGTTTCTGCTCGTCGAACTCGGCGTCATCGCCATCATCAAACGGCAGATCATCATCTTCATCATCGTCGTTGTCGATGATGCCCAGCTCATCCATCAGCTCCTGATAACGGTCGACGCGCTGATCAACCCAGGCCTGCTCGGCCGCTTCCAGGGTTTCACCGGCATCCAGACGATCCAGCAGATCATTCAAGCGGTCATCGTTTTCGATAGAAGCCAGTTCCTGCTCGGGCGTCATCACCAGCTTCTTCTCTTTCACCGCCTTGGGGGCTGTCGGCTTCTTCTGTTTGTCATCCACCACCAGTACCACCGGCTTGCGGGAACCGATACGCGGATCTTTGGACTGGCTGTTGCCAGACTTGCTCTTCGGCTGTTCAACTTGCTGACGAGAACCAGCCTTCAGGCCTTTGCGCTTGGCAGCCCGTTTACGCTCACGGCCTTCTTGAGCACTGACATCAGATTCTTTGCGCTTGCCAGTAGGCTTGCGAGTGGGTTGTTTGGCAGACATGAATGGCTAACTCCGAAAATAACTGGTTTGACCCGTACCCGGGATGATTTCACCCGGTGGGATACGATGCGAGGAACAGTAAGGCTGGAACAAGAGCAGGATCCCGCACCAATCAGGCCCAATCAGGCCACTGAACACCGCAGGATCGGTATCCTCTGGGCATGTTGCTGGTATTTTGACACAGAATGGCTAATCGGGTTAATGACCCAAAAGAAAAAAGGCAGCCGAAGCTGCCTTGATATGTTCATGCGTGCGCCATCCTGAATGGCAAAACAGTCTGTTTCGTCCTCTCCATGACAACTTGTCGCCGCATCATATCGTTGTGTGGTCATCCTGACCTTATATTGGTCGTTCCTGAATGTGCGTGTGCCTGTTTGACCCGTCTCGACCGCATCCTGCCATCGTGCCGGGGAGTCTGCATCCCGCAACCCCATCCCGCTCCGGAGATGGTCACCATCCTGATCCTTCAATCCTTTGCCAGCTCATCCGAGCCCATGGCATCCCGCCACGCCAGCCATCCTCTGCTCACAACACCCTGTCGTGAAACCGTCACCCAATCCGTGGGTGAATCCATTAAGCCTACTGTACCAACTCTATAAAGCGGCTCAATCCACTCAAAACATTCTCAACATGTCGAAAAATATCAATATTTATATAATTCACTGATAAATAATGATTATTTAATATTTTATGCAATTTTATGAGCCTTGGCCTGCCTTGAGAATGGGAGATCTCTTACAGAACGGGGGGATTAAACCGAGAATTATCTGAAAGCCATAAAAACAACAGGGAGCCCAGGCTCCCCGTTTCAACTCAAATCGACCGTATCGACTATATCAGTGCAGACCCGCCACATATTTGGAGAGGGCTTCGATATCCTGATCAGTCAGTTTCTTGGCAACATCCCGCATCATGCCATTCGGATCGTTGTCACGCGTCCCGGCACGGAATGCGGTGAGCTGAGCCTTGATATAGGCAGGATGCTGGCCGGACAGGTTGGGATACTTCGCCTGTTCGACACCCGAGCCACGAGGACCATGGCAAGCCGTACAAGCTGCCAGACCGCGACTCATGTCACCACCCATATAGAGAGCCTTGCCCGCTTCGACCACGTCGTCAGGGACAGCGATAGGGGTAACCTTCAGGCTGGAGAAATAAGCCGCCAGGTCATCCATGTCCTGTTCCGACAAAGGTAACGCCATCGGCCCCATCACTGGCGCAACCCGGCCAATTTGACCAGAAGCGGCAGCCTTCAGTTCAACTAACTGCTTTTTGATATATGATGCGTGCTGACCAGCAATTTTGGGGTACATATCAACCAGGCTGTTTCCGTCCGGTCCATGACAAGCCGCACAAACGGCAGCCTTGGTCTGTCCCGCAGCGGCATCGCCCTTGGCTTGTGCCATCCCCGTTACGCCAACCATCAGAGCAAGAGTAATGACTAGGTTCTTCATGGCGTTCCAACTTTTCGTTATTAGGCTTCCAGATCCCATGCCGCTGAAGGCATGTTAAAATAAACGCGTTTAAGCGACGCTATTTTACACCATTTTACAAAAAAGTAACTCTATAACCCTCTATCTCCATGGGGAATTTACGTTGGAAACACAAACTCTGAATTTCAATAAGGTGCATTTTGTGACCAGCGCACCCGACATCCGTCACCTGCCAAATGATGGGGGTGTCGAGATCGCGTTTGCCGGCCGTTCCAACGCCGGTAAGTCATCTGCATTGAACACCTTAACCAAACACAAGAACCTGGCGCGCACCAGTAAGACACCCGGTCGTACCCAGCTGATCAACCTGTTTGAGCTGGAACCGGGCAAGCGTCTGGTCGACTTGCCGGGTTATGGTTATGCGCAAGTTCCGCTGGAAATGAAGCTCAAGTGGCAAAAGTCACTGGCAGAGTATCTGCAGCGCCGTGAGTCATTGAAAGGTCTGGTGATCCTGATGGACATCCGCCATCCGCTCAAAGATACCGACATGAACATGCTGGAGTGGAGCTCGCACCGTCAGCTGCCCGTCATGCTACTGCTGACCAAGGCTGACAAACTGAGCCCCGGCCCGCGCAACAACCAGGTGATCAAGGTGCGCCAGGCCGTTGCCAACCTCGGTTCCCAGATCCAGGTCGAAGCGTTCTCCTCCCTCACCAATATCGGTGTGGAGAAGCTGGCGCAAACCCTGACCGAATGGTACGTCAGTGGTGACGATACCGACCTGCTGAACGCTGACGAACAGCAACCTGCCGAGGAGTAATCTACTCCTCGCTCTCCTTGCAATTGGCGGAGCACTCCTCCGCTGATTGAAAGGGTTTCAGATTGTCGCTTTCACCTGCCTCACGACAAACACCCCGTATTCAGCTCCCTTGCTATATCCATTACCGCTTACAGTTCATATAGATAGGCAGTTAATTCACATAAATAATTAACTTAAGTAGGCGTTGATAGCGTTTTCAAATTCGTTCTTTCAAAACGAACAATAATTACAAAAAGAGACAAAAATGAAATTTAATTACAAAACCTAACCGAAAGGGATAAAAATGAGGCCGGACGACAGTGATGCCATCCAGCCTGAAATAATAAGTTCAAAAAATTGGGAAGAAGCTGAATCTTGAGTACCAGACGACAGGTATTCCTCAAGAAGCAGCCTCATTCTATCAAATGCATCGCCAATTTAAAGCATTTACTCTAAATGATGCGCATAAAAAAACACCCCGACGAGAACCTCATCGGGGCAGCTATTCAGCCACATTCAATTACGTGAAATAAAAGGTCTGAAAGATAGAACATCTTACCTCTGTACCCTACGCAGACAACTGTACAGCAAAGCAGCAGAAAGTGAAAGTAATTTATGTAATTTAGTTTCACAACTTACAGATTAAGAAAAAATCTTTTATTTTCATATAGATAAAAAAATCCCCAGTACGAATACCGGGGAGTTATAAAGGTGACTAGCTAGCACTTCCTCAACTATCTAGTTAGTCAGCGCCATTTCAAAGTAGTTCCGCTACAAAACAAAAAAACTTTAAAAAATCAGAGGTAGATAGCGCCATCCTCAGCAAACTCTTGTTCTTCAATGAGTTTTTCAGCCATGTCTTCAATATCAAAACGTACACTTTCGAAGGCTCTGACGATGTCATCCTCTCTCGTCAGCGCCAGACCTGTCATTCTCTCCAGTCGCCGATGGCTGATGTAACAATCTATCAGCGCCCCCATCTGCTGGGCAGGAAAACGCACCCGCTGTTCGTCAGCCTGCCACTCCATCAGGTCGGGAAACAGAATACCCTGGTTCATATCACCCCCAAGTTACGCTTCAACTCTCTCAATACCTGTTTAGTCCCGGGACGAATTCCGCGCCACACGGTAAACGCTTCGGCGGCCTGTTCCACCAGCATGCCGAGTCCATCCATGGTTTGACGAGCCCCATGCTGTTTGGCCCAACTGATAAAAGCCGTATCCGAGGCGCCATACATCATGTCGTAGATGGCAATATCAGTGTGGATCAGGGCTGGGGCCAACGGCGGCAGCTCTCCTTGCAGGCTGGCGGAGGTAGAGTTGATGACGAGATCGAATGGCCCTGCCAACTGCTCATAGGTCTGAGCAGTCACAGGCCCCAGATCGTGGAATTCGGCAGCCAACTGTTGCGCTTTTGTGTGGGTACGGTTGGCGATCACCAGCTCGCTCGGCAACTCAGCCAGCAGCGGCGCCAATGCACCGCGAGCAGCGCCACCGGCACCCAGCAGCAGGATCCGGCTATCCGCCAGCGTCACACCATGGGACTTGAGATCGGCGACCAATCCGGCGCCATCGGTATTATCCCCCAGCAACACGCCATCATCGGTCAGCTTGATGGTATTGACCGCACCCGCCCGCTTGGCCCTCGGGCTCAAGCGATCGACCAGAGTGAATGCCTGCTCCTTGAAGGGAACGGTGACATTGCATCCCTTGCCCCCTTGGGCAAAGAAGGTGCGCAGGGCTTGGGCAAACTCGTCGACGGCGGGTTCAGCCAGCCCATACTCCAGCTCTTGCTGGGTTTGTCTGGCAAACAGGGTGTGAATGAAGGGGGACTTGCTGTGGCGCACCGGGTGGCCAAAAACCAGATAACGATCCATCAAAGAGTTCCATCAGAGGGCAATATTCCGATTTAACGGGTTTTCGCACTCGGGAACAAGCCGAATAACGGCCAGTAAAAAGGGACCATCATGGTCCCTCTGGTCACAGCCACTCTCGCGGCGTGAGGTAATCGGTGTAGAGCAAGGCTTCAGGAGTGCCCGCCTCCGGCTGCCAGTCATACTCCCAACGTGCCAGCGGTGGCATCGACATCAGGATCGACTCGGTACGTCCGCCGGTCTGCAGCCCGAACAGGGTGCCACGGTCATACACCAGATTGAACTCCACATAACGGCCGCGACGATAGAGCTGGAACTCCCGCTCCCGCTCGCCATAGGGCAGCGCCTTGCGTCGTTCGATGATCGGCAGGTAAGCATCAAGATATCCCCGACCTACCGCCTGCATAAAGGCAAAGCAGTCGGCAAAAGGCCAGCGATTCAGATCGTCGAAGAAGAGGCCGCCCACCCCTCGCGTCTCGTTGCGGTGCTTGAGGAAGAAGTAGCGATCGCACCAGGATTTGAACTCGGGGTAGATCTCATCACCGAACGGCTGGCAGAGATCACGGGAGACCTGATGCCAGTGCTGGACATCCTCGGCAAACGGATAGAAGGGCGTCAAATCGAAGCCACCGCCAAACCACCAAATGGGCTCTTCGCCTTCCTTCTCGGCGATGAAGAAACGGACGTTGGCGTGGCTGGTCGGCACATAGGGGTTGTGCGGATGGATCACCAGCGACACGCCCATCGCCTCGAACTTGCGACCGGCCAACTCTGGCCGATGTGCTGTAGCAGAGGCAGGCATGGCATCGCCATACACATGGGAGAAGTTGACGCCCCCCTGCTCGATCACCGCGCCGTGGCGCAGCACGCGGGTGCGTCCGCCACCACCGCCTTCACGGCTCCAGGCATCTTCCACAAAGTGTCCACTGCCATCGGCCTGCTCCAGACCACGGCAGATCTCGTCCTGCAACTGCAACAGGAAGGCCTTGACCTGGGCCACATCCGGTTTGCTCATCTTGTCTCCAGTCAGGCAGGATCGTGAACGCCCTGTCCATTTTTATAGTTAAATCAATCCGATGAGCTCACCGCTCAGCGGATTGATAGCAAATCATGACGTATCCGCCTGCTCAGGAGGGGCGAATAATGGCGCCGGTTCGGGCGTCCTTGATCTCGGATGGGTTAGCTTGACCACCCACTTCACCGGGCAGGATATAGGCTAACTTGCTTGCCAGCCGCTCACCGATATCAGCCACCCGACGGGCAGGCTCCTCACCGGTCAGGTTGGCGCTGGTAGAGACCAGCGGCTTGCCAAAGGCGCGACACAGCGCCTGCACCTGAGGATGAGCCGTCACGCGTACCGCGATGGTCTCGAACTGCCCGGTCAGCCAGGCCGGCGTCGTTGCACGGGCAGGCATGATCCAGGTAAAAGGACCGGGCCAGCTGGCTTCAACCAGAGCCTGTTGCTCACCACTAAGCTGACTCAGATCGATGTAATCCTGCAATTGCGCCACGTCGGCAGCAATCAGGATCAACCCTTTCTCTACCGGACGCTGTTTGATGGCCAGCAGTCGCTGCACCGCCACTTCGGAGTCGGGATCACAACCCAGACCAAACACAGCCTCGGTCGCATAGGCAATCACCCCTTCCTGCTGGAGGGCGGCAACCGCCTGTTCAAATTCATTTGGCATAGGAAAAATGCGGCAGCCAGGCTGCCGCCTCGTCACTTAGTAGCAAGTTGAATCCATACGGCGGCGACCACAACAAAGTGACGTTTTGCTGTAGCACAGGAAAAATACGACACATCCGGATCGCCACCCGTTCACTTACTTGAGTTGAGCCTGCAGGGCGGCATCCTTGGCCATCACCTCTTCGGCATTCTTCTGGCGTTCGGCCCGAACCTTGGCTGCCAGTTCATCATCGGCTACTGCCAGCATCTGGGCTGCCAGATAACCTGCGTTCTTGGCACCGGCTTTGCCGATCGCCACGGTCGCCACCGGTACACCACCCGGCATCTGCACGGTGGAGAGCAGCGCATCCAGCCCCTTGAGCGAGCCACCATCGATGGGCACCCCGATCACAGGACGAGTCGTGATGCCGGCTACGGCACCCGCCAGGTGCGCAGCCAGACCGGCAGCACAGATAAAGACCTTGCAGCCACGGGCCTCGGCATCGGTCACATACTGATGGGTCGCAGCCGGCGTGCGGTGCGCGGAGGTGACTTTGACTTCCACTGCGATATCAAATGACTTGAGCACCTCGAGGGTGCTCTGCATCACGGGGAAATCAGAATCAGAGCCCATCAATACGGCAACAAAGGGTTTATTCATGGTGGGAATTTCCTTACTCCAAGTGGGGGGGTGAAGTTCACCGAAAACGTTTCAATCCGGTTGCGGCGGCGGGATTATACCTGCTCACTTTGGTGGCCGCATTTCTTTTGCGGACAGACCCAACGCAGCGTTCCCCTCACTTTTTTCTCGACCATGATGCCCCAACCACACGCGGGACAAGGCATGGGGATCGGCTTGTAGTTCACCACATATTTGCAATGGGGATAGCCATCACAGGAGTAAAATTGCTTGCCGTAGCGGGAGGTCCGGCTCACCAGATGACCCTTGCCGCACTCGGGGCAGAGGATCTGGGTATCATCGCTCTCCTGCAGGGATTCGATGTGCTGACAGGCCGGATACTGAGTGCAGCCGACAAACAGACCGTAACGCCCCTTCTTGATCGCCAGCGGCTGTCCGCAATCGGGACAGGCAGAGCCTTCGAGCACCTTTTCGATGTCGCGGCCGGATGGCGTCAGGGAGCGAATGTAATCACAGGCAGGATAGGCAGAACAGCCGAGAAAGGGGCCATGTTTGCCCTGGCGGATCACCAGCTCGGCCCCGCACTGCGGGCACGGCTCGCGCTCGAAGGCATGTTCGTGGGCTGAAAAGAGGTGATGATCGATTTTTGACATGGGCCGCGCCTTGAAATCCAGATGGCCTGAATTCTACCAGCGCGGCACCGGACTGTCAGTGAATGACGCCGTCTGACTCATCAAACACCAGCTCTTCCATCTGCTGGTAGGCATTTTCACTGCCCGGTACGTTGAACAGCACCATCATGACGACCCACTTCAGGTCATCCAGCTCGATATCCGGTTTGTCCAACTCGAGCAGACGCTCGATACAGATCTCGCGGGTTTCGGCATTCAGTACCTGGGCCTGTTCCAGAAATAGCAGGAAGCCGCGGCACTCGGTGCTGAGGCGTGCCAGCTCTTGCGGGGCATAGATACGCATCGAGCCTTGCGCGCTGGCGGCCACATAGACCTCCCGCTCGCTATCATGCAGATTGGCAAGTCGCTCCAACCAGTCGAGCGCCTTGTCGATCTCTTCCTTGTCAAAACCGGCTCGGCTCAACTCGTCGGTGAGTTCATTCTGCTCGACCATCACATCTGCATCGCTGTGGATGTAGGTCTCGAAAAGGTACATCAATACATCAAACATGATTCGCCCTCCTCGCTCTGACGTATCCACCGGCTACCGCCATCACTGCACCGACCAACTCCAGCTCTACCAACCTGCCCAATACCACTTCGACAGGAAGCTGGGTCCGCTCGGCAACGGTATCCACGCTCGTGGTCTCGTAATCTACGTTATCCAACAAATCAGCATAAGGCAATTCGCTATTATGCTGTTGCTCAGATGGTATGGCCGACGGATCTGGCCGTGCGAACCACTCTGGCAACTCTTCCACTATATCGGCCGCACTCAGCACAAGTTTGGCCCCCTGCTGAATTAATCTGTTGCACCCTATCGCCTGGGCGTTTTGCGGGGCGCCGGGTACCGCAAACACTTCGCGCCCCTGCTCCAGTGCATAGCGAGCGGTGATCAGCGAACCACTCTGCTCGGTCGCCTCCACCACCAGAGTTCCCAACGACAGACCACTGATAATACGGTTGCGACGAGGAAAATGTTCAGCCAGCGGCCCTTTATCCGGCGCCAGCTCGGAGATAAGCAAACCACCTTTCTCCAGAATCTGACCTGCCAGTCCCTGATGGCGTTTGGGGTAGAGGCAATCCAGCCCGGAGCCCAACACGGCAAGGGTGATACCACCACAAGCCAGCGCCTGCTGATGGCAAACACCATCGATACCGAGCGCAAGGCCCGAGGTGATGGCGAACCCGCATCTAACCAGTTCGCTACAGAGACGGGACGCGTTATCTTTGCCTGCATAGGTGGGATGACGTGTCCCCACCATCGCCAGCTGGGGTAGCGACAGCGCTTCAAGATCGCCACGGCAGTAGAGCAACAGGGGGGCCGCGGGAATTTCACGCAACAAGGGCGGATAAACAGGGTGATCTTGCGGAATAAGGAGATTGCCAGGTAACGCGGCCCAAGCCAGACTCTGCTCAACAACCGGCGAGGGCCAGCGCAGTTGTTTGATCTGCTCTGACGACAGCCCCATACCGTGCAGCTGTGTTTCATCGCTCTGAAACAGGGCATCAATCGAACCGCCGATCTGCTCCAGCAGCCGAACTGCGGTTACAGGGCCGATTCCGGTAACCGCATTGAGGGTTAACCAGAGCGCCAAGCGCTCATCGGGGTAGTTCACGTCAGAAGTGAGTGACCTGATAACCCGAGCTCACCATGTCCTTGCTCTGCATGATGAGGCCATAACTCAGCTTGTCATACACCTTGAACAACATGACGCGGGCAATCGCTTCAGAGGGCAGTGGTGCCTTCTGGTTGCCACTACTGTAGAACACCTTGTCGTAGACAGAGGAGAACTCCTTGTATTTCACTGCACCATTCTTGGTGACCAGCGCAGCCCCCGGACGCCGAACATCGAGCACATCGCCCGCGGAGAGTTGATCCCGAGCGCCTTTGTTAATCAAGACCACATCAAACTTGCCCCCTCCCCTGGCTTTGCTCGGCAAGTCGATGATGTAGCCAGGGGCAATCGCCGGGGCAGCCTTGGGCATGAAAACCGCAGGCATGTTCTCCTGAGGGGGCAGCTCCATAATCTTGTCACCCTGCAATACTTCACGCTGGTTGTGGGTGAGAGTAACTTCGGTCCGATCACCATCCAGCAGCGCTACCGCACGCACCACGCCTGCAAAGATGGCCTCCTGACCCAAAAGCTCACCTGTCTCGCGATCCTTGTAGACCACCCCGGGATGATAGATGCCATACATCTTGCCCGGTATCAGAGCTCCCTGCACATAGAGGGTGTCCCCCTCAAGCATTCCAATGTGCTTTTCGTCTGAACCCAGCAAATAGGGCAGCATTTTCTGCTGCTGACTGTCGGCCAAAATATGGTCCGTCTGCAAAAAGGGACCTATCTCGCTGAAGGGCAGAGTAGGGATAGGATTTGCCTTGCTCTCATAACGGGTTTTCGGGCCGAGACGGATGACCTGTTTGTCCCCCTGCATCGCTTTGCCCAGCCGGGGCTCACCATTGACCCAGCTCAGGTGCAGCACGTCCCCTGGGTAGATCCAGTGCGGATTGGCAATCTGTGGATTGATGTTCCAGAGCCGGGGCCACAGCCATGGCTCAGAGAGATATTTGCCGGAGATATCCCACAGGGTATCGCCTTTTTGCACTACATAGCTTTCGGGATAACCCGCTTTCAACCTCAGCTGATCGGCCAGAGCAGCTTGGCTCATGGTCACCAGCAGGCAGGTGAGGATGGTTTGCTTCAGATACATAACACTCCCTGTTACCTCTGCGCGCAAAGTGTTGCTGTTTTTTGTCGGCGTAAATGACTAGAATTACGCCAATATTGACTGCATTTATACGAAACTAAAGAAAAAACTATGGCCATTCTAGATGTATTGCGTTTTCCCGATGAGCGTCTGCGTACTATCGCAGCCCCTGTCGAGACCTTTACACCCGAGTTACAACAAATTGTAGATGATATGTTCGAAACCATGTATGCGGAGGAAGGCATTGGCCTGGCCGCAACGCAGGTGGATATTCATCAACGCATCATAGTGATCGATGTCTCTGAAAACCGTGAAGATCCTCTGGTATTGATCAATCCGGAAGTGATCTCCCAGTGTGGCAGCACCGGCATTGAAGAGGGTTGTCTCTCCGTGCCTGGCAGCCGCGCTCTGGTACCGCGCGCTGAGCAGATCAAGATCCGCGCTCTGGATCGCCACGGCAAACCGTTCGAGCTGGAAGCGGACGACCTGCTCGCCATCTGTATCCAGCACGAGATGGACCACCTGATGGGCAAGTTGTTCGTGGATTACCTGTCCCCGCTCAAGCGCCAGCGCATTCGCCAGAAGCTGGAAAAGATGGCCCGTGAAGATCGCAAAGTCCTCTGAGGATCTGCCCCATTGAATAAGCTGAAACTGATTTTTGCCGGTACTCCCGACTTCGCCGCCCGTCACCTGGCGGCGTTGTTGTCTTCCGACCACGAGGTCGTTGCCGTTTATACCCAGCCCGACAAGCCCGCCGGCCGTGGCCAGAAGCTCACCGCCAGCCCGGTCAAAGAGCTGGCACTGGCCCACAACCTGCCGGTTTACCAGCCCGCTACCCTGCGCAAGGAAGAGGCGCAAGCCGAACTGGCCGCCCTTGGCGCAGACCTGATGGTCGTGGTGGCCTATGGCCTGATCCTGCCCAAGGCGGTACTCGATACCCCGCGTCTGGGCTGCATCAATGTGCATGGCTCCCTGCTGCCCCGCTGGCGTGGCGCGGCACCGATCCAGCGCTCAATCTGGGCGGGCGATAGCGAAACCGGCGTCACCATCATGCAGATGGATGTGGGGCTGGATACCGGCGCCATGATCCGCAAGGTAAGCTGCCCCATCGCCGCCGACGAGACCTCTGCCAGCCTCTATGACAAGCTGGCAGAGCTGGGTCCGCAGGCGCTGGTCGACACCATCGATGCCATGGCTGCCGGTGAAACCGCTGCCGAGGCGCAAGATGATGCGCTGGCCAACTACGCCGAAAAGCTCTCCAAGGAAGAGGCCCGCATCGACTGGTCGATGGAGGCTGTTGCCATCGAGCGCTGCATCCGCGCCTTCAATCCCTGGCCCATCAGTTGGTGCGAGGTCGCCGGCCAGACCATCAAGGTGTGGCAGGCCGAGGTCATCGAGCACGAACACGGCCAGAGTGCCGGTACCCTGCTCAAGGCCGACAAGCAGGGGATCGATATCGCCACCGGCAAGGGTGTGCTGCGCCTGCTGACCCTGCAACCGCCCGGCAAGAAGGCGATGTCCGTTTCGGATCTGCTCAACTCTCGCCGCGACTGGTTTGAACCCGGCACGCAATTGAATTGAACTGGATTGAATTGACACAAGCGGGGCCCAGGCCCCGACTTGCGCATCTAAGGTAACTCTATGAAAACACGTGCACAGGCCGCTCTCGTTATTCAACAGGTGCTGGATCAGGGTCAATCCCTCTCCGCTGTTCTGCCTGCTGCCCAGGAGAAGGTCGCGCCTCGCGATCGTGCTCTCCTGCAAGAACTCTGCTACGGCACCCTGCGCTGGCTGCCCCGCCTCGATGCGGCAGTCAACGAGATGATGGACAAGCCGCTCAAGAACAAGAGCCGCATTTTCCACTACCTCATCCTGGTCGGTCTCTATCAGCTCATCTACACCCGCATTCCGGCTCACGCCGCGGTGGCCGAGACCGTCAACGCCGTCAAACTGCTCAAAGGCACCTCACTGCGTGGCCTCATCAACGGCGTGCTGCGCAACTTCCAGCGCAGCGCCGAAGTCATTCTGCTGCGCATCGACCGCGTTCCCAGCATTCGCCTCGGTCATCCGGAGTGGCTCACCAAGCGCCTGCGTCAGGCCTATCACGATGAGTGGGAATTCATCATGGAGGCGAACAACCAACGCCCTCCCATGTGGATCCGCAACAACAGCCAGCGCCAGAGCCGCGATGCCATGCTGGCTCGCATGGCTGAAGTCGGCATCAATGCCGTGGCCGGTGAAGAGAGCGAGGATTGCATCCTGCTGGAGCGACCTTGCGATGTGACCAAGCTGCCCGGCTTCGAGGTCGGTGACTGCTCGGTACAGGATGGTGCCGCACAACAGGCCGCGGCACTGCTCGACCCACAACCGGGTGAGTGGGTACTGGATGCCTGCGCGGCACCCGGTGGCAAGACTGCCCACCTGCTGGAGCGTCAGCCCAAGCTGGCTGGCGTGGTCGCCGTCGATGCCGACGAAAACCGCCTCAAGCGAGTGCAGGAGAACCTGGACCGCATCGGCCTCACCGCCAAGGTGATCCATGGCGATGCCGCGGCACCGGAACAGTGGTGGCCGGAGGGTCAGTTCGACCGCATCCTGCTGGATGCCCCCTGCTCCGCCACCGGCGTCATCCGTCGCCATCCCGACATCAAGTGGTTGCGCCGTGATCAGGACATCCGCGAGCTGGCCGAGCTGCAGCGCCGTATTCTCAATGCCCTCTGGGGCAAGCTGAAAAGCGGTGGCACCCTGCTCTACGCTACCTGCTCCGTCCTGCCGGAAGAGAACCGCGAACAGATCCGTGCCTTCCTTGCCGCGACCAAAGATGCCAAATTGGTACCGCTGCACGAACATGACACCCCGGACTGCCCGGGCCGCCAGTTCCTGCCGGGTGAAGCCGAGATGGATGGCTTCTACTACGCCAAACTGGTCAAGCTCTGAGCCGGGCATGACAAACCTCATTCGGGAGAGCCGCCAGCTCCGTTCTGGCGCTCCCCTTTACTGCCTCAACGTGAGTAGACGTTCCCTATGAAAATCATCATTTTGGGAGCCGGCCAAGTCGGCGGCACCCTGGCCGAGAACCTGGCCGGGGAGAACAACGACATCACCATCGTCGACACCGACAGCGAGCGCCTGCGCGAACTGCAGGACAAGTTTGACCTGCGGGTAGTCAACGGGCACGGCGCCCACCCCAAGGTGCTGCGCGAAGCGGGGGCTCAGGATGCCGACATGCTGGTCGCCGTCACCAACAGTGACGAGACCAACATGATCGCCTGTCAGGTGGCCTACTCCCTGTTCAACACCCCGAACAAGGTGGCGCGGATCCGCTCACCAGCCTATCTAACCGAACGGGATCGCCTGTTCCTGCCGGAATCGGTGCCGGTGGATCACCTGATCGCGCCGGAGCAGCTGGTGACCGACTATGTTCGTCGCCTGATCGAGTATCCGGGTGCCCTGCAAGTGGTTGATTTCGCTGGTGGCCGCGTCGGTCTCGTGGCGGTCAAGGCCTACTACGGCGGCCCGCTGGTAGGTAACGCCCTCTCCACCCTGCGCGAGCACATGCCCAACATCGAGACCCGGGTAGCGGCCATCTTCCGTCAGGGCCGCCCGATCCGTCCGCAAGGCACCACCATCATCGAAGCGGATGACGAGGTCTTCTTCGTCGCCGCCGCGGGCCATATCCGTGCCGTGATGTCTGAGCTGCAGCGCCTCGAGAGCCCCTACCGCCGCATCATGATCGTCGGTGGTGGCAACATCGGCGCCGGCCTCGCCCGTCAGCTGGAGAAGCGCTACAGCGTCAAGCTTATCGAGCGCAACCAGAAGCGGGCGGAGCAGCTCTCCGAACTGCTGGAGAACACCATCGTCTTCTGCGGCGATGCGGCGGATCAGGAGCTGCTGGCCGAGGAGCATATCGATCAAATTGACGTCTTCATCGCCGTGACTAACGAGGATGAGGCCAACATCATGTCGGCGCTGCTCGCCAAGAAGATGGGCGCCAAGAAGACCATGGTGCTGATCCAGCGCGGCGCCTACGTCGATCTGGTGCAGGGTGGCTCCATCGATATCGCCATCTCGCCCCAACAGGCCACCATCTCGGCCCTGCTGACCCATGTGCGCCGGGCCGATATCGCCAACGTCTACAGCCTGCGCCGCGGCGCTGCCGAGGCGATCGAAGCGATTGCCCACGGTGACGAGAACACCTCCAAGGTGGTCGGCAAGACGGTGGGCGAGCTCAAGCTGCCGCCGGGTACCACTATCGGTGCCGTAGTGCGCGGGGATGAGGTGCTGATCGCCCACGATCGTACCAAGATCCAGCAGGATGACCACGTGGTCATGTTCCTGGTGGACAAGAAGTACATCCCGGAAGTGGAGCGGCTGTTCCAGCCAAGCCCCTTCTTCCTGTAACGTCTTCATGCGCACAGGCTGTCAAACCAGACCCGGCTCAGCTCCTCCAAGGGGATGGTCCGGGTCTTTTGTTAATCAACGACCAGGTTATCGAACATGATCAAACTGCGTCCCATTATCTTCACCCTCGGGCTGGTGCTCTCCAAGCTGGCGCTCTTCATGTGGCTGCCCACCTTGCTGGCACTGCTCACCGGGTCAGAGGGATTTGTCGAGTTTCTCAAGTCCGTGCTGATCACCCACGGCGCCGCCCTGCTCTGCCTCCATTACGGCCGCAAGGCGGAGTTTCATCTGGGGGTGCGGGAGATGTTCCTGCTCACCACCTCGGTTTGGGTGGTTGCCTGTATCTTCGGGGCGCTGCCCTTTGTCTTCATCACCCACATCAACTTTACCGACGCCTACTTCGAGACCATGTCGGGGGTGACCACCACGGGCTCTACCGTGCTCTCCGGCCTCGACAACATGGCCCACAGCATCCTGTTGTGGCGATCCATCCTACAGTGGCTGGGGGGGGTCGGCTTTATCGTGATGGCGGTTGCCGTACTGCCCTATCTCAACGTCGGCGGCATGAAGCTGTTCCAGACCGAGAGCTCGGACTGGTCAGACAAAAGCGCCCCGCGTGCCAAGACGGTCGCCAACAACATCGTTGTGGTCTATCTGGTGCTCTCCATGCTCTGCTTCATGGCCTACTGGGCCAGCGGCATGAATATGTTCGAGGCGATCAACCACGCCATGACCACCCTCAGTACCGGCGGCTACTCCACCTCCGATCAATCCATGTCCCACTTCTCCAACTCGGCACACTGGATTGGCACCCTGTTCATGTTCCTCGGCGGCCTGCCCTTTCTACTCTATGTGCAGAGCCTCAACCACAGGGACTACAGCCTGCTCAAGGATGCCCAGGTGCGCGGCTTCTTCTGGCTGGTGGTGTGGGTCACAGTCATCATGACCTTCTATCTGTGGGAGAGAGATCTGTTCGGCTTCTGGGATGCCCTGCGCATCAGCTGCTTCAACATCGTCTCGGTACTCACCACCACCGGCTATGGTCTTGGTGACTTCGGCACCTGGGGGCCGCTCGCCAGCATCGTCTTCATCGTGCTGCTGGCTCTTGGGGCCTGCTCTGGCTCCACTGCGGGCGGCCTCAAGATCTTCCGGGTACAAGTGGCCTTTGCCCTGTTCAAGAAGCAGATGCGCCAACTGATGCACCCTTCCGGCGTATTTCCCCAGAAGTACAACGGCCGGACAGTCAATGACGCCATCATCCGCTCAATGATCTCCTTCGTGCTGGCCTACTTCGCCATCATTCTGATGATAGCCGCACTGCTGGGCGCCATCGGGCTTGACCCCCTGACAGCCATATCCAGCTCCATCACCGCCGTTGCCAACGTCGGCCCGGGCATGGGCCCGGTGGTCGGCCCCAGCACCAACTTTGCCAGCCTGCCGGAATCGGCCAAATGGCTGCTGTCATTCGGCATGCTGCTGGGACGACTGGAGATCCTGACGGTCGCCGTGCTCTTCTTCCCCTCCTTCTGGCGCCAGTAACGCTCACCGTAAGCAAGCAAAAAGCCGCAGCGTTCACCCGCTGCGGCTTTTTTATCTCGTCCATCCCCACGACTTTCCCTCAACGCTCATCAGCCCCATTACCGGTGGCCTGAACGACCTCATCGGCATGGCCAGAGCGGATCACAAGCATAAAAAAACGGACCCAAACCAGAGGTTTGGGTCCGTTTATCAGTGAACCGTCAGCGGCCGCAAGGGCTGCCGAGACTCAGCACATGGCATTAACCACGGCCAGAGCGTTTGCGATCCAGCTCGGTCAGCAATTTCTTGCGGATACGGATGTTCTTAGGAGTCACTTCTACCAGTTCGTCGTTGTCGATGAACTCGAGAGCCTGTTCCAGAGTCATGCGGATCGGCGGAGTCAGCACCTGAGCTTCGTCGGTACCGGAGGCACGCATGTTGGTCAGCTGTTTGCCTTTCAGGCAGTTAACAGTCAGGTCATTGGAACGGGAGTGAATACCGATTACCTGGCCTTCGTACACCTCGGTCGCGTGACCGATGAACAGACGACCGCGGTCTTGCAGACCGAACAGGGCGTAAGTCAGTGCCTTACCGGTTGCGTTGGAGATCAGCACACCGTTCTGACGCTCACCGATGCTGCCACCCTTATGCGGACCGTAGTGGTCGAAGGTGTGGTACAGCAGACCGGTACCGGAGGTCATGGTCATGAACTCGGTCTGGAAGCCGATCAGGCCACGGCTCGGGATCATGAAGTCCAGGCGGACACGACCCTTGCCATCCGGGGTCATGTTGGTCATTTCGCCTTTACGCAGACCCAGCTGCTCCATCACGGAACCCTGGTGCGCTTCTTCAACGTCCACAGTCACAGTTTCGAACGGTTCTTGCAGTTCGCCGTCAACAGTACGCAGGATTACTTCCGGACGGGATACCGCCAGCTCGTAACCTTCGCGACGCATGTTTTCGATCAGGATGGAGAGGTGCAGTTCACCACGACCGGATACGCGGAACTTGTCCGGATCATCAGTCTCTTCCACGCGCAGGGCCACGTTGTGGACCAGCTCCTGGTTCAGACGCTCCAGAATGTTGCGGGAGGTCACGAACTTGCCCTCTTTACCGGCGAACGGTGAAGTGTTGACCTGGAAGGTCATGTTCACGGTCGGCTCGTCAACGGAGAGCGGCGGCAGGGCCTCAACGGCACCGTTGTCACAGATGGTGTCGGAGATTTTCAGCTCGCCCAGACCGGTGATAGCGATGATGTCACCCGCTTGCGCGTCGGCAACTTCAGTACGGGACAGACCCAGGTAACCCAGCACCTGACCGACTTTACCATTACGGGTCTTGCCGTCAGCACCAACGATGGTGACTTGCTGGTTGGTCTTGACGCGACCACGAGTGATGCGGCCGATACCGATAACGCCCACGTAGGAGTTGTAGTCCAGCTGGGAGATCTGCATCTGGAAACCACCTTCGGCATCAGCCTTCGGCGCTTCAACGTTGTCAACGATGGCCTGGAACAGCGGCTCCATGTTCTCGGACTCGACGTCCTGATCCATGGTGGCCCAACCGTTCAGTGCAGAGGCGTAAACAACTTTGAAATCCAGCTGTTCGTCAGTCGCGCCCAGGTTGTCGAACAGGTCGAATACCTGATCCATTACCCAGTCAGGACGAGCACCCGGACGGTCAACCTTGTTGATGACCACGATCGGCTTCAGACCCTGAGCGAACGCTTTCTGGGTCACGAAACGGGTTTGCGGCATCGGGCCGTCTACGGCGTCAACCAGCAGCAGCACGGAGTCAACCATGGACAGTACGCGCTCTACTTCACCACCGAAGTCGGCGTGACCCGGGGTATCAACGATGTTGATGCGGTAGTCATTCCAGCGGATCGCAGTGTTCTTGGCGAGAATGGTGATGCCACGTTCCCGTTCCAGATCATTGGAATCCATGATCCGTTCCTGGCCTTCCGTGGAGCGGTCCAGGGTGCCGGACTGCTGCAGCAGCTTATCAACCAGAGTCGTTTTGCCGTGGTCAACGTGCGCAATAATCGCAATATTGCGTAAATTCTCTAACATTCTCGCCTCAATCACCGGGTAAAATTGGGCGCTAATTGTACTCTTGCCTTTGTGATCTGCCTAGCAGAATTGCAGTACATTCGCGCATAACAACAGATCTGGATCATAGACCTCTCTGACAAACCCTGCTTAGATGGGCGGTGACCGTATTTCGCGCACCATTACAGTGCACCAAAACGATCCACCATCGCACTAAATTGATGCAACGCGAGTCGAGATCGCCTGATTTTGGGGAGCCTCTTCAGCGAGATTGCCCTGAAATCAAGCTGTCACAAACTTGGCACGATACTGGCTTATGTGAATACGACGACGCATTCACCCAGAGAGTTTTAACACCGGAGGTTACTTAGCATGTCAGCCCAGAACGTTTTGGCCCTGATCCAGGAACACGAAGTCAAGTTTGTTGATCTGCGCTTTACCGACACCAAGGGTAAAGAGCAGCATGTATCCATCCCTGCTCATCAGGTTGATGAAGATTTCTTCGAAGACGGCAAGATGTTCGATGGTTCCTCCATCGGCGGCTGGAAGGGCATCAACGAATCCGACATGGTACTGATGCCGGACGCAGCCTCCGCCAAGCTGGACCCGTTCACCGAAGAGACCACCCTGAACATCGTTTGTGACGTACTGGAGCCTGCCACCATGCAGGGCTACGACCGCGATCCGCGCTCCATCGCCAAGCGTGCAGAAGATTTCCTGAAGTCCAGCGGCATCGCTGACACCGTGCTGTTCGGGCCGGAGCCGGAATTCTTCATGTTCGACAACATCACCTTCTCCAACACCATGGGCCACAGCTTCGTGAAAATCGAATCTGAAGAAGCCGCATGGAACTCCGGCACTGCCTATGAGCATGGCAACAAGGGTCACCGTCCGTTCGTGAAAGGCGGTTACTTCCCGGTTGCACCGGTCGACTCCTCCCAGGATATCCGTGCCGCCATGTGTCTGGTGCTGGAAGAGATGGGCCAGGTCGTTGAAGCTCACCACCACGAAGTGGCCACTGCCGGTCAGAACGAGATCGCTACCCGCTTCAACACTCTTACGCTGAAAGCAGATGAAGTACAGGTACTGAAGTACGTGATCCACAACGTGGCCCACGCCTACAACAAGACCGTCACCTTCATGCCGAAACCCATGTTCGGTGACAACGGCTCCGGCATGCACTGCCACCAGTCTCTGGCCAAGAACGGCGTCAACCTGTTCGCCGGGGACCTGTATGGCGGTCTGTCCGAGATGGCGCTGCACTACATTGGCGGTATCATCAAGCACGCCAAGGCCATCAACGCCTTCGCCAACCCGACCACCAACTCCTACAAGCGTCTGGTTCCGGGTTATGAAGCACCGGTCATGCTGGCCTACTCTGCCCGCAACCGTTCTGCCTCCATCCGTATCCCGGTGGTACCGAGCCCGAAAGCTCGTCGTATCGAAGTGCGCTTCCCGGATCCGGCTGCCAACCCGTACCTGGCCTTCGCAGCCCAGCTGATGGCCGGTCTGGACGGTATCATCAACAAGATCCATCCGGGCGATGCCATGGACAAGAACTTGTACGACCTGCCGCCGGAAGAGGCTGCAGAAGTGCCGACCGTTGCTGGCTCTCTGGACGAAGCCCTGGCAGCTCTGGATGCTGACCGCGAGTTCCTGACCCGTGGCGGCGTGTTCAGCGATGACTTCATCAACTCCTATCTGGAACTGAAACAGCAGGATGTTGACCGTGTGCGCATGACCCCGCACCCGCTGGAGTTCGAACTGTACTACTCCGTCTAAGTCGCAGCAGACAGCCCATTTAGATTGGGGCAGCTTGCCGAATCGTGACAAAACCCGCCAGATGGCGGGTTTTTTCTCTGATAGGATTAAGCAAGATACCGTCAAGGAGAGATGGATGAACAAGATACATGGCATAGGAGCAATTACCCTCCTGTTACTGACCTCATTCAGTACTCATGCGGCCAAGGTCTACTCCTGGGTCGATGGCAATGGCATTACCCACTACACGGATGCCCCTCCTCCCGGCAAAAACGTAAAGGAGGTGGATCTGCGGGCTGCTCCCCTGCTGGGTAGCGCCCCCAGCTCGGTACAGGTAGACAACTTCAACAGCCTGACTGGCGCCGATGTCAAGAAGGAGCAGGAGGCGGCCAAACTGGTGATCGAGCTGCTCTCCCCTGAACAGGGCAGCACCCTGCGCGACAACACAGGCAATATCGTCTTTCAGGGTCAAATCAGCCCCAAACCGCCAACCCAGTATGATGTGCGCCTGACTCTGGATGGCAAGGCAGCCCCCATCGTCAGCAACAGCCTCTCTATCCGGGTCGAAAATGTCGATCGCGGTGCCCACGAAGCTCAGCTCGAGCTGCTCGCCAAAGACGGTACGATCCTTGCTAAATCTACACCAGTCACCTTTTACCTGCATAGAGCGACCGTGACTCCGGCTCCCAAACCCACCCCCAAAGCCAACCAAGGGTGATATAGCGCACCGATGCGGGTAAACTCTATGCACCATATCGGTGCATAATAGGTGTGTAGCACCGTTTTAGGGAGAAACCTGTGCCAACCCGCTCGGACAACGCCAAAACACTCTTGGATAATTTGCTGACCGCCGTGATCCTGATGGATGAACGGCTCTGCATCCAATTCGTCAACCCGGCGGCTGAACAGCTGCTCTCCCTCAGTGAACGCCGGCTGATCGGCATCGAACTGCCTCATCTGCTGGAACATATCTCCCTCGATTTGCAACGGCTCAAGCAGTGCCTCGTTTCAGGGCAAGGCTTTACCGATAGCGAAGTGACTCTGGTGGTAGAGGGAGAACCGCGACTGGTGGAGCTGAGCGCTACCCCCATGGCCGACCACGAACAGCGTCTGCTGGTCGTGGAGCTGCGCAAGATCGACCAGCAGAAGAAGATCAGTCAGGAGCAGCAGCAACATGCCCAGCAGCTGGCGGCCAAGGAGCTGGTGCGCGGCCTGGCACACGAAATCAAGAATCCCCTCGGCGGCCTGCGTGGCGCGGCCCAGCTGCTGCAAAAAGAGCTGCCCGACCCGGCGCTGCGCGAATATACCGGCATCATCATCGAACAGGCCGATCGGCTGCGGGTACTGGTCGATCGCCTGCTCGGCCCCCAGCGCCCCGGCCGTCACCAGATGCACAATGTCCATTCGGTACTGGAACAGGTACGCCGACTGGTGGAGCTCGAACTCCCTCCCTCTGTTCGCATCGAGCGGGATTACGATCCCAGCATCCCCGAATTCGAGATGGAGCCGGATCAGCTGCAGCAGGCGTTTCTCAACATAGTGCGCAACGCCGCCGAAGCACTGGGCGATCAGACCGGGCTTATCCGTATCAAGACCCGCACCGCGTTCCAGATCACCATCCACGGCCAGCGCTACCGGCTGGCGGCGGAGATCAAGATCATCGACAACGGCCCCGGCATTCCCGATGCCATTCGCGACACCCTGTTCTACCCCATGATCACCGGCAAGGAGGGGGGAACCGGGCTCGGCCTCTCCATCGCCCAGAACCTGATCGACCAGCACAAGGGGCGGATTGACTGCATCAGCTGGCCGGGTCACACCGAATTCACCATTTTTCTACCGCTTCGCAAGTAAGGGAACCCCATGACCGCCAAAGTGTGGATCGTCGATGACGACAGTTCTATCCGCTGGGTGCTGGAGCGCACTCTCGGCAGCGAAGGCTTCAACTGCGAGAGCTTTGCCGATGGCGAAGCCCTGCTGCACGCCCTTGAGCTGCGATCGCCCGATGTCATCCTCTCCGATATCCGGATGCCCGGCATCGATGGTTTGAGCCTGCTGGAGCAGATCCACCGCCGTCAGGCCGATCTGCCCATCATCATCATGACCGCCCACTCGGATCTCGACAGCGCGGTCAACGCCTACCAGCGCGGCGCCTTCGAGTACCTGCCCAAACCGTTCGACATCGACGAAGCCGTGACCCTGGTGCGCCGCGCCGAGAATCATCTCAAGGAGCAGCGCACCAAGCGCAAGTCTCGTCAGCAAGAAGCCACCGCCACTCCCGAAATCATCGGTGAGGCACCGGCGATGCAGGAGGTGTTCCGCGCCATAGGCCGCCTGTCACGCTCCAGCATCTCGGTGCTGATCAACGGTCAGAGCGGTACCGGCAAGGAGCTGGTCGCCCACGCCCTGCACAAGCACAGCCCGCGCGCCCACAAGAACTTTATCGCCCTCAACATGGCGGCTATCCCGAAAGATCTCATCGAATCCGAGCTGTTCGGTCACGAGAAGGGGGCCTTCACCGGCGCCAACAACATCCGCCACGGCCGCTTCGAGCAGGCCGACGGTGGCACCCTGTTTCTCGACGAGATCGGTGACATGCCGCTGGATGTGCAGACTCGGCTGCTGCGGGTCTTGGCCGATGGCCAGTTCTACCGGGTCGGTGGCCACCAGCCGGTGCAGGTGGATGTACGGATCATCGCCGCCACCCACCAGAATCTGGAGAAACGGGTCGCCGATGGCGAGTTTCGCGAGGATCTGTTCCACCGTCTCAACGTCATCCGCATCCACATCCCCGCCCTCAAGGAGCGCCGTGAGGACATCCCCCAGCTGGCACGTCACTTCCTGCTGCGCGCCGCCAAAGAGCTGAACGTCGAGGCCAAGAGCCTGCCCCCGGATACCCAGGCCTATATCAGCCGCCTGCCCTGGCCGGGCAACGTGCGCCAGCTGGAGAACGTCTGCCGCTGGCTTACCGTGATGGCCTCGGGGCAAGAAGTGCTGGTCGGCGACCTGCCTGCCGAGCTGCTCACTCCCATCACCCACAACGCCGAACCGGGCCAACCGGCGTTGCCCGGTTGCTGGCAGCAACAGTTGCAAGAGTGGGTGGCCAGCAAGCTGGCGCTGGGAGAGACAGACATCCTGGCAGATGCCATGCCTCAGTTCGAACGGATCATGCTGGAAACGGCGCTGGAACACACCCACGGCCACAAGCAGGAGGCGGCGCGCCTGCTCGGTTGGGGTCGCAACACCCTGACCCGCAAGCTGAAGGAACTCGATCTCTCCTGAGTCCCGGGGAAAAACGATTCCCATCACGCCCTGACAAATCACCGCCCGCCAGAACCCCGTTTAACGATAAACGGGGTATCTTTTTTGAAAGCCCCGCCTAGAATGGCAGGCTTTCAAACCTGACTCGACGAGGGCGCCCCCATGATTGACAGATCTCTCCCCCTGACCGACCTGCACCGCCATCTGGACGGCAACATCCGCCCGCAAACCATCCTCGAGCTGGGTCGCCAACACAACATTCAGTTGCCCGCCTTCGAGCTGGAGGCGCTGCGCCCCCACGTACAGATTGTCGAGAACGAGCCGAGCCTGGTCGCCTTCCTGAAGAAGCTGGACTGGGGTGTTGCCGTGCTGGCCGACTATGATGCCTGCCGCCGGGTCGCCTACGAGAACGTGGAAGATCTGCTGCGCGCCGGTATCGACTATGCCGAACTGCGTTTCAGTCCGGCCTATATGGCGATGGCCCACAAGCTGCACCCGCAGGGCGTGGTAGAAGCCATCATCGACGGCGTGGCCGCGGGCAGCCGCGATTTCGGTATCAAGACCAACCTGATCGGCATCATGAGCCGCACCTTCGGCACCGAGCAGTGCAATCGGGAGCTGGCCGCCTGTCTGGCCCACCGCGACAAGCTGGTCGCCATCGATCTGGCCGGTGACGAGCTGGGTTTCCCGGGGGAACTCTTTGTCGATCACTTCCGTCAGGTGCGCGATGCAGGCATGCGCGTCACCGTACACGCAGGTGAAGCCGCTGGCCCCGAGAGCATGTGGCAAGCCATTCGCGAGCTGGGCGCCGAGCGTATCGGCCACGGCGTCAAAGCGATTCAGGATCCGGCCCTGATGGCCTATCTGGCCGAGCACCGCATCGGCATCGAATCCTGCCTCACCTCCAACGTCCAGACCACCACAGTGGCGAGCCTGACCGAACACCCGATCCGCCAGTTCCTGGCCGCTGGCGTGCTGGCTTGCCTCAACACCGACGATCCGGCGGTGGAAGGGATCGACCTGCCCCACGAATATGAAGTGGCCGCTCCGGCCGCCGGCATGACCGCGAGCGAAATCCGCACCGCCCAGCAGAACGGCCTGACCCTGGCCTTCCTGAGCGATAGCGAGAAAGCCGAGCTGAGCGCCCGCGCCGCCAGCCGCTGATCCACACCGGCACTGCAAATAGAAACGGCCCACTTCGGTGGGCCGTTTCTATTTGCCTGTTACATGGTCAGACATAAAACCAAAAGCCTCACATGACGAATTCGCCAATGAAAAACCATTATAAACAATGAGTTGAGCAATACTCCAAACTCCCTCATTCTAATTGCGTAACCGTGAGGTTACTTCTTACAAAGAGGGTTTTTGATGGATATTACACCAGATATTGTTGGGCACTTCCGCGCTTCGTTTTTCGGTCAATTCGGTAAGGAAGATACATACCCTACCGAGAAAGTTATCTTCGCCTTGCAAGAAGCGAGCTATGAGACAGGGGGTAGCCGTTGGGGGGAATATGGATCGCAGACATTAAAACAACGAGGGATGTTTTATCTCGCAGCTCATATATTGACTCAACCAACCAGTGCAGTTCTAAAAACAACCAGCTTTGGCCAGCAATACCAAAAACTCAGAAGACGAGTGGGAATGGGAGCCATCGCCTGTTAACAAAGTTAAATGGCAAAAGGCCCAAACCGGGGTTGGACCTTTTGCGGATGGCGATGCAGGGAAAAACTACTCCCGCTCCTTGTCGCGTTCCAGCGCGCGCTCAACTAGCGGCTCGGGTAGGCTCTTTGTTACCTCCACCCCCAGCTCGCGGAAACGCTCGACCTGCGCAATCAGGTTGCCACGGCCGTTGACCAGCCGTCCCATCGCCTTGTCGTAGCTCTCCTGCGCCTTGTGCAGGCTGCCGCCCATCTGCTGCATCTCCTCGACAAACAGCCGCAGCTTCTCGTAGAGGCGACCGGCCCGTTCGGCAATCTGGCGGGCATTCTGGTTCTGCCGCTCGTAGCGCCACAGGTTTTCGATGGTGCGCAGAGCCACCATGAGATTGGTGGGGCTCACCAGCAGGATATTGTTGTCGAGACCGTAACGCACCAGCGAGGGATCGGCCTCCATCGCGGTGAGGAAGGCGGGCTCCACCGCCACGAACATCAGCACATAGTCGAGGGTGCGCACCCCGGGCAACTGCTGATAATCCTTGCGGCCCAGCTCGCGGATGTGGTTGCGCACCGAGGCGACGTGCTCTTTCAGCGCCACCGCCTTCTCCAGCTCGTCCCCGGCGTTATACCAGCGCTCGTAGGCGGTCAGCGACACCTTGGCGTCGATGATGATGTCTTTTTCCTGCGGCAGGTGGACAATCACATCGGGCTGGTAGCGCTTGCCCTTCTCCACCTCGATATTGACCTGGGTGTGGTACTCGTGGCCCTCGCGCAGGCCGCATTCGCTGAGGATCCGCGCCAACACCACTTCCCCCCAATTGCCCTGTTGCTTGCTGTCGCCCTTGAGGGCGCGGGTCAGGGCCGCAGCCTCTTCGGTCATACGAGCATTGAGCTCGGCGAGGCGCTCCAGCTCGAACTTGAGGCTGTGGCGCTGGGCCGTCTCCTGGGCGTGGGTCTCCCCCACCTGACGACGAAAACCCTCGAGCTGCTCCTTGAGTGGCGTGAGCAGCAGATCGAGGCTGCTCTGGTTGAGTTCACGGAAGTTGCCGGAGTTTTGCTCGAAGATCCGGTTGGCAAGGTTCTCGAACTGCTGGCTGAGGCGCTGCTCCGCCTCCTGTTGCAGTTGCAGCTTCTCGGCGGCAGCCAGCCGCTCGCTGCGCAGGGTCGCTTCCGCATCCTTGAGTCGGGCGGTGAGTTTGATGAGCAGGGTCTGCTGCTGATCCAGCTTCTGCTGGCCCTGCATGCGCTCATCCTGCAACTCGTCGAAGCGATCCTGCAACGCTTGATGCCGCTCCTGCGCCAGCATCAGCTCCTGAGCCTGTGCCGTGGCGGCCCGTCGCCCGATCAGCCAGCCAAGCCCGAGGGCCAGCACGGCGGCTGGCAGCAGGATGACCCAGAGCCCGGGCTCGATCATTTACGGCTCCGCTGGCGCAGGAAGAGTTCGAGATAGCGGTTGGCCAGCAGCCAGAGCAGCACGTAGATGAGGTAGGCGGCGAGCACCACCCACTTGTGGCTGTTAACCCCGGTATCGAGCTCGACGAACTCGATGCCCTTGATGCGGCAGTAGCCCCACATCAGCAGGGGAAAGATATAGAGCAGGGACGAACGCCAGAGAAATAGCCACATATGTTTTCATTCAACCACGTAAAAAGACCCGCCTAGCTTACACAAGGGCAACTGCGCTTGCGATCCTGACGGCCGCTATTCTCTGGCCTGCTTCCCGAAACTTCGATAAAATTAACCCCTAATAGGTATCAGGGGCGAGCATGACTCACTATTTCCTCCGTTGGCTGACACAAGGTTGGCAAGCTTCCCGCAAGCCCGCAGTGGTTTGCCATGAAGCGCGCCCGCCATGGGCCATCGAGGAGTCCCAGTACCTCTCCCTCTGCAGCCGCTGTGGCGAGTGTTTCAAGGCCTGCCCGCGCGGTCTGCTCAAACCGGCCACCCAGGAGGAGTACGAGGGGAGCCCCATCGCCGGTACGCCGGTACTCGATCTCGCCTGTGGCCAGTGCAGCTACTGCGGCAGCTGCGCCAGAGCCTGTCCCACCGGCGCCCTCGACCTGCAGCTGGGTCGTCAGGTGCAGACCCGGGTGCAGATTGAAGAGAGCTGTCAGGCACGGCAGGGCTTCTACTGCCTGCTCTGTGAAGATGCCTGTCCCCAGCAGGCAATCAAGGCCACAGCCGATGGCATCAACGTCAACATGGATGCCTGCAATGGCTGCGGCGCCTGCGGCCTCGCCTGTCTGCACGGCGCCATCACCCTGATCCGCCAGCCGGGCAATCGCTGACAAACAAAAGGGGCCATCAGGCCCCTTCTATATCTGTTCTTGCTTCCTGCCCATCAGGCCATCGCCAGAATTGACTCCTGCTCGATGCCCAGCAGATGGCAGAGACGGTTCGGATCGCGCACCGCATCGGCCAGGGTGTACTCACCCAGCACTTCGAGGAAGGCGTTCATGGCGCGGCGCAAAATGCCCTGAATGCGGCAGCCACCGGAGAGACGGCAGTTCTCGCGCTTGCAGTCGACCGGACAGAGCACGTGCTCCATATCCATCACCACATCGCGCAGGTTGATGGAGACCGCGGAGCGACCGAGGCGGATACCGCCATGCTTGCCACGTACCGTCTCGATGTACCCCTTGATGCCGAGCTGGTGCACTATCTTGACCACGTGGTTGCGAGAGATGCCGAAGGTATCGGCCACTTCGGTAATGGTCGACAGGCGATCGCCCGGCTGCACCGCCAGGAAGGTCAGGGTACGCAGGGCGTAGTCGGTAAATCGTGTCAGTTGCATGGTCGCACTTGCCTCTTACTACAAGCCAGGAATCAGGACGACAACATTGAGCTAAGAGGCAGGAGACAACCGGTTTGCCTCTGTTCGCCATTGGTTCGCCAGAGGAGGGGCCTGTCTCTTAATCTGAGTTGCGGAGTGACAAGGTTAAGAGCAGCACAACCGGGTGTCGATGAAGATGCACATAAATCGACACTTTCTTTGATTGATCGCAAACTTGCCGGGTTAGCCCGGCGTTTACCTCCATTCTGGCGGCTAAATTTCCCGAAATTCCTCACCGCCGCACCCAACAGACAAGAGGGGAAATCTCCCTTCGAACAGTGAATAAACGGGGCGTCAGTGCGGCTGTTTCAGCCAGTTTTTCAGCGCGACCGATGGGATGGAGCTCTCGGAGGCGACGGCAAACGCCCCCCAGTCCACCGCGCACTGTAGCGCATCCTTGATCGCCATGCCGCGCGCCAGGCCATGGATCAATCCGCCAGCGAAAGCATCCCCTGCTCCCGTGGTATCGACCACCGAGACTGGCCGCGCGGCGACCCTAATCTGCTCGTCGCCATGGATGGCCACCGCCCCCGCCTTCCCTTCGGTCAACACAAGCCATTCAAGCTGCTCACCCGCCAACTGGCGGGCATGTTGCCAGGGGTCACTTACCTCGCCGAGATCGGAGCGGGAGGCCACCAGCACATGGCAGGGACGGCGCGCTTGGCCGCCCTTGGGATACTGGGCCAACACAAAGCTCTTGCCGAGCATCTGGCGCATATAACTGATGATGGCGGTGCCGGGATAGTTCACGTAGAGGCAGTCGATCCCCTCCTGTGGCAGATCACCGGGCAGATCGGGACGACGGGGACGGCGAAGTATGGTGCGCTCGCCGGTGGAGTCCACCAGGATCAGCAACTCGCCGGTCTCGCCGCCAAAGCGCTCCACATGGCTGCAATCCAGCCCGTAACCGGCCGCCTGCTCCAGCAGCCAGTCGCCGGTCTCGTCCAGCCCGATGCGTGAGGCAATGGTCACCTCGTGACCCGCCCACACCAGCCCGATGCCGGTATTGGCGGCACCACCTCCCAGCCTGCGTCCCTGATCCACGTATTGCAGCCGGGCCCCCGCCACCAGCGGTTCGGAGAGGGAGAGCACATGATCACAGTTGAGATTGGCAAGCAGCAGAATACGTGACATAGAGACCTCGGACGATGGAGATAGCCCAAAAGAGACAGGCTGAACCCCGAGTAGAGCCCAGCCTGACTGAAGAGACAACCGTAAGCGATCGGTAATCCGATCGGGATCAATAGATGGGCAGTTCCACCCCGGCCAGCAGCTCGTCGATGCGCGCCTGGGTCGGTTGTTGCATCACGCTCTGGATCACCTCCTTGGTGAGGTGAGGCGAGAAAGAGCTGATGAAGTCATACATGTAGTTCTGCAGCAGAATGCTCTTGCTGAAGCAGATTTGGGCCGGACAGGGCTTGAACAGGTGCTCCAGATTGATGGAGACCAGCCCGGGGCTGTCGGTGTCGTTGGCCACCAGCGAGGAGATGATGCCGATGCCAAAGCCCAGCTCCACATAGCGCTTGATCACTCCGGCATCCATTACCGTCATGTAGTAGCTCGGGGTCAGCCCCGCCGCCTGAAACACCTCATCCTGCACCTGCCGACCGGTGGCACCGCTCTCGTAACTGAGGATGGGGTAGTGGCAGAGCTGCTCCAGGGTCGGCTTCTTCACCTTGGCCAGCGGGTGATCCTGCGGCACCACCAGCGAGAGGGTCCAGAGGTAGGCGGGCAGCGCGATCAGCTCCTTGTCGAAGCCAATTTCGTGGGCAACGATGGAAAAATCGGAGTAACCCTTGCTGATCTGCTCCTTGCTCGCCGACATCACCGGATGGAGGTGGAACGAGATTTTGGGGTACTTCTTGGTGAAGTAGGTAACCGACTTGGGCAGCAGATAGCGGGCGATAGTGTGGGTAGTGTGAATGTTGAGGGTGCCCACGGTCGGATCCAGATACTCACGGGAGATCGCCTTTATCTTGCTCTCGATGTTGAGCATCGCCTCGGCACACTTGATGATCTCCTCGCCCACCGGGGTGATGCGGTGCAGATGCTTGCCACGGCGCTCGAAGATCCGCACTCCCAGCTCGCTCTCCAGCAGGCCGATCTGCTTGCTGACCCCGGGCTGGCTGGTATAGAGCGCATCGGACGCCACCGAGACGTTGAGGTTGTGGTCCCGGATCGCGATCAAGTACTTCAATTGCTGTAGTTTCAAGGCTTCACCCTCTCAAGCTGGTACGGCGATCACGCCAGACAAACAGGCCGCCACAAAGGGCGGCCAGTGTATCATCCGATCCCGACATCGCAGCGCTTGATCCTTCATTTTGCTACAAAATCTAGCACCCGAAGGGGGTCGCTGACAAACCGGGCTCAGGCTGCGCCGGCCCGCAGCGGCAGGATCCCCAAAAACTGCAGCAACCACTGCATCATGGTGGTCGAATCCACCTCTCCCTCCAGCGAGGAGAGGCTGCTCTGGTAACGCTCGTCGGGTAACAGGCCTCGGCGCCGCTCGATCAGCGCCCGGTTGTACTCCACCGAAAATTCCGGATGTCCCTGAATGGCAACTATGTTGTTCCCCTGCAGGAACATGAAGTTGGGGCAAAAATCGTTGCCCGCCAGCCGGGTCGCTCCGGGGGGCAGCAGGGCCACCTGATCCTGATGACTGGCCAGAATACGGATCTGATCACGAGACGGCGCCATCCAGGGCTCATCAGCCAACATGGGGTGCACCGACACTCCCAGCCCCCACCCCTTGGTAGACTTCACCACCTCGCCCCCCAGCGCCTGGGCGATCACCTGATGACCAAAACAAATCCCGGCCAGCTTGACGTCGGCATCATGGGCCCGACGGATCCAGCCACGCAACGCCTTGATCCAGGGAATATCGCTATAGGCATCGTGGCGCGAGCCGGTGATGAGCCAGGCATCGCACTCGTGCAGATCCTCCGGCAGCTCCCCATCGATGGCTGACCAGACCCGAAACTCCAGCTCGGGTGCCAGCGGCTGAAACCCCCTGATAAACATCTCGGAGTAGACGGGGCCAAAACGATCCGCCAGATCGGGATCCAGCCGGTCACAATCGAGAATTCCCAATCGCATCTGTTGCTCCTTTACAGAAGTGCCCCCGCAGACCAGCGATCTGCGGGGGCAAGAGAACTAAATCATGGTGGTGAGCCCTGGGCTCATCACTTCATGGTTGGCATGGAGAATTCGGCACCACTGCGCAGGCTCTGGGGCCAGCGCGCCGTCACCGTCTTCATCCGGGTATAAAAGCGAACCCCATCCGGCCCGTGCATGTTGAGCGGCCCGAAGATGGAGCGCTTCCAGCCGCCAAAGCTGTGAAACGCCATCGGCACCGGAATGGGAACGTTCACCCCTACCATACCGACCTGTACCCGCGCCGTGAAGTCCCGCGCGGTGTCGCCGTCGCAGGTAAAGATGGCGGTGCCATTGCCGTACTCATGTTCATTGATGAGTCGCAGCGCCGTCTCGTAGTCCGGCACCCGCACAATGGAGAGCACGGGGCCGAAGATCTCCTCGCGATAGATGCGCATCTCGGGGGTCACCTCGTCAAACAGGCAGCCACCGATAAAGTAACCCTCGTCGTGGCTCAGCGTGCGACCATCGACTCGCAGCGCGGCCCCTTCGGCCACCCCCTGATCCACATAACCGCGCACCTTGGCCAGATGCTCCTTGCTGATGAGCGGCCCCATCTCGTTTTCCGGGCTCTGGCCCAGCCCCGGGCCCACCCGCAGCTTCTCAACGAGCGGTTTCAGTTTGGCAACCAAGGTATCGGCGGTCTCGTCACCCACTACCACGGCTACCGAAATGGCCATGCAGCGCTCGCCCGCCGCCCCATAAGCAGCCCCCATCAGAGCTGAGACCGCCTGATCGAGATCAGCATCCGGCATCACCACCATATGGTTCTTGGCGCCGCCCAGCGCCTGCACTCGCTTGCCGTGGGCCGAGGCGGTGGCATAGATGTACTGGGCGATGGGGGTGGAGCCGACAAACGACACGGCGCCGACCCGCGGGTCGGTCAGCAGCACGTCCACCACCTCCTTGTCACCGTTCACCACGTTGAGCACGCCGTCCGGCAGACCGGCCTCCTTGAGCAGCTCGGCCATCCGCAGCGAGAGAGAGGGATCCTTCTCGGAGGGTTTGAGAATGAAGGTGTTGCCGCAGGCAATCGCGACCGGGAACATCCAGAGCGGCACCATGGCCGGGAAGTTGAACGGGGTGATGCCGGCGCAAACCCCGACCGGCTGCATCATGGAGTAGCTGTCTACCCCGCGACCGACGTTGAGGGAGTGCTCCCCCTTGAGCAGATGGGGAATGCCGCAGGCAAACTCCACTACCTCCAGCCCGCGGGTCAGCTCACCCTGCGCATCGGAGAAGACTTTGCCGTGCTCGCGGCTGATGAGCTCGGCCAGCTCGTCCCTGTGCTGCTCCATCAACTCTTTGAAGCGGAAAAAGACCCGAGCCCGCACCAGCGGCGGGGTTTGCGACCAGTCGGCAAAGGCGCGCTCGGCGATGGCGATCGCCTCCTGACACTCGGCGGCGCTGGAAAGCCCAACGCTCCCCTGCTGCTTGCCGCAGGCTGGGTTGAAGATGGCGCCCTGGCGCTCGCTACGACTCTCCTGCGGCTGGCCGTTGATGAAGTTGCTGACCCTGTATGTCATGTATCCTCCGTGATAATTGATGTGGTGATTGCGCTGAACAAGACAACGCAAGGCCCCGCCAGCGCGGGGCCATCAAATGGGTTAGGGTTGTGCCTGCAGGGCATCCTGCAGCAGGGTGAAGAGATCATCGATCTGGCTGCGCTCGATGATGAGGGGTGGCGACAGGGCGATGATGTCGCCGGTCACCCTGATCAGCGCCCCCTTCTCGAAGCAGCGGACAAACACCTCATAGGCGCGCTTGCCCGGCGCATCCGGCATGGATTCAAGTTCGATACCGGCCACCAGCCCGTAGTTGCGCACATCCTTCACATGCTTGCAGCCCTTCAGCGAATGGGCCGCCTCCTCCCAGTAGCCCGCCAGATCCGCGGCGCGGCTAAGCAGGTTCTCGTTGCGATAGATCTCGAGGGTCGCCAGACCCGCAGCAGCAGCCACCGGATGACCGGAATAGGTGTAGCCGTGGAACAGCTCGATAGCCCCCTTACCTGCCGCCATCATGTCGTCATAAATATGCTTTTGCACCAGCACAGCTCCCATGGGGATAGCGCCGTTGGTGAGCCCCTTGGCGCAGGTGATCATGTCGGGGATGACATCGAACTCCTGCGCGGCGAAGGGAGAGCCAAGGCGACCGAAACCAGTGATCACCTCGTCAAAAATCAGCAGGATGCCGTGTTTGGTGCAGATCTCCCGCAGCCGCTTGAGGTAGCCTTTGGGCGGCATCAGCACGCCGGTACTGCCGGCGATGGGTTCGACGATCACCGCCGCTATGTTGCTGGCATCGTGCAGAAAAACGATCTTCTCCAGCTCGTCGGCCAGCGCCACATCCTCCTCAGGCAACCCTTTGGTGAAGGCATTTTTGGCGATGTTGAGGGTATGGGGCAAATGATCCACCCCGGTCAGCAGGGAGCCAAACCACTTGCGATTGCCAGGAATGCCCCCCACCGAGATGCCGCCAAAGCCAACCCCGTGATAACCCCGCTCGCGACCAATCAGCCGGGTGCGGGTGCCCTGACCGCGAGCCCGCTGCCAGGCCAGTGCGATTTTGAGCGCGGTATCAACCGACTCTGAGCCGGAGTTGGTATAGAAGACATGGCCAAAGCCCTGGGGAGCGATCTCCACCAGCCGGTTGGCCAGCTCGAACGGCAACGGGTGGCCCATCTGGAAAGTGGGGGCGAAATCGAGGTGGGAAATCTGCTGGGAGACCGCCTCGGCAATCTCGCGCCGACCATGGCCCGCGTTGCAACACCAGAGTCCGGCAGTGCCATCCAGTATCTTGCGGCCATCCTCTGAGTGATAATACATCCCCTCCGCCGACTTCAGGATGCGCGGCGCCGCCTTGAACTGCTGGTTGGCGGTGAACGGCATCCAGAAGGCGGACATGTCGGAGGGAGTATTGATGTCGCTGATCGGTTTCATGGTCACCTCATCCTTAAGGTGTTTAGCAACTATTGGCCATTGCCTATTAAATTAAACACCTGAATCCATAAAAAAGGGCTCATTATCGCCCTGTCTGATGCCACCCCTAGCTAGATGACTCTACAGGGTGGTATAAGATATTTAACACAAATTTAATAATAGTAAACAGTCAAGGAGTGTCTATCGATGGATATCGGTCACCGTCTCAAGGCGGTTCGCACCAAGGCGGCCCTCTCCCAGCGCGAGCTGGCCAAACGCTCGGGCGTGACCAACGGATTCATCTCCCAGATCGAAAAGAATCAGGTGAGCCCGTCAGTTGCCTCCCTGCGCAAGGTGCTGGAAGGGATCCCCATGTCACTGGCCAGCTTCTTTACTGACGAGACCGAAATGGACTCCGAAGTGATCTTTCGCGCCGCCGATATGCCGGATCTCGGCACTCACCCCATCAGCTACCGGCTGGTGGGCCACAGCCGTGCCAACCGTGCCATCGGCATGTTGCAGGAGGTGCTGCCACCGGGCGCCGACACTGGCGACGACATGCTGAGCCACGAGGGTGAAGAGTGCGGCATCGTTATCAAGGGCGAGGTTGAAGTGACCGTGGGTGAGCAGATCTACCTGCTGACACCGGGGGACGGCTACTACTTCGACAGCCGCACTCCTCACCGTTTTCGCAATGTGGGCGAGCAGGAGTGCGTATTGATTTCGGCCAATACCCCCGCCAGTTTCTAACAGGGTGATAAGGGGTCAGCCAGCCGCCAATGTTTAATGAATTGTTACAAAATGGATTTACAAGTGGCAGGATGTTTAGCATATTGATACGCGGACAATGACTTTTGCCGGTTCAAGGAGTGAACATGAGTGACCTGACCCTGGCCCAGTGGCAACACAAGGCCGCCCATCTGACCCTGCCCTCACAAGCCTTTATCAACGGTAGCTATCGGGATGCCGTCAATGGTGCCACCTTCGACTGTATCAACCCGGCCAACGGCAAGCTGCTGACCAAGGTAGCAGCCTGCAATGCCGCCGATGCCGAGCTGGCGGTACAGGCCGCGCGTGATGCCTTCAACGACAAGCGCTGGAGCGGCCTGCCGCCGAAACAGCGCAAGCTGATCATGCAGCGCTTCGCCGAACTGATGCGTCTCAACAAGGTGGAGCTGGCACTGCTGGAGTCGCTGGACATGGGCAAACCCATCGGCGATGCCATGGGCTACGATGCCCCTGCCGCCGCCAACTGCATCGCCTGGAACGCCGAAGCGATCGACAAGATCTACGATCAGGTCGCGCCGGTCGAGGAATCCGCCCTGGCGCTGGTGACCCGGGAACCGCTCGGGGTCGTTGCCGCCATCGTGCCGTGGAACTTCCCGCTGGTGATGGCCTGCTGGAAGCTGGGGCCGGCGCTCGCTACCGGCAACTCGGTCATTCTCAAACCTTCCGAAAAGTCCCCCCTGACCGCCTTGCGTATCGCAGGTCTGGCCAAGGAGGCAGGCATTCCTGACGGCGTGTTCAACGTGCTGCCGGGCTTTGGCCATACCGTGGGCGAGGCGCTGGCCATGCACATGGATGTGGATTGCATCACCTTCACCGGATCCACCAAAATCGGCAAGCATCTGGTGGAGTGCTCCGGCAAGTCGAACCTCAAGCGCGCCTTTATGGAGTGCGGCGGCAAGAGCCCCAACATCATACTGGCAGATGCGCCGGACCTGGACGCCGCGGCCAAGAGCGCCGCTGGCGCCATCTTCTACAACCAGGGCGAGGTGTGTACCGCCGCCTCTCGCCTGCTGGTGCAAAACAGCATCAAGCCGCAATTTATGGAGCGACTGCTGGCCCATGCCCGCGAGTGGATCTCAGCCAACCCGCTCGACCCTGCGACCCGCATCGGCGCCATGGTGGATCACATCCAGATGGAGCAGGTGCTGCGCTATGTCGAGATTGGCAAGCAGGAGGGAGCCAAGCTACTGCTGGGAGGCAAACGCACCAATCTTGAGAGCGGCGGCTTCTATATCGAGCCCACCATCTTCGACGAGGTGACACCCGAGATGCGGATCTTCCGCGAGGAGATTTTCGGCCCTGTGCTGGCAGTGACCGGTTTCGACACGCTCGAAGAGGCCATTGCTCTGGGCAACGACACCGACTACGGGCTGGCGGCGGCGATCTGGACCGCGGATCTCAACAAGGCGGTGAAGGGTTCCCGCGCCCTGCGTGCTGGCACCGTATTCGTCAACAACTGGGATGGCGGCGACATGACCATGCCGTTTGGTGGCTTCAAGCAGTCTGGTAACGGTCGTGACAAGTCGCTGCACGCGCTGGAGAAGTACACCGAGCTGAAAAGTACCTGGATCCAGCTCGAATAAAGGTATATATAGCCATCATCATCAGCAATGGGGGAGAAATCCCCCCTTTTGCATTTTGGTCTTCCATCAGGCGGCACAATCGATATAATCATCAAATAAGCAAACCATTAAATATAAAGACAAAAATGCTATTTTTTCTGGGAAGCGTACTTTTTCTGGTGATCGGGTTGCCCCTGCTGTTTTTCGTGCTGGGGCACGGCGAGGCCTACGTGACCTGGGGCCCCTGGATCTCCGCCATCGCCCTGATGTTGTGGCTGTTGATGGACGTCGACAAGATCCGTCGCGGTAAAGGCTGACCTGCCAGCCACACTCCTCCTATCCCTCAAACTTCGTTTATTCGCTTCTTTCCCCGCAAAAGGATCGCTACACTGATTTTTTGCGATGTTTTCCCGCATCCAACGCTTCAGTAAAGGTCATCCGCATGCCGCAACAGATCCAGCGTCAGGGCGTCATCTACGCCCTGTGCGCCTATACCCTTTGGGGCATAGCCCCCATCTATTTCAAGACCATCTCTGCCGTCCCGGCCGCTGAAATTCTGACCCACAGGATGATCTGGTCCTGCGTGCTGCTGATGGTGCTCACCCTGGCTGGCCGCCAGTGGCACAAGGTGCAGGCAGTGCTGCGTCAGCCAAAAGTGCTGCTCACCCTAGCTTTTACCTCGGTCACCGTTGGCGGCAACTGGCTGCTGTTTATCTGGGCCATCAACAACGGCCACATGCTGGATGCCAGCCTCGGCTACTACATCAACCCGCTGTTCAACGTGCTGCTGGGGATGGTGTTTCTGAGCGAGAAACTGCGCCGCCTGCAGTGGTGGGCGGTGGCGCTGGCCTTTGCCGGGGTGGCGATCCAGCTTATCGCCTTTGGCTCCCTGCCCTGGATTGCACTGGTGTTGGCATCGAGCTTCGCCATCTATGGCCTGGTGCGCAAAAAACTGGCCCTCGATGCACTTACCGGTCTGCTGATCGAAACCATGATCATGCTGCCACCGGCAGCAATCTATCTGTGGGGCATTGCCGACAGCCCCACCAGCCATCTCACCCAGAACGACTGGCACCTCAACCTGCTGCTGATCGCTGCTGGCGCCGTCACCACAGCCCCTCTGCTCTGCTTCACCGCCGCCGCGACACGGCTCAAGCTCTCCACCCTGGGCTTCTTCCAGTACATAGGCCCCAGCCTGATGTTCATCCTCGCTGTCACTCTCTACGGCGAGGAGCTGGCAATGGACAAGGCTCTTACTTTCGCCTGTATCTGGAGCGCGCTGCTGATCTTCACGCTGGATGGGCTGCGCAACGGCAAGCGTCCTGCTGCAACGAGCAATATAAAGCCTTCAAAATCAAATCAGTAGCTAACAAAGTCATCAGAAGCGATATGCCATTTTCTCGCCCCCTGACCTGTTAAACCGGTAGCCTTGGACTCAATGTGGGAATAGGATCCGCACTCCCTATTCTCCATCCAGCTATAAGGAATTACAGCTATGACTCGAAAATGGTCGCTCCCCATCGTGGCAATCGCGGGGGGAGCGTTACTCTGGCTTGGCAACACCTTTGGTATGAAATGGGCCCTGATGGCCCTGATCGGATTCGGCTTTGGCTTCACCCTCTCCTTCAGCCGCTTCGGCATCGTGTTCGGTTGGCGCGAAATGCTGACCAAGCGCAACAGTTACTATGTGCGGGTTCACCTGCTCACCATCGCCATCGAAATTCTGCTGTTCACCACCTTCCTCTCCTTTAGTCACGCCCTGTTTGGCGATGCCATGGTGGGCAACGTGATGGCTATCGGCATTCCCTTCATCGTCGGTGCCTTCCTGTTCGGCATCGGCATGCAGCTGGCAGGCGTCTGTGCCACCGGCACTCTTTATTGCTGCGGCGAGGGACAACCCCGCTTCTGGCTGGTGCTGATCTGCTACGGAATCGGCACCCTCATCAGCAACCAGTTCCGCCCCGAACTGGAGGCCACCTTCTCCAGCCATGTGGTGCTGGCCAAGGATTTGACCGGCAATATCTGGAGCGGCATGCTGCTCAACCTGGCGCTGGTCGCCGCGCTGTTCCTGCTGTTTCGCAACAGCGAACTCAAGCGTACCGGCGAACTCAAGCCCCTCTTCAGCGGCGGCAACCTGTTCTGGCGCGATGGCCGCTTCACCGTGCTGACCGGCGGCATCATCATCGCCATACTCAACTCCACTGTCGTCGCCCTGCACGGCTCGGCCTGGACCATCACAGGCGCCGTCTATGACATGGCGCTGCGCGGCGCCTCTCTGTTCGGCCTGTTCGAGGGCAACCCCAAGCTGGCCCAGCCACTCTTCATCAATCCCATGGTCGGCATGTTCTGGCTCGGCATTCTGGGGGCCATGCTGGCGCGCTGCATCAGCGGTGGCGGAAACTTCGCCCCGATGCGGATCGGCAACAGTCTGGCATCCATCCTCGGCGGCCTGCTGATGGGGATGGGCGCCATGTACAGCGCCTGCAACCTCGGCGGCTTCTTCGACGGCACCGCCTCCGGCAGCCTGCACGGCTGGGTCTGGATGCTGATGGCCCTCGCCGGCAGCCTGATCGGTATTCGCCTGCGCCCGCTGTTCAAGCTCTAAGCCACAGGCCGGTACTCGCCAACAAGGGAGTCGGGTCACACCAAATAAAGAGAGCCAGTCCGCTTGCGTGGGCTGGCTCTCTTTTTTCTGTCGCGCCGGGATCACACCGGCCCGTCAGCTAGCACGTCATCAGAACCACTGGCCGTGGCGCTTGATGTAGATGGTCTTGACGGTCTGGGTCAGCCCCATGTAGGCCAGCATGGTGATCACCAGCCACATGAAGTACTTGGGCCCATCCAGAGTGATGAAGCCGAAGTGCTCAGCCACAGGCGAGAAGGGCAGGTAACAGCCGATGGCAATGGCGATCGAGGTGGAGAGCAGCACCGGCAGGGTAGCGGTACTCTGCAGGAACGGGATCTTGCGGGTACGCAGCATATGTACCACCAGCGTCTGCGACACCAGCCCCTCGATAAACCAGCCGGAGTTCATGATGGCCTGACCGTTGACCAGCGGATCCATACTGCCGTTGGCGGTGGCATAGAGGGCGCCAGCACCGAACACGAACCACATCAGGCAGTAGGTGCTGATATCGAACACCGACGAGGTCGGGCCGAGCCAGAGCATGAAGCGCTTGATGTTGCTCGCCTCCCACTTGCGCGGCCGCTTGAGGAACTCGGGATCCATCTTGTCCCACGGCAGCAGCATCTGGGAGACGTCATACACCAGGTTCTGGATCAGCATCTGCATCGCCAGCATGGGTGCCCATGGCAGCCAGGCGGAAGCCACCAGCACCGAGAAGACGTTGCCGAAGTTGGAACTGGCGGTCATGTTGAGGTACTTGAGGATGTTGCCAAAGGTCTCGCGCCCCTTGATCACCCCCTCCTCCAGCACCATCAGACTCTTCTCCAGCAGGATGATGTCGGCGGTCTCCTTGGCGATGTCGGCACCGCTGTCCACCGAGATCCCTACGTCCGCATCCCGCAGCGCCGGCGCATCGTTGATGCCGTCACCGAGGAAACCGACGGTGTTGCCGTTGGCCTGCAGCGCCTTCACCACCCGCGACTTCTGCAGCGGGGTGAGCTTGGCGAAGATGGTGGTCTGCTTGACCACCTCGCACAACGCCACGTCATCCATTCCTTCGATATCCTTGCCGAGCAGCGGTAAGCCGGGCTCCAGCCCTACGTCACGACACACCTTGCTGGTGATGATGGGATTGTCACCGGTCAGCACCTTGACCGCCACACCATAGTCGTTCAGCGCACGGATGGCCGGTGCGGCCGAATCCTTGGGCGGATCGAAGAAGGTGAGGAAGCCGCGCACCACCAGATTGACCTCATCACTGGTACGATAGCTCTGCTTGCACTCGCCTGCCGGGATCTCGCGGGTCGCCACGATCAGTACCCGATAGCCCTCGGCATTGAACTCCTCGCTCTGGCGCAGCAGGGCAAGGCGATCGGCGTCGGTCAGATCCCGCACCTCCTGGCCATCGGCGATCTGGCTGGAGACGGCCAGCATCTCTTCCACCGCCCCCTTGGAGACCATCAGCTGCTGGCCACGCTCATCCTGTACGATCACCGACAGACGGCGGCGCACGAAGTCGAATGGCAACTCATCCACCTTGCTGTAACCAGCCGGCTTGCAGCCAGCTCCCAGCACATCGGCATGCTCGATCACCGCGATGTCCATCAGGTTCTTCATGCCGCTCTGATGATAACTGTTGAGCCAGGCCAGCTGCAGGATCCGGTCGTCCCGGTTGCCACGCACGTCGTAGTGGTGCTCGAGGATGATCTTGTCCTGGGTCAGGGTACCTGTCTTGTCGGTGCAGAGCACGTCCATGGCACCGAAGTTCTGCACCGAGTTGAGCCGTTTGACCACCACCTTGCGCTTGGCCATGGCCACCGCCCCTCGCGCCAGGTTGGCGGAGACGATCATCGGCAGCATCTCGGGGGTGAGCCCTACCGCCACCGCCAGCGCGAAGGTGAGCGCCGACATCCAGTCACCACTGCTGATACCACTGAGCATGAAGACGATGGGCACCATCACCAGCATGAAGCGGATCAGCAGCCTGGTGACGCTGTTGACGCCGCGATCGAAACTGGTCTCGATGCGCTTGTGGCTCACCACGTTGCGGGCCAGCGAACCGAAGTAGGTGTCGCTGCCGGTGGCCACCACCACAGCCTTGGCTGTACCGCTCACCACGTTGGTGCCCATGAAGCAGATGTTGGGCTGATCGAGCAACCCCACGTCCCCTGTGCTGTTGCCGTCTGCCGACTTCTCGGCCACAGCTCCCAGAGTGTCATACTTCTCTACCGGCAGTGCTTCACCGGTCAGCACCGCCTGGCTGATGAAGAGATCGCGGGATTCAATCAGCTTGATGTCGGCGGGGATCATGTCTCCCGCCTGCAAGTGCACTATGTCTCCGGCCACCAGCTCGGTCATTGCCACCTCCTTGCGCTGGGGGGTAGCGCCCGGCGAGGGACGACGCTGTACAGTGGCAGTGTTGCGCACCAGTGACTTGAGCGCCTCGGCCGCCTTGGCGGAACGGTACTCCTGCCAGAAGCGCAGCAGACCGCTCAGGCCCACCATGACACCGAGGATGATCACCTTGACCCAGTCCTCATCACCCGGCTCGGCCATCAGCACGTCCATCACGTAACTGACCAGCCCAAGCACCATCAAGACCATCACAAACGGGTTTTTGAACGCCTGCAGCAGCTGGATCAATGGATGAGGCGGTTTGTCGTGGGTCACCTCGTTGGGGCCAAACTGGACCAGACGATTGGCCGCCTCGGTCGCGGTCAGGCCGTCGATATTGCCGCGCACGGCAGTGAGGGTGTATTCGAGGGACTTGTCGGCCTCGTCGAGCACCCGGGAGGAGAGCTTCTCATTGGCACGGCCCGGGGCGACGAACCCCTGTTGCTTGTGCCGGCTGGCAGTATGTTGTTGCTTCATAACTTTAAATCCTGATTTTCGCTTGCAGAAGGGCCCTGTCGCGGGCCAGGCCAGGCGTCAGTACTGATATCGAAAGCTGTGAACCCGACTCGTTGCCGGCACGCTCAACTGGCGCGCACGGGGCGGCTCGTCAGACAAATGTCTGCCGTCGAGCTAACCTGCATGGTTGGGTCAGATCAGGGGTCAGAACACCGCATCCCGTCCCCGCAGGGGGGATCAGGAGTGGGGAGACGTGAACCCCGAGGGTCGAGGTTTGGGCTCTTCGGTCATACGATATCCTCCGAGTGGGGTGGAGAGAGGGCCGGACGAACCATGGACAGCGATACACACTGTCGTTGGCAGGCATGGCCGCGAGTCTGCATTATCAGCGGACCAATCCGGTGATCCCGCAACTAGAGCGGCATCACCCATAAAGAAAATCAGGATTACGACAGTTTGAAATAACTGGATGCGGGCAGGAAATAGTATCAGTGATATCTGGCGGGTAAGAACATCGGAGAAAACCACGCCTATAGAAATATTACAGCGCGACCCTTGCCACCGCCGAAATATATTAATCAATCACATCATTTATTTTAATGTGCAACCTGCCATATCGAAAACGAAATAGTTTTCAATATGAGATTATCCATCTTGTTATTTTACGCTTGATCCCTTCCCGACCACGGCACGGATGCATGGTTCCGACGCTGTGACGGCCCTGACGGGCAGTACCGGGATGCATGATGAAGCGTTCAATTGCAGGGGTCGCGAGGCGCGCATGGCTCGCAGATGAGCGGAACGATCCAGATTTACAACCGGAATCCCTGATGAAGGCGGGATAAAGAGGTTGTGAGAGTCGATGCTGACTCATATAGATGCTGCACTCTATGCTTGTGATTCGAGCAATCAGAGTGAGAGAGAAGATAAAATATTCGGCCTCAGCTCTGGTAAACCCGCATCGCGATTTGCAATCGGCTACAACTGTCGCAGTCCATAATATTTACCTGTCTATTGATAACACGCAGAGATTCTAACCAAAAGGATCTTCAGGCGCAAAGTTTAATTCTATTTTTTTACCCTGTAATTTCCTGGAAATATAATAACTATTCCTATTAGGAAAAGATTCGATAACTCATGATGTTGGCAAATCAGGTCTGCACCACCATCCGATCACGCTGACCATAGAAAACGGGAGGCCTGGCCTCCCGTTCTTCTCGAATCCCATCTCTAGCCGCAGCATCACTGCGCCGGCTGGGAAACCCCTTCCAGATGGATTTCAACCCGACGATCCGGTGCCAGACAGGCAATCAGCTCCTGTTTGGAACGGCTGGCGCAGTTGTTGCCAGTGACCGGATTGGCCTTGCCACGCCCTTCGACCCGTACCTTGTCAGCATACAAGCCTTTGGCTACCAGATAGCTGGCCACGCTCTGGGCCCGCTTCTCGGAGAGGGCCAGGTTGTAGTTGTCGGAGCCGATGCGGTCGGTATAACCGACCACGGTCGCGACGCCATCCTTCGGATTGGCCGCCACAATCTGGCTGAACAGGGCATCGAGCGCCTGGCTGGCGGCTGGTTTCAGGGTCGCCTTGTTGAACTCGAACAGCACATCGGAACTCAGGCTGAAGGTCTTGGGCTCCACCACCACAGCCGGGGCAGGCTCGGCTGCCGGAGCTGGCGCCGGCACAGCAACCTCACCCCCTTGCTGACCGAAACGATAGAGCATGCCGAACGAAATCAGGCCGTTATCCAGCTCGATGCCTGAGCGATCGAGAGAGGCATCTCCCAGCGGCGTAGTGTACTGGTACTCCAGACGGGCGGCCCAGTCACGATCGATGGCGTACTCGGCACCCAGCGCCCCGACAAATGCGGCGCCATGCTTTTTACCGGTCTCGCTGCTATTGGCGAAGCTGATCTCGCTATCCGTCCAGGCATAGGCACCGCCGAGCCGGCCATAAAGATCGAGCACATTCGTTGCCGGGAAGCTGATCTTCATGGTGGCCTGAATCATCTGGCTCTTGGCTTCGGTATTGAGGGTATTGGCGCCGGTGCCCGAGGTGGTGTCGTATTTGCCAAGCCAGTCATAACCCAGCTCGAACCCCAGGTTGGGGTTGAGCTGGTAACCGGCGAACAGACCCAGACCCAGATCATCCGTGTTCTCGCTGGTATTACCCAACGTCTGGGCAATCGACTCGGCATACTGGTTGTGGTCAACGCCATAGTAATTGGACCAACCGGCCTTGCCACCGACATACCAGGTATTATCCTGAGCAGCGGCCTGCACGGCTCCGGCCGCCAGCAAACCACTGACCAATACGGCAAGCATGGATTTATTCATATTTTCGCCTCTGCAATAAGTCGTTATGGGCGCCTGAGTGCGCACTCTCCCTGTGTGAAGCCGTCAGGCGGCCTCTCCGCCGATCAGGGTATCCCATCCGAACGCAGCCTCAAATGACCAGCATCTCAGGAGTGTGAAGCGGCCTGCATTATCGCGCCATCGTCGGCCAAAATGGTCTTTGCCAGCATTCTGGCCTGCTCCAGCGCCAGTGGCTGCTGATAGCTGTGAGCCATCACGATCGCCCCCTCCAGCAACAGGCAAAGCTCGGTGGCCTGTGCCAGAGAACAGTTGAGCTGGTTTATCACCCAGCCCAATAACGCCTGCTTGTGGGCCATCACCAGCTTGCGCACCGGATGGCGTGGGTCGGCAAACTCGGCGCTGGCGTTGATAAAGTTGCAGCCATAGAAATCAGAGCGGCCAAACCACTCTGCAAAACCGTCAAACAGCGCCTGCAGGCGAGCTTCACGTCCGCTCACACCGGCCAGCCGCTGGTCAAGCAAGGCGAAGAACTCCCGGTCACGAACGAGCAGCACCTCCTCAATCAAGGCATCCTTGGTCGGGAAGTGGCGATAGAGGGTGCGCTTGGTACTCCCCGCCTCGGCCCAGATGCGATCTATGCCGGTGGCATGAAAGCCATGACGGTTGAACAGACGGTAGGCCGTCGCCACCAGTTGTTGACGCTTCTCACTCATGATTTGCCTCTTGAAGTACACCGATCTGTCTACCTAATGTGCCTAATCAGTTCTGGCAAACCAAGAGGAAAGCATGATGACAAAATGGTATGGCCCGTTATGGGCAGGTGTGAGCGCCGCACTCACCATCGGCATATTGGGATGGCTCAATCTGAGCTGGCATGTCGCGCTAGTCATGGCACCTTTCGGGGCCAGCTGTGTGTTGTTGTTTTCCCTGCCAGATAGTCCGCTGGCGCGCCCCAAAAACGTGCTGGGTGGTCACCTGCTGACGGCCTGCGTCGGACTGGTCATCGGCATGCTTCCCCTCCCTGCTGAAATGCAGATGGCTCTGGCAACCGGGCTGGCTATCGCACTGATGCAGGGACTGAATATTCTTCACCCTCCGGCAGGCGCCAATCCCTTGCAGATCCTGATGACAGGACAAGAGCCAGCATTCCTGTGGCAAACGGTGCTGCCCGGCACTCTGCTACTGATGGCGCTGGCCCATGGATTTCAATGGCTCAGACAGAAGTTCCCAATTGCAGCTTAAAAACAGAGGGAGGCCAACGCCTCCCTCCTTCTTCATAGCGATCTCGCCATCAACTAGCCAGGAATAACCGGTAGGCGGGGTCGTCGCTCACCTCTTTCCAGCCGTAGCCAATCTCGCGCAGGTAGTCGTGGAAGGCGGCCACGTCCTCGTCCGGCAGCTCGAAGGCGCAGAGCACCCGACCGTAGTCGGCACCGTGGTTGCGGTAGTGGAACAGGCTGATGTTCCAGCGACAGCCGAGGGTCTCGAGGAAACGCATCAGGGCGCCAGGCTGCTCCGGAAACTTGAAGCTGTAGAGACGTTCACCAAGGGGCCGGGCCGGGCGGCCGCCAATCATATAGCGCACATGATTCTTGGCCAGCTCGCTCTCGGTCATGTTGACCACCGGATAGCCGTTGCCGCCGAGCTGATCGATGATCTGGCCCAGCTCCTCGTCACCGCCGGTGAGGCGCACCGAGACGAACAGCGAAGCCTGCTCGGCATCGGCGTAGCGGTAGTTAAACTCGGTCACCATGCGCGGCCCGAGCTGACGGCAGAAGTCGAGGAAGGCCCCCTTGCGCTCGGGGATGGTCACCGCCAGCATGCCCTCGCGCTTCTCGCCGATCTCGCAGCGCTCCGACACGTAGCGCAGGCTGTGGAAGTTGACGTTGGCGCCGGACAGAATGGCCGCCATCCGCCCCCCTTTCACCTGCTCCCGCTCGCTGTAAGCCTTGAGGCCTGCCAGCGAGAGGGCCCCCGACGGCTCGGCAATGGCGCGGCAGTCGTCGAAGATGTCTTTCAGTGCGGCGCAGATCTGGTCGTTGGAGACGGTCACCACCTCGTCCAGATACTGGTTGCACAGGCGGAAGGTCTCCTCGCCGATGCGCTTGACCGCCACCCCGTCCGCAAACAGCGAGACCCGCTCCAGATTGACCGGTTCACCGGCCGCCATGGCAGCCTTGAGGCAGGCAGAGCCCTCCGCCTCCACCCCGATCACCTTCACATCCGGCAGCAGTTGCTTGATATAGACCGCCACCCCGGCGGCCAACCCGCCGCCCCCCACCGGCACGAACACGTGGGTGAGGTGGGTATCCTGCTCCAGCAGCTCCTTGCCGATGGTGCCCTGCCCGGCGATCACCTCGACGTCGTCAAACGGCGGGATCAGGGTGTAGCCCTCCAGCGTGGCGAGGCGGCGACTCTCGCCATAAGCCTCATCGAAACTGTTGCCAAACAGCATGACGTTGCCGCCCTGACGGCGCACCGCATCGATCTTGATGTCCGGCGTGGTCTTGGGCATCACGATGATCGCCTTGATGCCGAGCTTGGCGGCCGACAGGGCGACCCCCTGGGCGTGGTTGCCGGCGGAGGCGGCGATAACGCCGCGCGCCTTCTGTTCCTCGGTGAGGGTGGCGATCTTGTGGTAGGCGCCGCGCAGCTTGAAGGAGTGGACCGGTTGCAGATCCTCCCGCTTCAGGCTGACGTGGTTGCCGAGCCGCTCGGAGAGTTTCTTCAGGGTTTGCAAAGGGGTGACTCGCGCCGCCTCATAGACGGGAGAGAGCAACACCTTGCGTAGATAATCCGCCGCAGAAACCATGATTTATTCCCCCAGCATCGAGCGATCGCGCACCGCGCCTTTATCAGCGCTGGTGGCGAACATGGCATAGGCGCGCAGGGCAAAGGAGACCTGACGCTGACGATCGAGCGGCTTCCAGCCACGGGCTTCCACGGCGACGCGGCGGGTAGCAAGCACGCTGTCGGCCACCTCCAGCACCATGCTGCGGGCCGGGATATTGATGCTGATGATGTCGCCATCCTCCACCAGACCTATGGTGCCGCCGGAAGCGGCCTCCGGCGAGACGTGGCCGATGGAGAGACCCGAGGTGCCGCCGGAGAAGCGACCATCGGTGATCAGGGCGCACGCCTTGCCGAGCCCCATGGATTTCAGATAGGTGGTGGGGTAGAGCATCTCTTGCATGCCCGGGCCGCCTTTCGGCCCTTCGTAGCGGATCACCACTACCTCGCCCGCTTTAACTGTACCGTCGAGGATGCCGTTCACCGCGCTCTCCTGACTCTCGAACACCCGTGCCGGGCCACGGAAGGTGAGGTTCTCCTCATCAACCCCGGCGGTCTTGACAATGGCGCCGTTGACCGCGAGGTTGCCGGAAAGCACGGCGAGGCCGCCCTCCTGGCTATAGGCATTATCCAGCGAGCGGATGCACCCTTCGGCTCTGTCCAGATCCAGCTCCGGCCAGCGGCAATCCTGACTGAACGCCTTGGTGGTGCGGATCCCGGCCGGCCCGGCGCGGTAGAAGTCCACCACCTCCTGACTCGGCTGGCGGCTGACGTCATATTCATTGAGCTGTTCGACGAGGGAGCAACCCAGCACGGTACGGGTATCCCCATGCACCAGGCCCGCTTTTTCCAGCTGACCCAGAATGGCGACCACGCCACCGGCACGGTGCACATCTTCCATATGATATTTCTGGGTGGAGGGCGCCACCTTGCAGAGCTGAGGCACTTTGCGGGACATGCGGTCGATATCGGCCATGGTGAAGTCCACCCCGGCCTCCTGCGCCGCTGCCAGCAGGTGCAGCACGGTATTGGTGGATCCGCCCATGGCGATATCGAGCGCCATGGCGTTCTCGAACGCCGCCTTGGTGGCGATATTGCGCGGCAGGGCGCTCTCGTCATCCTGTTCATACCAGCGCTTGGCCAGCGTCACGATGCGCTGACCCGCCAGCTTGAACAGCTGCTCGCGGTCGCTATGGGTCGCCAGCATGGAGCCATTACCCGGCTGGGAGAGACCGAGCGCCTCGGTCAGACAGTTCATGGAGTTGGCGGTAAACATGCCGGAGCAGGAGCCGCAGGTGGGGCAGGCACTGCGCTCCACCTGTTCGCTCTGGGCGTCCGATACCTTGGGATCGGCGCCCTGGATCATGGCGTCCACCAGATCCAGTTTGATGATCTGGTCGGAGAGCTTGGTCTTGCCCGCTTCCATCGGGCCGCCGGAGACGAAGATCACCGGGATATTGATGCGCAGGGCGGCCATCAGCATCCCCGGGGTGATCTTGTCGCAGTTGGAGATACAGACCATGGCGTCGGCGCAGTGGGCGTTGACCATATACTCCACCGAATCAGCAATCAGCTCGCGGGAGGGCAGGGAGTAGAGCATGCCGCCGTGGCCCATGGCGATGCCGTCATCCACGGCGATGGTGTTGAACTCCTTGGCAACGCCGCCTGCGGCCTCGATCTCGCGCGCCACCAGCTGGCCCAGATCCTTGAGGTGGACGTGGCCCGGCACGAACTGGGTGAAGGAGTTGACCACGGCGATGATGGGCTTGCCGAAATCCTGATCGGTCATTCCGGTGGCACGCCACAGGGCGCGGGCCCCGGCCATGTTACGTCCGTGGGTGGTGGTGGCGGATCTCAACTTCGGCATGTCTCTACTCCCTGAATGCCCAGCGGGCTCATTATCTTTGAAAATGAAAAAGTGACTCTCGGATCGGGAATCGATCCTGGTGAGGGCACCGCGCAGAGCCCTCACCGGAAGCGACTCGGGGAGGCACAGCGCCTCCCCTCTCTCATCAGTCGTTGACGGGCGTCAGCCAACCCCACTTGTCCTCGGTCTGGCCGTTGAACAGACCGAAGAAGGCATTCTGCAGTTGCTCTGTCACCGGGCCACGGCTGCCAGCGCCCACCTTCATCCGATCGACGGAGCGCACCGGGGTCACCTCGGCAGCGGTGCCGGTCATAAAGATCTCGTCCGCCACATAGAGCGCCTCGCGGGGCAGCGCCTGCTCGCGCACCTCGTAACCGAGATCGCGGGCCAGCGTCATGATGGTGTCGCGGGTGATCCCGGGCAGGATGGCGGCGGTAGCGGGCGGGGTGAACAGCACGCCGTTCTTCACCAGAAACAGGTTCTCCCCCGCCCCTTCGCTCAGGTAGCCGTTCACATCCAGCGCCAACCCCTCGGCGAAGCCGTTGCGCTTGGCCTCGCGGCTGATCAGCTGGGAGGACAAATAGTTACCGCCCGCCTTGGCGCCGGTGGGAATGGTGTTGGGAGCGAGCCGGTTCCATGAGGTGACGCACACATCCACCCCGTTTTTCAGCCCCTCTTCGCCGAGATAGGCGCCCCATGGCAGAGCAGCCACCATCAGGTCGGCCTTGGCATCCAGCGGCGGATGCAGCCCCAGCCCCACGTTGCCGACAAAGGCCAGCGGGCGCAGGTAGCCGCTCTTCAGGCCGTTCTCGCGCACCACGGTGCGGCAGGCTTCATTCACGTCGGCCTCGCTGTAGGGAACGTCCATCCAGTAGATTTTGGCGGAGTCGAACAGGCGGCGGGTGTGCTCCTGCAGACGGAAAATGCAGGTGCCTTTGGGGGTATCGTAGGCGCGTACCCCCTCGAACACCGAGGAGCCGTAGTGCAGGGCGTGGCTCATCACGTGCACCTGGGCATCCTGCCAGGGCACCAGTTTGCCGTTGAACCAGATGTATTGGGGGTGAGTGGCGGATTGGGAAGGCTGTGACATTGGCTTGGCTCCTTAAGCTCTGATCCGGGGTTGCTGTTCCAGTGCATCGACCCGGGAGACGTCCACCAGCTTCACCAGCTGGCTCCACAACTGCTGGATGGGACGCACCGACTCGACAGTAACCGTGATCCGCAGCTGTTGGCAATCCTGCTCCATGTTGAGGGCGCAGAGAGCGAAGCCGCGGTGACGCACCACCCGCAGCACCCGCTCCATCACTTCCGGTCTGGGCTGGGCATGGATATGCAGGGTGTGCTGTGCAAATGCTGGCTGGGCAAGGGTGTGCGGGTTCATGGGCGTTGCTCCATCATCTGGTGGTTGGCGACTCCCGGCGGAACCAGGGGCCAGACGTTTTCTTCCTCTGAAATAGCCACATGCAGCAGGTAGGCACTCTCGCTTGCCAGCAGGCGATCGAGGGCACCGGCTATCTGCTCCTTGCATGTGATGGTCTCACCCGGAATGCCGAAAGCGGCAGCCAGGGCGACGAAATCGGGGTTATCGGAGAGGATGGTCTCGCTGTAGCGGCCGTCGAAGAACAGCTCCTGCCACTGGCGCACCATGCCGAGGCGCTGGTTGTCCAGCAACACCATCTTCACCTTGAGTTGGGCCCGGCGGATGGTGCCGAGTTCCTGCACGTTCATCATGAAAGAGCCGTCACCGCTTACCAGCACCACTTCATCCTCCGGGCGCGACATCCTGGCGCCGATGGCGGCGGGCAGACCAAAGCCCATGGTGCCGAGACCGGCGCTGGAGAGGTGGTTGCGCGGGCTGGTGAAGCGCATGTGTTGGGCGACCCACATCTGGTGCTGACCCACGTCGCAGGCGACCACGCTGCTCTCCGGCAACTTGGCAGATAGCTGTTTGAGCAGAGCTGGGGCATAGATGGCCTGACCCGGGTGGTCGTAGCGAAATGCATATTCGCGGGCCATGGCGGCGCAGTGTTCACGCCAGGGGGCGATGTCGAGAGTCATGGCGAGGCGCGGCAGCACCAGCTTGAGATCCGTGGTGATGCCCACCTCAGCGGCACGGCGCTTGCCGAACTCGGCGGCATCCACATCGAGATGGATCACCTTCGCCTCGGGGGCAAACTCCTCCAGCTTGCCGGTCACCCGATCATCGAAACGGGCGCCCACCACCAGCAGCAGATCGCACTGCTGCACCGCATAGTTGGCCGACTTGGTGCCGTGCATGCCGAGCATGCCCAGATAAACGGTACTGTCGGGGTCGAGCGCGCCGATCCCCTTGAGGGTGGTGACCGCTGGCATGCCGGTGGCGGCGGCAAAGTCACGCAACTGCTGCTCGGCATTGGCCATGCCCACTCCGCCACCGACGTAAAGCACCGGACGCTCGGCGGCAGCCAGCAGGGTGCGGGCTGCGGTCAGCTCCGAGGGGTTGAGCACCTCCGGCTCCTCCACCGCAAACAGAGGGCTCTGGGGCGGCACGGCGGCCAGTTGCACATCCTTGGGGAGATCGATCAGCACAGGACCGGGGCGCCCTTCGGTGGCGATGGCGAAAGCTTCTGCCAGCACTCGCCCCAGATCGGCGGCATCAGTCACCATAAAGGAGTGCTTGGTACAGGAGAGGGACATGCCGAGCACGTCGACCTCCTGAAACGCATCGGTACCGATGGCGGAACAGGGCACCTGACCGCTGATGGCCACCAGCGGCACCGAATCGAGCAGCGCCTCCGCAAGACCGGTTACCAGATTGGTAGCGCCGGGGCCGGAAGTAGCGATGCAGACCCCCACCTGACCGGAGGCACGGGCATAACCCACAGCCGCCATGGCAGCGCCCTGCTCGTGGCGGCAGAGCTGATGGGCCAGACCACCGTCATACAGGGCATCGTAGACCGGCATGATGGCCCCGCCCGGGTAACCAAACACCTGGGTCACACCCTGTTTTTTGAGAGCCTGTACCAAAAACTGCGCGCCGTTCATGTGGAAAATCCTGTCCTTTGGTCGAAAAAAAACCCCCGGGCTGTGAGGCTCGGGGGTCGCTTGTTTCGTTCTGTCCGGTGGTGGGTCTATCCCTTGTTCCGTGCAGCTAAACGAGCCCCGAGCGGTGAGATAATAATCACCACTAGGACCACAATAATGCTGACGAAACGGGAGGCCATGTTCATAGTTACAACCGGAAATCCTGTGAAATTGGGGCGGTTTCTACCGCGAATGGCTATTAGAACTAGCACGGTGATTTTTATTGGGCAAGCCTTTTTTCTGTGACAACCCACTGATTTTGGCTATTCCTCAGCCGGAACTCTGGAATAAAAAACCAACAACAAGCAGTTAGTCAGAACATATATCAACTCAAGGACGGGATTTATGTCATTAGCTGTGGTTTATAGCCGTGCCAGCCTCGGGATCGCGGCCCCGCAAGTTACAGTGGAAGTTCACCTCTCCAACGGCCTGCCTGCCTTCAACATGGTCGGCCTGCCGGAAACCTCGGTGAAGGAGTCGCGAGACCGGGTGCGCAGCGCCCTGCTCAACGGCAATTTCGAGTTCCCGAGCAAACACATCACAGTCAATCTGGCTCCCGCCGATCTACCCAAGGAGGGGGGCCGCTTCGATCTGGCCATCGCCATCGGCATTCTCGCTGCTTCCAAGCAGATACCGGCAAAATACCTGCTCGATCATGAATTTTTGGGGGAGTTGGCCCTGACCGGCGAAATTCGCCCCGTGCTCGGGGTGCTGCCCGCCGTGCTCGCCTGCCGGGATGCGGGGCGCACTCTGCTGGTACCGCGGGAGAACGGCCCCGAAGCGTCCCTCATTCAGGATGCCGAAGTGCGCACCGCCCATCAGCTGCTGGCCGTCACAGCTTGGCTGGCAGGCCAGTACGAACTGCCGCTGCCGGATCCCCAAAGCGCGGAGAGCCTGCCCAATGTGCCGGACCTGCAGGATGTGATCGGCCAGTCACAGGCCAAGCGGGCGCTGGAGATCGCCGCCGCCGGCAGCCACAACCTGCTGTTCATCGGCCCGCCCGGCACCGGCAAGAGCATGCTGGCGAGCCGATTGCCCGGCATTCTGCCGCCGCTGAGCGAGCAGGAGGCGCAGCAGACCGCCGCCATCCACTCCATCGGCGGCCTCACTCCGCGCGCCGGTCACTGGCACCACAGACCCTATCGCACGCCCCACCACAGTGCCTCCGCAGTAGCGCTGGTGGGCGGCGGCAGCCACCCAAGGCCCGGCGAAATATCGTTGGCCCACAACGGGGTGCTGTTTCTCGACGAGCTGCCCGAATTCGAGCGCAAGGTGCTCGACTCCCTGCGCGAGCCGCTGGAGACGGGCCACATCACCATCAGTCGGGCCGCCCGTCAGGTGGATTTTCCCGCTCACTTCCAGCTGGTCGGCGCCATGAACCCCAGCCCCTGCGGCCACTATGGTGACGGCCAGACCCGCTCCAGCCCGGATCAGATCTTGCGCTACCTCGGCAAGCTCTCCGGCCCCTTTCTCGACCGCTTCGATCTGACTGTGGAAGTGCCACTGCTACCCAAGGGGAGCCTCACCGGCAAGGCGGAGCGGGGGGAGTCTAGCCAGCAGATCCGCGATCGGGTACTGGCAGCGCGAGAGCGGATGCTGAGCCGCAATGGCAAACTCAACAACCTGCTGGATAGCCGTGAGATAGAGGATATTTGCCGCTTATCGGCGCAAGATGCCGAATTTTTGGAGAATGCCATCCAGAAGCTGGGGCTCAGCATCCGGGCCTGGCATCGCATCCTGCGGGTATCGCGCACCATCGCCGATCTGGCCGGGCAACCCGCCATCGGCAAGGAGCATCTTATCGAGGCGCTCGGTTATCGCGCCATGGACCGGCTGCTGTCGCGACTGCGCAGCAGCTGACAGAAGGAAAAGGGTGAGTCCAACCCCGTAAAGGCTCTGAATGGTCTCGCAGGCAATCGGCTGATATTATGGCCACAGATCTGACCACTTGATGGCCCTTTATCGACAGCAAGACGGACCCGACTCATGCCCAACAAGCTGACAGAGCGACTGCGCGGCAGCCTCTCCACCCTGCTCTATTTTTTCAACACCCTCTTCTGGTTTGTCCCCATCTTCTCGCTGGGTCTGCTCAAGCTCCTGCTCCCCCTCAAGGGGTGGCGCACCCTCTGCAACTGGCTGCTCGATGGCTGTGCCAGCTGCTGGATCGGTTTCAACAATCTGATCCAGAAAACCATCATCAAAACCCCTTTCGAGGTGGTCGGAGTGGACAAAGGGCGCCGGAATGAGTGGTATATGGTGATTGCCAACCATCAATCCTGGGTCGACATACTGGTACTGCAGCGGGTTTTTAACCAAAAAATCCCCTTCCTGAAGTTTTTCCTCAAGAAAGAGCTGATTTGGGTACCTTTTCTCGGTCTGGCATGGTGGGCGCTCGACTTCCCCTTCATGCGGCGATATTCCAGGAAATTTCTGGAAAAGCATCCCCATCTGAAGGGAAAAGACATAGAGACAACCCGTAAAGCCTGTGCCAGGTTCCGCCACATTCCGGTGAGTGTGATGAACTTCGTCGAAGGCACCCGCTTCACCAAGGGCAAACATCAGAAGCAGGGTTCGCCCTATCGTCACCTGCTCCACCCGAAAGCAGGGGGCATCGCCTTTACTCTGGCCGCCATGGGTGATCAGTTGCATCAACTGGTGGATGTCACCATCGCCTATCCGGACGGCATCCCCAGCTACTGGGACTTCATGTGTGGCCGGGTCAGGCAAATCAAGGTTCAGGTCCGCTATTTGCCGATCGACCGCAAGCTGGTGGGGGATTACTTCAATGACCCCGAGTTCCAACAAGAGTTTCAACAGTGGTTGAACGGGATCTGGCACGAAAAGGACCAGACCCTGAGCCAACTGCTGGCAACCAAGGCGCAGTAAACATTCATGCTATCCCTGCTTCCCGGCCCGCTGGTGCTGATCATCAGCGCGGGCCTGACCATCCTTTTCACCGCCTTGTGCGCCAGCCTGATCCTGCTGGTGTCGCTGGCCAAACTAGTACTGCCGATCCCGGCCTTTGGCCGTGCCTGCAGCCGGCTCAACAACCGCTTCATGCGCCTGTGGCTGGCCTGCAATGCGCTGGTGATCCGCCTCACCACCCGTATTGACTGGCAGGTGGAGGACAATACCAAGCTGCGCAAGGATGGCTGGTATCTCATCATCAGCAACCATATGAGCTGGACCGATATCGTGGTGCTCGGCCACCTGTTCCGGGATAGGCTGCCGGTGCCCAAGTTCTTCATGAAGCACGAGCTCATCTACATACCGCTGCTGGGGCTCGCCTGCTGGGGGCTCGATATGCCCTTTATGCGCCGCTATTCGCGAGAATTTCTGTTAAGAAATCCGCATCTGCGCGGCAAGGATATCGAGACCACCCGCAACGCCTGCGAGAAGTTTCGCCACATCCCCACTACCGTCATCAACTTCGTGGAAGGGACCCGTTTCACCGAGCAGAAACGGGATGCGGCCCGCTCCCGCTATCGTCACCTGATGCCGCCCAAAGCGGCAGGACTGGCCTTTACACTGGCGGCCATGGGCGAGCAATTCGACAGCCTGATCAACGTCACCATCCGCTATCCGGACAACGCCGAGACCCCGTTCAAGGACTTCCTGATGGGACGGGTAAAACGCATTCAGGTGCGGATTGAGGAGCTGCCGGTGAATGAACAACTGATAGGAGATTACTTCAACGACAAGCAGTTCAAACGCGGTTTTCAGGAGTGGCTAAACCAGCGCTGGCAGGAGAAGGACGAGGTGCTGGAGGGGTGGCAGAGCGGTCAGGTGCCGGTTGCCGCCAAATCCGGGGAGGAATCCAAAGAGAGCGCAGAAGCCAACTCGGCCAACTGATCTTCGGAAAAGACCACAATCCCGTGGCGGCGCAGCAGGGCGGTGGTCTTGCCTTCGCCAGCCACAGAAACACCTTCGAAGCGGCCGTTATAGATACGGCCGCTGCCACATGAGGGGCTCCCCTCTTTCAGCAGGGCGAAGCGAATGCCCTGCGTCTGACAGATTTCCAGCGCCAGCTCGGCGCCGCGATCAAACTCGGCAGTCACATCCAGTCCGCTCGCCGTCACTACGCGCTCGCCCTGCCGCTCGGCAGGAAGGCGTGGGGTCGGCAAACCGCCAGCCACTTCGGGGCAGAAGGCCAGCACCCGCCCCTCGGCACCCAGCTCACTCAGCCAGTCGCTGACGATCCCCTTGCTCTGACCGTCGTAACGCACCGGCTGACCCAGCAGGCAGGCACTCACCAGCACCTTGTGCACGCTGGTCTCACTCATGCTTCCGCTCCATGCATCACTTGATCGAACATCACGCAGCAGGGGCTCTCCAGCCGGTAGAGGATGGCAGGGCGCTGTTTGCCGGTGCGCTTGCGGCCGGTATCCACCAGAATGTCGGCGCGATGAATCCGCTTGCGAAATGCCGCCGTATTCATGGGTGTTTGCAGGATGATTTCGAAGGCGCGCTGCACCTCGGAGAGGGTGAACTCGGGCCCCAGCAGTTGTAGCGGCAGGGTGCTGTAACGGCTCTTGATCCGCAGCCGCTCCAACCCCTTGGCGATGAGCTGGACATGGTCGAAGGCGAGGCTCAGCCCCGGCAGGTTGGCGAGCGGATGCCAGCAACCGTGGATCGCTTCCACTTCCGGATCGACCAGACAGAGATAGACCAGGGTCGTGGACCAGCCGCGGGGATCCCGCTCCAGATTGCCGAGGGTGCAGACCTGCTCGCTGTAGCAGTGACCGAGCCCCCACTCCGCCAGCAGACGGCGCTGGGCGGCATCCAGATCCCGATCCCGGGTCTCGTCGATGCGCAGCGCCGGCAGTTGCCAGCAGTGGGCAAAGGGGGGGCGATCGCGGGTCTCGAGCAGCAGCTCGAGCCGCTCCTCATGCAACCGCAGCACCACCATATCCAGACTCATTCTCAGCATGCCGATCGCCCTGCTCGCCTTCCATTAATGTTTGGTAGATAATATCACACGAATAGTATGTGCAGGAGCCAATCATGGGAACCGTCGCCAGCCTGGATATTGATGCGCAGAAGGGCTTTACCCCCCTCTGCCCGAACGAACTGCCCGTCGCGGGCGGTGATGATATTGTGGCTGCGCTCAACGCTCAGGCCACCCTCGCCACGCTGCGGATCGGCAGCAAGGACTCTCACCCTGCCAATGCCGACTGGGCCGTCTCTGACCCTGCCGGTATGCTGTTGCCGCTGGATCTGCCCAACGCCGACCTCACCTGGCCGGTGCACTGCGTACCGGGCAGCAAGGGCTTCGAGCTGCTCGACGGCCTGCCCGCTCCCATCGACTATGACTTCTTCGTCTGGAAGGGGGTCGAGCCGGATCTCCATCCCTACGGCACCTGCTTCCACGACCTGGCAGAACGGCGCAGCACCGGACTCATCGAATTTCTGCAAGCCCGCCAGGTCGATACCGTACTGGTCGGCGGCCTCGCCACCGACTACTGTGTCAAAACCAGCGTGCTGCAACTGCGCCGCGCCGGTTTCCGGGTGATCGTCCATCTCGATGCCTGCCGTGGCATCGCCCCCGCGACGGTTGCCAGCGCCCACACCCAGATGATCGAGGCAGGGGCCGAACTGGCCCAGACCCTGATCGATGTACAACGCCTGCTGGACGCCTGATATGCCCCTCATCCTCACCAGCCTGTCCGATAGCGGCGCCTGCAATTTACCTATGCAACTGGCGTTCGCCCGCCTGCGGGGAGCCTGATATGCCACCGATTCTTACCAGCCTGCTCGACACCGACGCCTACAAGCTGCATATGCAGCAGGCGGTGTTCCATCGCTATCCGGATGCCGAGGTGGTGGCCGAGTTTCACAGCCGCAATGAAGAGGATCTGCTGCCCATGATGGGGCAGATCGAGGAGCAACTGCGCCTCGCCGGATCCCTGCGACTGACCAAGCCCGAGCTCGATTTTCTGGCCGAGCGCCCCTTCTTCACCCCTGACTACCTCGACCACCTGCGCCGCAAGCCGCTAGACGCCTCCCTGCTCAAGGTGTTCGAGCAGGATGGTCGTATCAATGTGCGGGTCGAGGGCCCCTGGCAGGATGTGATCCTGTGGGAGATCCCGGTGCTCGCCATCATCAGCGAGATGCGCAACCGCTTCCGCTACCCCCAGTTCGGCGTCAGCCACGCACTGGAGCGGCTCGATCAGAAGATCGACAAGCTGGAGAAGGAGCTGAGCCGCGACGAGATGAGCGAGTTCAACCTCATCGACTTCGGCACCCGCCGCCGCTTCTCCCACGCGGTACAGGATGCGGTAGTGGGTCGCCTCAAGGAGCGGCTGCCGGCGTTTCGCGGCACCAGCAACTACATGCTGGCCCAGAAGTACAAGCTGCCCGCTGTCGGCACCCAGGCCCATGAGTGGTTCCAGGCGCACCAGCAGCTCGGCTTCCCGCTGGAGCACAGCCAGCGCGCCGCCCTCACCAGCTGGCTGGACGAGTTCACCGACCATCTCGGCATCGCCCTGACCGACTGCATTACCATGGATGCCTTCCTGCGCGACTTCGACTTCGAGCTGGCCAGCAGCTATCAGGGCTTGCGTCACGACTCCGGCGATCCCGTGGTGTGGGGCGAGAAGGCGATCAGCCACTATCAGCGCCTTGGCATCGACCCCACCGACAAGACCCTGGTCTTCTCCGACGGGCTCAACCTCGACAAGGCGGTGCAGCTGTTCCGCCACTTCCGTGGCCGCATCAACACCAGTTTCGGTATCGGCACCAAGCTCACCTGCGATCTGCCCGGTGTCAGCCCGATGAACATCGTGTTCAAGCTGATCGAGTGCAATGGCGGCCCGGTCGCCAAGATCTCCGACAGCCCGGGAAAGACCCTCTGCCGGGATGCGGAGTTTATCCGCAACCTCAAACAGGCGTTCCACGTCGGGGTCTGATCTTCGAGATCGCCAGAAGACAAAAAGCCCGCCGGTTCGCACCGGCGGGCTTTTTTATCGACTCAAGGGGTATCAGTCTTTCTTGGCCAGCAGGAACTGCACCAGCTTGTTGAACTGCTCTTGAGAGGTGATGGATTCAATCTTCACCATGTACTTTCCGTTCACCAGGAAGGCCGGTACACCGCGAATGTTGTAACTCTCGGTGTTGCGATCGAACTGGGAGACCATGCCGGAGACGGCGAAGCTGTCGACGGCACCGTCGAACTCTTCAGCCGGTACGCCGTTGTCCACGAAGATCTTCTTCACATCGTCACGGCTCATCGGCGGCTGACGCTGGGTGTGGATCTTGTTGAAGATGGCCGGAGTCAGCTTGGCTTCGGCGTTGAGCAGGCTGGCAACGGCGTAGGCACGCTGCATCTCGGGGCCCATCTCGCGACCGAGGAAAGCAACCGGGTTCTTCTTGAGGGGCACACCCTCTGGCAACCCGGCCTTCAACTGTTCAACGATCGGTTCGAAGGTAGCGCAGTGCGGGCAGTAGTAGGAGAAAAACTCCATCACTTCCGGCTGGGCACTGCCAGTCTGTTTGACCACATCGTAGTTGACGCCTTCCTTGAACTCGGGGGCGGCGTGAACCATGGGGATCATCAGCATGGCAGCAAGGAAAAATAGAACTTTTTTCATGATGTTTCCTGTTAAGGGATCACTGTGAGGCACGCCCGGCGAACCGAAGCAGTGCCAAGCCTATTGTTTCGCCATGCTGACGTCAATGGTCAGGGCCGGAGATCGAGTCCCCCTTGCCGCACAAGATCCCTTCTATTTCACCAGTTTGGCATCAGGGTCAACGGTGGCGCCTTGAGTGCCTCCAGCTGATCGTGCAGTGTCGCTATCTGTTGACGCCAGTAGTGATCGGTATTGAACCAGGGGAAGTGACGGGGGAAGGCGGGATCTTCCCAGCGCCGTGCCAGCCACGCCATGTAGTGAACGATGCGCATCGCCCGCAGCGGCTCGATCAGCGCCAACTCCCGCGAGTCGAACTCCATAAACTCCTCGTAGCCCGCCAGCAGGGTGTCGAGCTGGATCTGCTGCTCGTGGCGCTCGCCGCTCAGCATCATCCAGAGATCCTGAATCGCGGGGCCGGTGCGGCAATCATCGAGGTCGACAAACATGGGGCCATCGCGCCAGAGGATGTTGCCCGGGTGGCAATCGCCATGCAGGGAAATCTGCGCCACATCGAGCGTCATGGCGTCGCTGACATGCTTGATCAGCTCGTCGAGCACCCCGAAGAATTGCTTCGCCAGCCCGCTTGGCAGCCATTCGCCAGACGCCAGCAGCTGACGCGGTTCGTGCAGCATACTCTCCACATCGAGCCGCACCCGATGGTGAAACGGCTTGCTGGCGCCGATCTGATGAATGCGACCGAGGAAACGCCCCACCCACTCAAGCTGGTCGAGATTATCCACCTCGAACTGGCGGCCACCGACGCTCTGCCAGATGGCAAAGGGGTAGCCCTCGTGCTCCAGCAGGGTCTCGCCCGCGAAGGCGAGCGGTGCGGCGACCGGGATCTCAGCCTCCGCGAGACGGGTGGCAAACTCGTGCTCCTCGAGGATCTGGGCCCGGCTCCAGCGGCCGGGACGGTAGAACTTCACCACATAGCGGCGACGATCCTCATCCTGAAACTGGTAGACCCGGTTTTCGTAGCTGTTGAGCTCGATAAGGCCGGAGTCGAGCCGCAGGCCACTGAGATCGAGCGCATCCATGATGAGGTCGGGATTTAGGTCGGAATAGTTGAAACGCATGTCATCCACCATAAGAAAGGGGCGCCGTTGCGCCCCATTCTATCACTACTGACCGGCATTGCCGTGCTCACTGGTGACCGGACTGGTGTCACGCCCGGCCCGCAATCACACGCAGTTACAACCGGCTGATAAACTTGCTGCCCTGGCGCAGGTTGCCCTTGCTGTCGTCGGGCGCCGCCCCCTCCCGTTTCAGCACGAACTGGATATCCAGCGCCGGCCGTTTCAGGTTGTAGGGATCGACCGCCAGACTGACCGGCAGGGTGTAGATCTCGCCCGCCTTCAGGGTCACTTCACGGGGGCCGAACCACTGATACTCGGGCAAGCCCTCCACATCCAGCTGGTAGGTCTGGGACTGCAGGGTCTTGTTGAGGATCTTGAGGGTGTAGGTGTTCTCAATCAGCCCCTCGCTGTTTTCGCGGAACAGCTGGTTGCGATCCCGCAGGATATCGAGCCCCATCGGCATGATGGACATGGCGTTGTAGACAAAGACCCCCAGCATCACCGCCATCACCAGCCCGTAACCAATCAACTTGGGCCGCGCCACATGGGTGGAGTCGTTGGCCAGCTTGTGCTCGGTGGTGTAACTGATGAGCCCTTTCGGGTAGCCCATCCGCTCCATGGTCTGGTCGCAGGCATCGACGCAGGCACCGCAGTTGATGCACTCGTACTGCAGGCCGTCGCGGATGTCGATACCGGTCGGGCAGACCTGCACGCAGAGATCGCAGTCGATACAGTCGCCCAGCCCCATCGCCTTGGGATCCGCCTTGCGGGAGCGGGCGCCACGGGTCTCGCCACGCTTGGTGTCATAGCCGACGATGAAGGTGTCCTTGTCGAACATGGCGGACTGGAAGCGGGCATAGGGGCACATGTGGATACACATGATGGCACGCATCCAGCCTGCGTTGCCGTAGGTGATGATGGTGAAGAAGAGCACCCAGAACAGCACCCATCCGCTGGCCTGCAGGGTGAAGAGATCCGGCACCAGTTCAGTTACATCCTGGAAGTAGGCGACGAAAGTCAGGCCGGTCACCAGCGAGATCGCCAGCCAGGCCAGATGCTTGGCTCCCTTGCGGGCCAGCTTCTCGCCGCTCCAGGGCGCCTCGTCCAGCTTGCGCCGCTTGTTGGCGGGCCCTTCCAGCTTCTCTTCAAACCAGATGAACATGAAGGTCCAGACCGTCTGCGGGCAGAGATAGCCACACCAGACCCGACCGAGGAAGGTGGTAATAAAGAAGAGTCCGAAGGCGGCGATCATGAAGAGCCAGGCGAGCAGGGTCAGATCCTGCGGCCAGATGGTGGCGCCAAATATATGGAACTGCTGGTGACCGAGGTCGAACAGCACCGCCTGTCGCCCGTCGTAACGCAGCCAGGGCAGCAGCACGAACAGCGCCACAAAGAACCAGCCCATGGCCTTGCGCATCCGCTGCCAATACCCTTTCTGGGCCCGCACATAGATGCGGTTGCCCGGATTGAATCTGTCGTCGCTGGCTTTGAACGTATTGGGGTTGAAGGTCCCGGTTACGCCCTTGTCGGTGACGTCCTTGATATCGATTTTATCGTGGTCGGCCATTGCAAGACATCGCTCCCTTAATTGTTATGGCGCGGATTATATCTTAAACAACCTGCTAACCGTGTGGATTAGATGTATCTAATGTTGGCGTTGGATCGCAAATTTCATTAACAAAAAAGGCGTTTCGCCTGTTGACGAAACACCTTTTTTAGATTCCATTGAGGCCTTTCTGATGCGACCGGCTAAATGGCTTATTTGATACCGCGCGCCTTGAGCAGCGCCTCTTTGAAATCGGGCACATGATCCTTGGCCAGACCCGGGATCATCGCCTGCTTGTCGGATTCCCGCATCTTGAGGTGATAGATCAGCATGTCGTCGGTCAGCTCGGACAGAGGCCCTTCAAATCCCGCTTCTTGGGCCAGTTTGGCAACAAACTGCACCAGGCTGAGATCCTGTTCCTTGATCCAGGCAGGCTGCAACAACTCCAGCAGCTCTTCGATACGATGACATTGCATAGACAACCTCTTTAATCTGTCACGTTAAATTCAGGCAACCTTACCCATCAAGGCTACTTCGATTCGATCCCGCCCATTATGCTTGGCCTGATACAGGGCCGCATCCGCTTTTTGGATCAAATCGGCGATTTTCATGCTGTTGTCCGGTATCAGTGTCGCAACACCAAAACTACATGTGACCCGACCGGAGACCAGTGACTTCTGGTGCGGGATGGCCAGCTCCTTGAGCGCCTGCCGCACATTGTCGGCCACCTGCAGTGCCCCCTGCATGCCGGTGCAGGGCAGCAGCAAGGCGAACTCTTCGCCCCCGTAACGGGCCGCCAGATCATCCTCGCGCCGCTCCACTTCGGCCAGCAATCCAGCCACCTGTTGCAGGCAGTCATCCCCCAGCTGATGGCCGTAGAGATCGTTGAACTGCTTGAAGTAATCCACATCCACCAGCACCAGCGACAACGGCGCCCGGGCGCGGTGACAGCGCCGCCAGGCCCGCTCCAGAGAGTCGTCGAGATGGGCGCGGTTGGCGATGCCGGTCAGGCCGTCGAGGCGAGAGGTGAGACGCAAATGCTCGGAGACCGCCTTCAGTTCGGCCACCAGTTCGGCGTTGGAGAAACGGTGGTGGAGCGAGGCGATCTGATCCCGCCGCATCCGGCGGAGCAGGGTCGGCAGAAAGACAAACAGATAACCCGCCAGCATGCAGGAGACGATTCGTTCCTGCTCGTTGCCATTGCCCAGCTCGAACAGCATCGCCATACCCAGTGGCAGAGCGGAACCATAGAGGGTGCGGCGGCTGCCAAACAGCATGATGGCGCTGCCGGTAAGAATGAGGCTGGAGAGCATCATCATGGCGGCCCGGTAGGTATCGGGCAGCTTGTCCATGTAGAGCAGCACCCCGAGAGCCCAGATGATGGAGGTGATGGTGGCTCCGATAAAGAGCTCCCGCTCCAGCACCGGCAACGGTGTCTGGTGCAGGCGGGCTCGGCGCCAGCGCAGGTGCCAGCCCCGACCAAGCAGCCACAGAAAAGTGCCTGCCAGCCAACCGAGCGCTTCGATAGCGGGTAGATAGTCGTGAAACAGCAGACTCCAGCCAAATGCCAACACGCCCAAACAGGGGAGACTGAACGATGCATGGGTATAGAGCTGGGCCATAATGGCCTGCTTAACCTGGCGTGTCACACTCTGGGTCAACTGAGTACTCCTGTACAAGAGCCGAGCAGTCTACCATTACCCCCTGACCCGCAACAATAAAGCGCCGCTTATTAAGAAGTTAATCAATCAACAACGATTTCTTCTGCGCTGGCAGGTGAGTCCTTGCTCACCCCTTCTCCAATTCGTCGAGGATCGGGCACTCGGGATTTTCATCCCCGTGGCAGCAGCAAACCAACCCTTCCAGGGAGGTAAGCATGGCCTGCAAACCGGCAATGCGGGCGCGCAGATCGACGATCTTCTCCTGCGCCAGCTTCTTCACCTGGGCGCTGGTTCTGTGTTCGTCCCGATAGAGCGCCAGCAGCTCCTGACACTCCTCCAGATTGAAGCCGGTCTCCCGCGCCCGTTTGACGAAACGCAGCTCACGCAGCGCCCCCTCGGTGTAACTGCGATAACCGTTGTCACTGCGTACCGGGGCTGTGATGAGGCCAATGCTCTCGTAATAACGGATGGTCTTGGCGGTCAGCCCCGTGGCCTTGGCAACCTTGCTGATGTTCATTTATGCCTCCTTACTGATCGGGTTGGATGCTGGCACGTGCGCCGCCCTGGGCTGCCAGCGTTTCAATAACAGGGAATTGCTCAATACTGTGATGCTGCTCAGGGCCATGGCCGCCCCCGCCAGCTCGGGGCTCAGGTAGCCCAGCGCCGCCAGCGGAATGCCGATGATGTTGAATACGAAGGCCCAGAACAGATTCTGCTGTATGGTGCGCCAGGTGGCCGCCGAGATATCGATGGCATCGGCCACCAGCCGCGGGTCGGATCGCATCAGGGTGATGGCGGCGGTCTCCATCGCCACGTCGGAGCCGGAGCCCATGGCGATGCCGACGTCCGCCGCCGCCAGCGCCGGGGCATCGTTCACCCCGTCCCCCACCATGGCCACCAGCCCGCGGGTTTGCGCCCGCAGCGCCTCCACTTTCTCCACCTTGCCCGCTGGCAGCACGGAGTCAAAGGCCCCGTCCAGCCCCAGCTTGGCGGCAATATGGGCCACCGGCGCCGGTGCATCGCCACTCACCAGCCAGCTGGCGATACCGCGCTGGCGCAGGGTGGCGATGGCTTCCGGGCTCTCGGGGCGCAGGGTATCGGCCAGTGCGGCGATACCAGCCACCGTGCCGTCGATGGCCACCCAAACCCGGGTCGCGCCATCGGCGGCTTGTTCATCCTGTTGCGGCGGTTCAATCCCGAGCTGGGCCAGCAGGGAGCCATTACCGATGGCGACTGTGTGACCCGCTACCTGACCGACAATACCGGCCCCGACCCGCACTTCCACCGCCTCCGGCTGGGGCAGCGTAGCCTCTTTGCCGACCGCCTCGCGCATGGCCAGCGCCAGCGGGTGTTCACTCGCCTGCTGCAGGGCGGCAGCGAGGCGCAGTTGCTCGTCGTTGCCGCTCCAGCTGGCCAGCACCGGCCGCCCCTGGGTCAGGGTACCAGTCTTGTCGAAGATGAGCGCCTTGATGGCGTGGGCCTTCTGCAGGGTATCGACATCCTTGATCAGAATACCGTGGCGCGCCGCTACCCCGGTGCCAGTGACGATGGCGGCCGGGGTCGCCAACCCGAGGGCGCAGGGACAGGCGATCACCAGCACCGCCACCGCTGCCAGCAGCGCCTGACCGAAGTCATTGCTGATGGCGTACCACACCAGCAGGGTGAACAGAGCGATGACCATCACCACCGGCACAAACACGGCGGAGACCTTGTCCACCAACTGTTGCAGCGGCGCCTTGCCCATCTGGGCACTCTCCACCAGTGCGATGATCTTGCTGAGACTGGAGTCCTCCCCCACGGTAGTGGCTTCAATCTCCAGCACGCCGGAGCGGTTGATAGCGCCGCCCAGCACCTTGTCGCCCACACTGCGCGGCACCGGCAGGCTCTCACCGGTGAGGATCGACTCGTCCAGCTCGCTGGCGCCGCTCACTATTCTGCCATCCACCGGCACCCGCTCACCCACCAGCACCCGCAGCCGATCGCCGCGCAGCACCTCGTCGATGGCGACGCTTTGCCAGTTCTCGCCACGCCAGACGGTGGCGGTTTCCGGCCGCAGCGCCATCAGTTCGCGAATGGCGGACTGGGTGCTGCGGCGGGCTCTCGCCTCCAGCAGTTTTCCCAACGAAATCAGGGTAATGATGATGGCGCTCGCCTCGAAATAGAGCTTGCCGCTGGCGGCCATCCCCAACGTCAGCAGCAGATAGAGGCTGTAGAAGTAGGCGGCGCTGGTACCGGTGGCCACCAGCACATCCATATTGGCTGCGCGATTCTTGATGGCAAGCCAGGCGCCGCGATAGAAACGGGCCCCGATCCAGAACTGCACCGGGGTGGCGAACACCAGCTCCAGCCAGGCGGGTAGATGCCAGGGGAACAGTCCGGCCATGGCCAGCATCCCCACCAGCAGCGGCAACGTCAGCAAAGCCGAGACGATGACCCGGGTTTGAGCCTGACGGGCTGTGGCGGCCTCCTGCGCTTCCCGCTCCAGCAACTGCTGGCGGCGGCCGCTGGCCGAGCCTTGTGCCAGCTGGGCGCCAAAGCCGAGCGCTTCGATCTGCTCGCGCAAAGCGGCGGGCGTCTGCATCCCGGGGACCAGCACGATGCGGGCCTGTTCGATAGAGAAATTGACCTCGGCCGAGATAACGCCGGGCAGCGCGGCCAGCATCTTGTTCAACCGAGCCGAACAACCGGCACAAGTCATGCCGGTAATTTGGAACAAAAAGGTCTCGCTGCCGTAGTCGTAACCCTGACTCTTGATGCTGTCGAGCACCGCAGGCAGGCGATCGGGGCTGGCCAGCTCGATGGCCGCCTGCTCCAGCGCGAAGTTGACGGTGGCCTCGACCCCTTCAAGCTTGTTGAGGGCGGTCGCGATGCGGCCTGCGCAGTTGGCGCAGCTCATGCCGCTGAGCGGCAACTGCAGATGAATGGGTGATTGAAGATGAGTGGTCATGTTGTTCCTCCCCGGAACCCGTCGGCACAACAAAACGCCGACTGGCAAACCCTAACCTTTACTGTAAGGGCAAGCTCAAGCCACATGATCCACTTTTTGCAGATGAAAAAAACGGCGCCCGTTTGCTGCCAGAGAACAAACGGGCGCCGCATTCAGCTATTGCGCGGTGCGAGCGGAGCTCAGATACCGTACTGGGCGCGATAAGCCTTCATGGCCGCCAGTTGCGCCGCCAGCTCCGGCTGTTCGGCCTGCTTCTCTTCCAGATACTGGATCAAGTCGCTCATCTGGATGATGGCGATGATGTGAGCGCCGTAGTCACGCTCCACTTCCTGAATGGCGGAGAGTTCGCCCTTGCCCTTCTCCTGACGGTCCAGCGCGATCAGTACGCCAGCCAGCGAGGCGCCGTTGGCCTGGATCAGATCCATGGATTCGCGGATGGCAGTGCCGGCGGTGATGACGTCGTCCACCAGCATGACGCGCCCCTTGAGCGGGCTGCCCACCAGATTGCCGCCCTCGCCGTGATCCTTGGCCTCCTTGCGGTTGAAGCACCAGGGCACGTCCACATCGTGCTGCTCCACCAGCTGCACGGCGGTAGCGGAGGCGATGGGGATCCCCTTGTAGGCCGGGCCAAACAGCACATCAAACTCGATACCGGCATCCATCAGAGCGGCGGCATAGAAGCGGCCGAGACGGGCCAGATCGCGGCCGCTGTTGAACAGACCGGCGTTGAAGAAGTAGGGGCTTTTACGACCGGATTTCAGGGTAAATTCACCGAATTTGAGGACCTGTTTCTCCAGGGCGAACTCGATAAATTGACGCTGGTAGGCTTTCATTCTGGCTCCTTGCTTGGCTTGTCGTTGTCTTGTGTGGGGGTATAAAAAAACGCGGTCAATGCCGCGTTTGCAGGATCTGTTGACGCTTCGTCACAGCCGTGACGGAGTCGGTTTTTGCGCAGAACTAGGCATGAGATGCGAAGTTTGGTAATCCAAACGAGGCATCGAATAACGACGTTATGCACAAAAACAGACCCGTCCCTACGGGTTGCGTGGCAAAGGATGCCATGCGTTGTTGCAGGACTTGCCAAGGGAATAACCATTGGCGGCATCCTGCGCCTAGCCTGGCATCCTTTGACACTGCAACGCGACTTGTGCCGAAACATCAACAGGTCCTGGTATCAGGAGAGCGACTGCTTCTGCAGCGCAATGATGTCGGCGATGCCGCCCTTGGCGAGCGCCAGCATCTCCAGCAGCTCCTCATGGGTGAAGGGCTCGGCCTCCGCGGTGCCCTGCACCTCGATGATGCGACCATCTTCGGTCATCACCACGTTCATGTCGGTCTCGGCGGCGGAGTCTTCGATGTACTCCAGATCGCAGATGGCTTCACCCTGATACATACCGACGGAGACGGCGGCGATCATCTGCTTGAGCGGGCTCTGCTTGATCATGCCCTTCTCGACCATCCAGTTCAGCGCATCCACCAGCGCCACGCAGGCACCGGTAATGGAAGCGGTGCGGGTGCCGCCATCGGCTTGCAGCACGTCACAGTCAACTGTGATGGAGTGCTCGCCCAGCGCAGTCAGGTCTACCGCCGCGCGCAGGGAGCGGGCGATCAGACGGGAGATCTCCAGAGTGCGGCCACTCTGCTTGCCGGAGGCCGCTTCGCGGTTCATCCGGGAGTGGGTGGAGCGCGGCAGCATGCCGTATTCGGCAGTTACCCAGCCCTGATTCTTCCCTTTCAGGAAGCGCGGCACGCTGGTGTCAACGCTGGCGGTGCAGAGCACGCGAGTGTTACCGAACTCCACCAGCACTGAGCCTTCTGCATGTTTGGTGAAATTGCGGGTAATGGTAACTGGGCGAAGTTGCGCGGCACTGCGATCGCTTGGACGTGACATGGAACGGACCTCTGGGCTGGCTCAAATTGGCGGGGGATTATAAGTGATCCCGCCCCAAATATCAGCCGCTAAAACCAACACTTCGGCTGACGCCCTGCCCCCAGCTGGGTATAATCCCGCCACACTTCATCAAGCCCGGAACAATCAATGATTCACAGCATGACCGCCTACGCCCGCAAGGAATTCAAGGGCGACTGGGGCACAGCCGTTTGGGAAATTCGTTCGGTAAACCAGCGCTATCTGGAAACCTACATTCGCCTGCCGGAGCAACTGCGCAGCCTGGAGCCGGTACTGCGTGAGCGTTTCCGCGCCAAGCTGCAGCGCGGCAAGGTGGAGTGCAACCTGCGTTTTGAAGCCGCTCAGGCCGCTGCCAGCCAACTCCATATCAATGAAGAGCTGGCCAAGCTGATCATCGACAGCGCCAACTGGGTAATGAAAGAAGCAGGCCAGGGCCAGCTCAACCCGGTCGACGTACTGCGTTGGCCGGGCGTCATGGCTGCCGCCGAACAGGACATGGACGCGGTTGCCACCGAGCTGCTCGGCGGGTTTGACCAGACCATGGAAGATTTCCTCGCCTCCCGCGCCAGCGAAGGGGCCAACCTCAAGGCGCTGATCGAACAGCGTCTGGCCGGTATTCAGGTGGAAGTGAAGAAGGTGCGCGTCCACCTGCCGCAGATCATCGAGTGGCAGCGCCAGAAGCTCACCGACCGTCTGGCCGAAGCCAAGGTGGAGCTGGATCCGGCCCGCATCGAGCAGGAGATCGTGCTGCTGGCCCAGAAGATCGACGTGGCCGAAGAGCTGGATCGTCTGGAGATGCACATCAGCGAAACCAACAAGATCATGAAGAAGGGTGGCGCCTGCGGTCGTCGTCTCGACTTTATGATGCAGGAGTTCAACCGCGAGTCGAACACCTTGGGCTCCAAGTCCATCAATGCCGAAGTGACCCAGTCCGCCGTCGAGCTGAAAGTCCTCATCGAGCAGATGCGCGAGCAGATCCAGAATATCGAGTAATGGGTCACTGACCATCCGGTTGCTACCTGCAAAAGAGCCCTTGATTCCTCAAGGGCTCTTTTATTTTCAGGCCATCGCACCTGTCGCCCGCCGCCAGTGAGTCAACAGGCGGGGAACACCCTAGCCTATCGGCATCACCAGCGCCGGTTGGTGAGGGTCGCTCAGCCGTTCGGCCAGATAGTCCACCAGCAGCCGCACCTTGGGAGATAAGTGGCGGTTGTGGGGATAGAGGGCCCAGATCCCCTCCGCCGGCGCCCGCAGCTCCGGCAGCAGCTCGATAAGCTCGCCCCGGGCCAGGTGGTCGCTGACGTAGTAGTCCGGCAGCTGGATGATGCCGATCCCCTTGAGCGCCGCATCCAGCAGGGCGTGACCGCTGTTGCAGTGCAGCAGGCCGTGCACCCGCACGCTGTGGGGACGGCCATCCAGGGTGAAGTGCCACTCGTCGCTGTTGCCCACCAGGCAGGTGTGGCGAGTCAGCTCGGAGAGGCTGTTGGGTATGCCGTGGCGGGCGGTGTAGGCCGGTGAGGCGCAGACATAGGGCACCCGCTGCGCCAGCTTGCGCGCCACCAGCGTCGAATCCTTGAGGTGGCCGAGCCGCAGCGCCAGATCGTAGCCTTCGTGCACCAGATCCAGCAGCTGGTTGGTGAGGTTGAGGGTCACCTCCAGCTGGGGGAAGCGCACCATGAAGTCGTTCACCAGCGGGGCGATGCGGCTCTCGCCGTAGGAGACGGGGGCCGTAATGCGCAGGGTGCCCTGCGGCACCGCCTGATGGCGCCCCACCGCCAGCTCCGCCTCGTAGAGGTTGTCCAGCAGCTGACGGCAGTGGCGATAGTAGATCTCGCCAAGCTCGGTGAGCCGTACCTGACGGGTGGTACGCAGCAGCAACTTGGCCTGCAGCCGATCTTCCAGCTGTGCCACCTGACGGCTGACCTGCGCCACCGACACTCCCAGCTTGCGTGCCGCCGGGGTAAAGCCCCCCTGCTCCGCCACGCTGACAAATTCACAGATCCCTTCCCAGCCGAACATTATTACCTGTGTGTAAAAGTGATTTGAGATTTGCCCTCATTATCACCAAATCGGCGGGAAACTACACTGAGTGCCCGAACTCATCTCTGTTCACCCTGCTCAACAAGAAGGATGTCATTCATGGCACAGGTTCAAAGCATCAAGTGTAAAGCCGCCATCGCCTGGGGCCCGGGTCAGCCCCTCTCCATCGAAGAGGTGGAAGTCATGCCACCGCAAGCGGGCGAAGTGCGGGTGCGCATCGTCGCGACCGGCGTCTGCCACACCGATGCCTTCACCCTCTCCGGTGAGGATCCGGAAGGGGTCTTCCCCTGCATTCTCGGCCACGAGGGGGGCGGCATCGTCGAATCGGTCGGCGAGGGCGTCACCAGCGTCAAAGTGGGGGATCATGTGATCCCGCTCTACACCCCCGAGTGCGGCGAGTGCAAATTCTGCAAATCCGGCAAGACCAACCTCTGCCAGAAGATCCGCGCCACTCAGGGCAAGGGGCTGATGCCGGACGGCACCACCCGCTTCTCGAAAGATGGCCAGCCCATCTATCACTACATGGGCACCTCCACCTTCAGCGAATACACGGTACTGCCGGAGATCTCCATCGCCAAAGTGGACCCGGCCGCCCCACTGGAAGAGGTCTGTCTGCTCGGTTGTGGCGTCACCACCGGCATCGGCGCCGTGATGAACACCGCCAAGGTGAAGGAGGGTGAGAGCGTCGCCATCTTCGGGCTGGGGGGCATCGGCCTCTCGGCGGTGATCGGTGCCCGTCTGGCCAAGGCCGGTCGCATCATCGCCATCGACATCAACGAGAGCAAGTTCGAGCTGGCCCGCAAGCTGGGCGCCACCGACTGCATCAATCCGAACGATTACGACAAACCGATTCAGGAGGTGATCGTCGAGCTGACCGATGGCGGCGTCGACTTCTCCTTCGAGTGCATCGGCAACGTCAAGGTAATGCGTGCGGCGCTGGAGTGCTGCCACAAGGGCTGGGGCGAGTCGGTCATCATCGGCGTCGCCGGAGCGGGTCAGGAGATCAGCACCCGTCCGTTCCAGCTGGTGACCGGTCGGGTCTGGCGCGGCAGCGCCTTCGGCGGGGTTCGCGGTCGCAGCGAGCTGCCGAGCTATGTGCAGCGCTATATGCAGGGTGAGTTCCGCCTCGATGACTTCATCACCCACACCATGCCGCTGGAACAGATCAACGAGGCGTTCGACCTGATGCATGAAGGCAAGAGCATTCGCACCGTCATCCACTACTGAGCATGATCACCCCGCCCGCCATCGTGGGCGGGGTGCAGGAGTCTTTCGATGAATCTGGAGATTATCAGCAGCAACAAGAGCTTCGGCGGCTGGCACAAGCGCTGTCGCCACCACGCCAGCATGCTCGGCTGCGAGATGAGTTTTGCCATCTATCTGCCGCCCCAGGCCCTCACCGGCCAGAAGGTGCCCGTGCTCTACTGGCTCAGCGGCCTCACCTGCACCGATGAGAACTTCATGCAGAAGGCGGGTGCCCAGCGCATCGCCGCCGAGCTTGGCATCGCCCTGGTGGCACCGGACACCAGCCCCCGCGGCGACGGCGTGGCCGACGATCCCGGTTATGACCTCGGCATGGGCGCAGGTTTTTACGTCAATGCCAGCCAGAGCCCCTGGCAGGCGCACTACCAGATGTATGACTACGTCACCCGCGAACTGCCTGACTTGATCGAGACCCACTTCCCGGTCTCGACCCGACGCGCCATCAGCGGCCACTCCATGGGCGGTCACGGTGCGCTCATCGCCGCTCTGCGCGAGCCCGGTCGCTACCGCTCGGTCTCGGCGTTCAGCCCGATCTGCCACCCGAGCCGCTGCCCCTGGGGCCAGAAGGCGCTCGGCGCCTACCTCGGCAGCAATCCCTTGTTGTGGCAGGAGTGGGATGCCTGCCAGCTGCTGCGCCACCAGCCGGTCACGCCGCTGCCCACCCTGGTGGATGTGGGACTGGATGATCTCTTCCTCGCCGAGCAGTTGCACATCGATGCGCTGGCCGAGGTGGCCACCAGCAAGGAGTGGCCGCTGGAGCTCAACCGCCACGAGGGCTATGACCACAGCTACTACTTCGTGGCGAGCTTTATCGAGGCGCACCTGCGCTTTCACGCCCGCCACCTCTGATCAAAACAGGCCCGTTGCGGGCCTGTTTCAGTTGTGGTGATCGGTTGATATCAGCTGCCCGCTCGGGTCACGCCGCCGGAGCCTGCGATCTGCTGCTCCACCTTGGGATCGCCCCAGTAGGCGATGTTGCCTGAGCCGGCGATGCCGACTTTCAGCGTCTCCTGCGCCCGTACCGCCACATCACCACTGCCGGCGATATTGACCTCTACCTCGTTGCCGCGCATCTCGCTCCCGAGCACATCGCCAGCACCGGCAATGTTCAGCTCGATAGCCTGTGCCGAACCGCTGCCCAGCTCCAGACTGCCGGTGCCAGCGATATTCCCTTCCAGCCGTTGCAGCTCCAGCTGACTGGCGACGATGTCACCGGTACCGGCCACCGACAGCACCAGCTCATCGCCCTTGAAGCCGCTCAGATCGCCGTTGCCGGTCCCGGCCAATGCCAGTTCGTTCAACACCGGCAAGGTGATGGTCAGCTCCAGCGGCTCGGTAGGCTCGAGCCGGTAACCCTCCTTCACCTCGATCTCCAGCTTGTCGCCGCTCTCGGTCAGCACCAGATAGGGCAGCAGGTTCTCCTGCCCCTTGATCAGGATACCGCGCGGCTCCCCCGCTACCAGATGGAGGGTGGCAGGCACACCCGCCAGCACCCGGGTCACCCCGTCACCGAGCGCCTGCTGGCGCTCGACCACAGCCCCCGTTCCGGTCACTCTGGTCTGATCCAGCCAGTGACAACCACTGAGCCCTGCCATCAACATGACAACCATCATCCATTTCATCGCTACTCTCCTCCTTATGTGTTGGCCATCCAGGGCCAATTGGTTTTCATGCTATGCAAAGCGCGAGCCAAAAATTAACCTAATGATTCAAAAGGAAATAACTTTTTCACCCAGAACAGAACGAAGAATTAAGAGAGCCATTTAGACCATATTTTGGTGAAAATAACCATTCTCGAACGGATATGATTGTGGCTGATTGGCGGGTCGTCCTGCCGGTCACTATGCTGACAGCCCGTGGAAGTTTTTAATTGTCCTGCCGGTCTGTTGAGCCAATAGTGGTACTTCGTGCGTACCAAGCTCTCCATTGCGGTAATGTCATTACCACTGTCTTGTCAGTCTTCACTGCCAACAAGGAGTCAGAGCGTGACCCAAGCAAGCCCTCTCTATGCCACCGCCACCGGTCTGCCGGAACCGACTCGCACCCCGTTGCTGACCGGCAGCGATCCCGAGCAGAAACGGCGCGAGCTGCTCGCCTACTTCTGCCAGACCTTCGATCTCTACGACTCGCTGTTCGACTGTCTGGCCGATGAGCGGGCCTGGTTCAACAAGGCGATCCCGCTGCGCCACCCGCTCATCTTCTACTACGGCCACACCGCCGCCTTCTTTATCAACAAGCTGCTGGCGGCACGCCTGATCGATCAGCGGCTGGATGCCCGCATCGAGGCCATGGTCGCCATCGGGGTGGACGAGATGAGCTGGGACGATCTGGACGAGACCCACTACGACTGGCCCAAAGTTAGCGAGCTGCGCAGCTATCGGGCCAAAGTCCGTTCGCTGGTGTGCGACTTCATCCGCCAGATGCCGCTCACCCTGCCCATCGACTGGCAGAGTCCGGCCTGGGTGATCCTGATGGGGATAGAGCACGAGCGCATCCACCTCGAGACCTCCAGCGTGCTGATCCGCCAGTTGCCGATCGCCTGGGTGCGGCCGCAGCCTTATTGGCCCGCCTGCGCCGAAGCACGCCACCGCATTGATCAGGTGCCCGCCAACAGCCTGCTGCCGGTGGCCGGCGGCAAGGTGCGCCTTGGCAAGCAGGACGCCACCTACGGCTGGGACAACGAATATGGCGAGCGCCAGATCGAGCTGGCCCCGTTTCAGGCCAGCCGCATGCTGGTGAGCAATGCCGAGTACCTCGCCTTCGTCCAGGCGGGCGGCTATGGCCAACAACAGTGGTGGGATGAGGAGGGATGGGGCTGGTGCCAGTACGCCAAGGCGCAGATGCCCACCTTCTGGGTGGGTGATCCCACCGAGCCCGAACAATTGCAGCTGCGGCTGATGACCGAGCAGGTCGCCATGCCCTGGGACTGGCCGGTCGAGGTGAATCAGCTGGAAGCGGCTGCCTTCTGCCGCTGGAAGGCGGCCCGGACCGGACTCCCCATCCAGCTGCCGAGCGAGGCGGAGTGGCAGCTGCTGCGCGAGCAGCTACCCGGCGATCAGCCGGACTGGACAGAGGCCCCCGGCAATATCAATCTGGCCCGTTTTGCCTCCTCCTGCCCGGTGGATGCCTGCCCGCAAGGGGAGTTCTTCGATCTGGTGGGCAATGTCTGGCAGTGGACCAGCACCGCCATCGATGGCTTCGACGGCTTTAAAATCCACCCGCTCTACGACGACTTCTCCACCCCGACCTTTGATGGCAAGCACACCCTGATCAAGGGGGGCAGCTGGATCAGCACAGGTAACGAAGCGCTCAAATCATCCCGTTACGCCTTTCGGCGTCACTTCTTCCAGCATGCGGGTTTCCGCTATCTGGTCTCCCGTTATCAGGAACCCGTTATCGTGAATCCCTATGAAACCGACACGCTGGTCGCTCAGTACCTCGACTTCCAGTACGGCCCCAGCCACTTCGGGGTCGCCAACTACGCCAAGACGCTTGCTGATCTTGCTGGCGAGCTGTGCAGCAACCACCAGCGGGCACTGGATATCGGCTGTGCCACCGGCCGCGCCAGCTTCGAACTGGCTCGCCACTTCCAGCATGTGGACGGGGTCGACTACTCGGCCCGCTTCATCGATGTGGCGCTGGCCCTCGCCAGCCAGGACAGCTTCCGCTACGCCATTCCGCTGGAGGGTGAACTGGTGGAGTATTGCGAGGCACGCCTGTCGAGCCACGGGCTGGGGGCGAGTCAGGCTGAGCGCATCCACTTCAGTCAGGGGGATGCCTGCAACCTCAAGCCCAAATATGACCACTACGATCTGGTGCTCGCCTCCAACCTGATCGACCGGCTGCGGGAGCCCGCCCGCTTCCTGCGGGATATCGCTCCCCGGCTGCGCAGCGGTGGCCTGCTGGTGCTCACCAGCCCCTATACCTGGCTGGCGGAATATACTCCGCCCGCCAACTGGCTCGGCGGCATTCGTGAAAACGGCGAGGCGCTCACCACCTATCAGGCGCTGCAACGGCTGCTGGCGGCGGAGTTCGAGGAGCACTGCCCGCCGCGGGATGTGCCTTTCGTCATCCGCGAGACCGCCCGCAAATACCAGCACACGGTGGCGCAGCTGACCGTCTGGCGCAAACGCTAGCACGCCGGTCGACATGCAGATGAAAAGAGGGAGGCCAACGGGCCTCCCTCTTTTCATGGCAGTCAAAATGGCGCGAGTATCAATGCCCCTGCTCATGATAGCGGCGGGCCAGCACGGCGCAGACCATCAGCTGGATCTGGTGGAAGATCATCAGCGGCAGCACCATCACCCCGACGCTGGCGGCGGGGAACATGACGTTGGCCATGGGTACCCCGTTGGCGAGGCTCTTCTTGGAGCCGCAGAATACGATGGTGATCTCGTCCGCCTTGTCGAAGCCGAGGCGACGGCTGATCCAGACGTTCCAGCAGAGCACCAGCGCCAGCAAGACGCAACTCAGCAGCACGATACTGGCCAGATCGTACCAGCCCACTTGGTGCCAAATCCCCTGCACCACCGCCTCGCTGAAGGCCACATAGACCACCAGCAGGATGGAGCTCTGATCCAGCTTGCCGATGAGCGGCCGGTGGCTGTCGACCCAGCGGCCAATGAGCGGACGCGACAGGTGGCCCACCACAAAAGGCAGCATCAGCTGCATCATGATGGACTGGATGGAGTGCCAGGTGTCGATCCCCTCCCCCTGTACGTGGATCATCATCCCCACCAGCACCGGCGAGAGAAAGATACCGAGGATGCTGGAGGCCGAGGCGCTGCACACCGCCGCCGACACATTGCCGCCAGCCATGGAGGTAAAGGCGATAGCCGACTGCACGGTGGCAGGCAGAGCGCAGAGATAGAGGAAGCCAAGGTAGATGGCCGGGCTCAGCCAGCTCGGCACCAGCGGGGTGAGCAGCAGCCCCAGCAGCGGAAAGAGCACGAAGGTGCTGAGCATCACCACCAGATGAAGCCGCCAGTGGCCGAGGCCCGCCAGCAGGTTCTGGCGCGACAGCTTGGCGCCATGCATGAAGAACAAGAGCGCCACCGCCAGCTTGGTCAGCAGACCGAACCAGACGGCCACCTGCCCCTCGCAGGGAAAGAGGGAGGCCAGGGTGACCACCGCAATCAGCACAACAGTAAAGGGATCCAGACGCACGAAAGGTCTCCATCAGAAGGGCATCCTGCAGCCATGGCGACAGTCAGGATTGGGGAGGACAAGAAACAGAGCGGGAGATGTCTGGCACCTCCCGCTAAAACGAACCTCCAGCTTACCCCGATAACGGAGAGGCGCAAAGTTGAGCGGCGAATAATTGTTCATCAATGCTTAACGCCTTCGCCATATCGAGTAGCAAAAGTTGACGATAAAACGGCTGTGACAGCTCCAAAACGGCTAAAAATGGATAAAAAAACGGGCGACCAAGGCCGCCCGTCACGCTTTTTCACCCAGCCGATCAGCGCTGGCTGGCCAGCTTGCCGTTGCCGGTTTTCTTCTCATTGCCACCGAGCTTGCGGGCCTGCCGCTTCTCGAAGCGGGAGATCCACCAGTAGGCCAGCGCCGAGAAGACCGCGGTCATGAAGACGTTGATGAAGAAGGCGCGCACCAGATCCACCCCGGCCGGGAAGGCGGAGGCGCTCATGCTCACCACGAAGATGGCGATCAGCACCGACACCACGCCCATCCCGAACTTGCGCGACCCCATGCGGAAGTCGCGGGGGGTGTCGTCATGTTTCCAGCGGAACACGAAGTAGGCCACCATGATGAAGATCGGCGGCAACATGGCGGTACCGGCGGTGAGGTTGATGGCGGTGTTCATCATCTGCTGCACCGACTCGGAGCCGAAACCGTTGACCACCAGCATCGCGAACACGAAGACAAACTGCCACCAGGCGGCGCGCACCGGCACGCCGTGCTCGTTGAGCTGGGTGGTCTTCTCACCGTAAACCCCCTGCGGGATCTCGGAGAAGTGGATCTTCACCGGCGCCGAGGTCCACATCATCATGGAGCCGAACATGGCGATAAACAGCACCACGCCGACGAAGCGGCCCACCAGCGCCTCGGAGAGCCCGAAGTACTGCGCCATGCCGGTGAAGATCTCCACCATGCCGCCGGCATAGGTGAGGCTCTCGCGCGGTACGAACACGTTCACCAGCAGGGAACCGACCGCATACATGGCACCGATGACGATACCGGCACTGATGATCACCTTGATAAAGGACTTCTGGCCCCCCTTCACATCATTGAGGTAGGCCGCTGCCGTTTCGGCACCGCCCGCCGCCTGGAAGATCCAGCACATGATGCCGAGCGTCGCCCAGTTGACGGTGGGAGTCATCGCCTCCAGCGTGATGGGCTGGGCCGGCACATGATCGCCACTCAGGGCCATCAGGGCGCCCAGCACATAGATGGCGAACAGGGCAAACACCCCGTAGGCCACGATCTCGGCAATCTTGCCAAGCCAGCTCGCCCCCTTGGTGGAGATGTGGGTCGCCGCCGCAAACAGCACGATGGAGATGATCGAGGTGACCATGGGCGAGAAGCTGTACTCATAGCCCAGCATGGCGTAGGAGGCGTAGGCGATGACGTTGGGCAGCAGGGAGACGAACCAGAACAGGTTCACGAACCAGTAGAGAAACGAACCCAGATAGGCCATCCGGGTGCCGAGCGGCTTTTTCAGCCAGTCGTACATCCCCGACTCGGAGTTTTTGTTGGCCGAGACGAACTCGGCGATGATGAAAACAAACGGGATGAAGTAGACGATGGTCGCCAGCAGGAAGATGGGGGCGGAGCTGAGCCCCAGCTCGATGTTGTTGTTGACGATGTTGCGCACGTTGAACACGGCGGCAAAGGTCATCGACAACAGGGCAAACTTGCCTATGGTGCCGCGTACGGATTCAGACATGGTGTCCTCCAGTGGACTTGCGCTCCCTGCGGGTAACGCTGTGACTCTGTGGTGTGTTCGGCAAGGGTCTGTCGGCCCCGCGCTTTACTCTGTTGTTATGATCGGGCCGCGTGGACGGCCTCGTTGGTGAACCGGTGCAGTCTCCCGCACCAGCTCGCAATACCATTCAGACGATCGGAGTGCCCGGCGCCATCGGCACCCGCGGCTGCAACAGCACGCTCTGGCTCTCGTCCGGGGTCTCGGCGCAGAGCAACATGCACTCGGAACGCTCGCCGCGCATCCTAGTGGGCTTGAGGTTGGTCAGCACCACCACCTCGCTGCCCATCAGTTCCTCTTCGCTGTAGTAGGGCACCAGACTGGTGACGGTCTGCAGCGGCCGCTCGCCACCCACGTCGATCTGGACGATGTAGAGTTTGTCGGCACCGGGGTGACGCACCACCTCCAGTACCTTGCCCACCTTCATCTCGACCCGCTTGAATTCGGCAAACTCGATCGTCTCGCTCATGCTCTTTTCCTTTTCTGGTTCAACGGTTTGCGGGTGGCCAACGGCCACCCGGTTTGATTGGGATTCAATTCAGTGCCTATGGCGTCTGCATGGCAACCTGCGCTGTCGGCTGGGCCTCTTTGGCACGCGCTTCGGCGCTGAGGGAGGCTTCGTAGCGGTTGTACTTCCACCAGGCGAAGCCAAGGAAGATCACGATCCCGCCGACGTTGTAGAAGATGATGGTCATGATGTCGGCGCCGGTCGGGAAGGTGGAGGCGAGGAAGCCCACCGAGAAGATGGCGATCAGCACCGAGACCACGGCGATACCGGTGGTGCGCGAACCCATCCTGAACTCCCGCGGCAGGTGGTCGAGCTTCAAACGCAGATTGAGGTAGGCCAGCATGATGAACAGCGGCGGCAGCATGGAGGCAGCGGCGGTCATGTTGATGACGGTGTTCATCAGATCCTGCGCGGTGTTGGAGCCCAGAGTCGGGATCACCATCAGCGGCAGCACGATGAGGTACTGGATCCAGGCTGCACGGGCGGGCACGCCGTTCTCGTTCAGCTCGACGGTTTTCTTGCCGAAGATGCCGGCCGGGATCTCGGAGAAGAAGATCTTCACCGGAGTCGCCGTCCACATCAGCAGGGAGCCGAACATGGCGGTGAAGGAGACCAGCCCGACGAAGCGGTTCATCAGGATCTCCGGCAGGCCGAAGTAGGCTGCCAGCCCTTCAAACACCTGCACCGAGCCGCCGGTATATTTAAGGGTGTCGCTGTGGACGAACACGTTGATCAAAAGCGATGCGATGGAGTAGAGCACCCCGATAAAGATCCCGGCGACGATGATCACCTTCACGAAGGATTTGGAGCCCCCTTTCACGTCATTGACGTAGACCGCCACCGACTCGGCGCCACCGGCTGCCATAAAGATCCAGGTGGTGATGCCGAGGAAGGCCCAGCTGAAATCGGGAACCATGGCCTCTACCGTGATGGGGTCGGCCGGCTGCACGCCGCCCACCAGTGCCGCACCCGCCAGCAGGATGTAGGAGAGGGTCAGCAGCAGCATCAGGGACGAGGTCACCGAGGTGATGGGACCGAGCATCTTGGCGCCGTTGGTGGAGACGTAGGTGGCAAAGGCAAACAGCACCATGCTCAATGCCGTGGTCGCCACCGGAGTGAGAATGTACTCGTAGCCGAGAAAGGCATAGGAGGCGTAGGCGATAACCCGCGGCAGCAGCGAGGTGAAGAAGAAGAGGTTCACGAACCAGTAGGTATAGGCGGAGATAAAGGCCCAGCGCCCGCCGAGGGAGCTCTTCACCCAGGCATACACCCCCGCTTCGGAGTTTTTGTTCAGTGACACGAACTCCGCAATGATCAGGCAAAACGGAATGAAGTAAAAAATGGTGGCCAGAAAGAACATCGGGGCCGAGGCCAGACCGATCTCGATGTTGTTGTTGATGACGTTGTTGAAGCTGAATACCGCCGCGAAGGTGAGCGACAGCAGACCAAACTTGCCTATCGTATTGCGTTTGGAATCAGACATGGTGCATCTCCAGACCTGTAGTTATCTCAGCGAAAGGGCGGGGCATGATGTGTAGGGTGAGCCCCGCCCTTCCGGCTTTTATCAGTGCAGAACCGGCGGCTTGTTATTTGTTTTTGAAGTAGCCGCCTTCGACGGTGACCTTGATGATCACCTTGCGCACCGGGCTGTCGCCGACGAATCGGTAGGCCTCGTCGTTCTCGAAGATCACCACCTGACCATTGCCGACCTGCTGGCGCTCACGCACCTCGCCGGCCAGCCACTCGCGGTCGGTGGTGTCGTCATAGGCCTGCTCGACCCGCAGCTCCGACTTGAGGGCCCACTCCACCATCTCTGCCCCTTCCAGGTAGTAGTGAACGTCGAAGTAACGGCGCTGCCCCTCGAACAACGAGGCGGCCGGGCTGGCCCCCTCCTGCAAGCGGTAGGTGAGGGAGTCACCGATGGAGTGGCAGATGCCGGGTTTGAGGTTCGGCAGGTTGTTGATGGCCTCCACGCAGCGGCCCCACTTCTTGCCCTCCCGGTAGATGTTTTTGAACAGGGTCAGGTTGTCCAGGGTGATCATACGAGGTTCCTCCCGCCGTTGATGGTGAGATCGAGCCCGGCCAGAGCAGCCGGATTGAGGTTGCCACGGGCGATGGGCAGCAGGGTCAGGCCGAAGCTGAATGGCTCGAAGCGCACCCGCCAGGAGTCCAGTACCTCGGAGCCCCAGGAGTTGGAGCCGAGCCCCAGCACCTTGTGATCCAGATTGAGGGTGAGATAACCGCAGGGTTCCAGCTCGTTGATGTGCTGCGCCGCGTGGATATGCTCCCAGCTGTAGGGCCAGACGCTCAGGTTGATGGGGGCATCGGGTCGCACGTAGAGACCGGCACCGTGACGGTTGGTCAGGGTCGCCCAGCGCACCTGCTGGCGGTTGCCGTTGTCCTGCGGGAAGGGGTAGTGCTCCCACATCTCGCCGACTGTGCTCTGGAAGCTGTCGATCCAGTTGCTCTGGCGGCTGTCCTGATAGTTTTCGCCCGGCCCCATGCCGTAGTAGTGCACCCGGTCGAGATCCTGACGAATGCCCAGCTCGAAGCCAATCTTGGGAATGATGTCGTCATAACCGCCGTAGGGCTGACCGGATAGGGCCACGTGCAGTTGGCCGTTCGGGCTCAGGGTGTAGACGTAGCGGCAGCGCATGCCGAAGTCGAACACCGGCGGCGCGATCAGGCTCTCCACCGTCACCTCGACCGCGTCACCCAGCTGGCGCCAGCTTAAGGTGCGGAAGTGCTCCTGCATGATCTGCAGGTGGTTCGGGTGCCACAGGCTCTCGTACTCCTGCTTGTGGTTGTCGATCATCGGCTTGAAGAAGGTGAGGCGTGGGGCTCGCTCGATGAGCTCGATACCATCCTGCTGCCAGCTCACCAGCTTGCCGTCGAGGCGTGAGAAGCGCAGGGCAAAGCCGCTGCCGCTCAAGGTCAGCGCGAGGCGCTCATCGGCGATCTGCAACGCCGTGGCGCTGGGATTGGCGAAGGGCCGCAGCTGGCGAGTCGACTCTTTCAGCCGGAACTGGTACTGGCCCAGCTCGTGCTCCGCCGCACTGTAGCGGGTAGCGGTGACCTTGATGACCCGCAGCTGGACGAAGGTTTCCCGCCCATCAAGCGTGGGCAATTCGAGTTGCAGCTCAGTAGTGGCACCGGGGGCAATCCCTTCCAGCCGGATTTGCTGGCTGGCCAGCAGCTCGCCCTCAGCCTTCACTTCGACCAGCAGACGGATGTCGTCGAGACTGGAGAACCAGTAGCGGTTTTCCAGCTCAAGCCGGCCACTCGCCAGATCCAGTGCCCGCACCTTGACCGGGCAGATCACCTGCTTGTATTCGCGCAGGCCCGGCCCCGGGGTCTGATCCGGATAGATGAGGCCATCCATGCAGAAGTTGTAGTTGTTGGGGTAGTCGCCGTAGTCGCCGCCGTACTTGTAGACGGGGCGGCCCTGCTCGTCCTGATCCAGGATGCCGTGATCGCACCACTCCCAGATGTAGTGACCCTGAATGTGGGGATGGCGGTCAAACACCTGCTGGTATTCGCTGAGGCCACCCGGGCCGTTGCCCATGGCGTGGGCGTATTCGCAGAGGATGCGTGGCTTCGCCATCGGGAACTCGCCGAAGCAGTTCATCTGGGAGACGCGGGAATACATGGTGCTGACCACATCCACCACCTCGGCATCGCGATCCTCTTCGTAGTGCACCAGCCGGGTCGGGTCGATCGCCTTGCAGCGCTGGTACATGGCTCTGATGTTGCAACCGTAGCCGGACTCGTTGCCGAGGGACCAGATGATGATGGAGGGGTGGTTCTTCTGGGCGTGCACGTGGCGCTCAATGCGATCCACGAACACCGGCTCCCAGAAGGGGTCGTCGGTGATGCGGCTGAGATCGCCGACGTTGGCAAAACCGTGGGTCTCCACGTCGGTCTCCGCCATCACGAACAGACCGTACTGGTCGCACAGCTCGTAGAAACGCGGGTCGTTCGGGTAGTGGGCGGTGCGCACCGAGTTGAGGTTGTGCTGCTTCATCAACACGATATCGCGCTCCACCCTATCCATGCCGACCGCACGGCTCTTGAGGTGGTCGTTGTCGTGACGGTTCACCCCGTGCAGCTTGAGGTAGTGACCGTTGACATGGAAGAGGCCATCCTTGACGGTAATTTCACGCACCCCGACTCGCTGCGGGATCACTTCCAGCAGCTCTCCCTGACCGTTGTAGAGGGAGAGTTGCAGCTGGTAGAGGTAAGGATCTTCGGCGCTCCACAGATGGGGGTTGGCCAGATCCAGCGTGAAGCGGCAATCACACTTGCCGTCGATGGCGAGATGATCGAGCGAGCCGCTGGCGATCTCGCTGCCCTGATCCAGCAGGGACCAGACCAGACGGTGATCACGGGCTGCTGCCCCCAGGTTCTCCAGCTGGATATCGCAGCTCAGGGTCGCGCTCCGGTTGTCGTCGGCCAGCGCGGTGCGGATGAAAAAGTCCTGCACATGGGCGGCCGGTTTGCCCACCAGATAGACGTCGCGGAAGATCCCCGCCATCCACCACATGTCCTGATCTTCGATATAGGTAGAGTCCGCCCACTGCATCACCCGCACCGACAGCAGGTTTTCGCCAACCTTGGCATAGGCACTGATATCGAACTCGGCGGTGAGACGGCTCCCCTTGCTGAAACCGACATAGTGGCCGTTCACATAGACCTCGAAGTAGGTCTCCACCCCGTCAAACTTGATGATCACCTGCTCGCCGTCCCAGGCCGGGCTCAGCATGAAGCTGCGCTGATAAGCGCCGGTGGGGTTGTTGGTCGGCACGAAGGGCACGTCGATGGGGAAGGGAAAACCTTCGTCGGTGTACTGCAGCTGACCATGTCCTTCCATCTGCCACATGTTGGGCACGGTGATCTGGCCCCACTCGCTCATGGGGCTGTGATAGAAGGCCTCCGGCACCTGCAGGGGGTGGTCGAAGTAGTGGAACTGCCACTGGCCGCCAAGGCTCAGAAAACGGCGACTCAGCTCGCGCTGCATAGTGGCCGCCAGCGCGTGGTCGGCATAAGAGAAGAAGTAGGCGCGCGGAGCCAGCCTGTTTTCACCAACGAATTGGACGTTTTCCCAGTTATTCACATGTCCTCCCGGAACAAGGCAACGTTAACTGGGTAAACTCTAGATAAACATTTACTAAATATCAGCTTTGGATTGGTAAAGTTTTAACCTGATCACAATGAACAGATGGTTTTGTGAGCGAGATCAGAAGCGGGAGATAAAGGAGGGCAAGATATGGATGAGTGGCATGGATGTTGATAAGAGTTGGCTGGCTAGCAATAAAATCAACTATAAAACAATATGATATGAAGTTACTGGATGATATGGGAAAGAGGTTTGCTTGGGAGAGGTGTCGCACCACCGCAAGATGGCGCGACTAAAAAGTGACTTATTTTACTAAAATCAGCGGGTGGTGCCACGCAGGGTCAACTTGCTCGGTACCAGCACCCGAAGGGGAATATCCCGCTCATCTCGCAGCCGCTCAACCAGCAAATTGACCCCCTGGGAGCCCATCAACTCGGAGTGGATCCGCACCGTGGAGAGCGGCGGGAAGGTGAACTTGGCGGTCGGAATATCGTTGACGCTGATAAGCTCGATCTGCTGGGGAATCGCCAGTCCCTTCTCATGAATGGCACGCAGCACACCAATGGCGATGGAGTCGGAGGCGACGAACAGCGCCTTGGGCCAATCCCCTGCCAGCATCTCCTTCGCCAACTGGTAGCCGGAGGCGCTGGAGAAGTCGCCGCGATAGAGATCGCTCTCCTGCACCACCCCCAGCCGCTGGCCATAATCCCGGAAGGCCAGTTCGCGCAGATCAGGATTCTCATCCTGGCCACCGATATAACCGATACGCTGGTGCCCCTGCGCGATGAAGTAATCGACGACCTGCTGGCTGATCAGGGCGAGATCCACATCGACCGAGTCGAACTCTCCCTGTGAACGGCAGTCGACAAACACCAGCTGGCTAGAACAAGCCCTGAGCTGGACGAGACGTTCGGCTGTGAGTGTGCCGACCACCAGAATGCCATCCACGGCGCTCAATTCACGCCCTTCACCACAGTTGTAGAGATGGGTCAGTTCGATATTGAGGCGGGCACTCTGGGTCTCGATGCCATAACGGATAGCGAGATAGTAAGGGTCGTTGACCTCGGTACTCTGGGGATAGGCATAGACCACCAGAAAGTGCAGCTTGCTCTTGTGCACCCCCTTGCGGGCGCTACTGGTCTTGTACTCCAGCCGTTCGGCAATTTCGAAGATCCGCTGCTTGGTCTCTTCCTTGACGCTCAGGCTGGGATCCTCGTTCAGTACCCGGGATACCGTGGCGAGAGAAACCCCCGCCTCCTGTGCAATTTCCTTCAACGTAGCCATCAATACCTCGCTGGCAGCATCACGTGTTAATCGGTAACGGCTAAAGAGTAACGGGCAATCCCTTGATAGCCCAGCACTTTTACTAAAATGCCGGCGGCGGTGCAGATTTTTGGAGCGCAGAAATGCCAAAAGGCCTCCCGAATGGGAGGCCTCTTCTAAATAGGTGCCTGACAGTGTCCTACTCTCGCATGGCGAATGCCACACTACCATCGGCGCTACCGCGTTTCACTTCTGAGTTCGGCATGGGA